>JAUWOS010000172.1 GCA_030611985.1 Desulfobacterales bacterium | reverse complement strand
CCTGCAACAAGATGAAGATCTGAAGCTCCCTGTTCATTCATTAATTTGAAAAAAGCATCTATTTTTGCCATTGGTTTCTCGCGAGATGTAACTATTGCCTAAACAAAACCCCGTTCAGATACGATTTTGAGTTTTTGGTTTTGAATTTTGAATTAAAAGCGTTCACAGGTACTGTAGATGTGCGTTTTCAGGGCAATAAACTATAGTGTTGCTATGTTGGTTGCCCTGAAAACGTGCACATGCAGTGCCTGTGAACGCTTACACTGAAAGAGTAAAACGATGAGTGGCGAGCAGCCGGCAACGAGTCACCAGAAACTAGGCGACCAATAACGAGTAACGAGCTATGAGTGTAGCGATTGATATAAAAAATCTGAGCTATTCCTATGGGAACGATCCTGTTTTGAAAGATATTTCCTTTTCTATCCAAAAAGGTGACTTTTTCATCATAATCGGACCCAATGGTTCAGGAAAAACCACCCTGATGAAGATTATCTCGGGAATCATAAAACCTCAAAGAGGTCAACTGAAGATCCTGGGTTGTTCTATCCTGTCATATACTAGAAAGATTCTGGCAAAAAACATTGCTTTTGTTCCGCAAATGGTTCAGGAGGATTTTCCTTTTACGGTAAGTGAGCTGGTGCTTATGGGGCGCTCTCCCTACCTTGGTTTGCTCGGGCTGGAGGGAGAGAAGGATATAAAAATTGCAAAGCATGCCATGGCTTTTACAGAGATAGAGCATCTATCTCATCGCAGACTTGATCAGTTGAGCGGAGGAGAAAAGCAGCGGGTGTTTATCGCAAGGGCAATCTGCCAGGATTCCCGGATCATTCTTCTTGATGAACCGACAGCATCTCTAGATCTTGCTCATCAGATCCGGGTGATGGATTTGATGGAAAGGTTGAAGGAGGAAAAGGGTATTACGGTTATAATGGTATCGCATGACATAAATCTTGCGGCTATGTACAGCGACCATTTACTTTTGATCAACAATGGAAAAATCGTAAGTCTGGGACGGCCGGATGAGGTGCTTACTTTTCAGGCGCTGGAGGAAGCCTATGGCTGCACGCTGCTGGTAGATGAGAGCCCGATTGGAAAATTTCCACGCATTACGCTGGTGCCCCAAAAGTTCTCGGTAAGCGTTCACAGCACCTGTGAACGCTTACATGTTGGGTAGCAAACAGTGAGTATTCTTGGACGGCTTTTTGAAATAAAAACAGGAGTTTGATTAAATGAGTAGAATCAAATCGTTTATTAAAACCTCATTTCTTGGAGGTTTGACGGTAATCCTTCCGGTTGCCATTCTGGCTTTTGCTTTTAAATGGATATTTAATGTAGTTACACGTGTAATTCATCCGGTAACAAATCTTATCCTGGTAAAATCCGACGTTAACAAGATATTAGCCGATTTGCTTGCCGTGGCTGTTATTATAATACTCTGTTTTTTTGTCGGCGTCATTGTAAAGACAAAAATTGGTACATTTATTCACATCAGCCTGGAAAATTCAATTCTTAAGTTTGCTCCAGGTTACTCTACGATCAAAGAAATAGTAATACAATTTTTTGGGCGCAAAAAAGTTCCTTTCTCTTCTGTGGCTCTTATTCAGATCTTTAGAAGCGAAACTTTGATGACGGCATTTATAACTGATGAACATTCAGATGGAAGCTACACGGTATTTGTTCCCACAGGACCGAATCCTACTTCAGGTAATATTTTTCATATTGAAGGGAAATTCGTTCATCAGGTGGATGTGTCGGTGGAAGAAGCAATGCGGTCGATCATTAGCTGTGGCGCAGGTTCTGCAAAGCTCATAGAAGCTCACAGAAAATATAAACAGGTAGTTTTGTGAAAAAATCAACCTGTATGACTGTTGAAGATTTAAGATTTAAGATTTAAGATTTAAGATCGATGGTACGCCTTCGGCGTGCTAATTGATAAACCAAAGTTTTTTAGTAAATATTCGGCTAACCCCTTCTTCTTTAATTTCAATATGTTATGTGGTGTTTTTTGACACTGTATATATGGGTTAAATCTCAAAACAAATAATACATATTTTAATATAATAATAATTTCAATAGATTAAAAAATAAATCTTTTGGAACATGTAAATATAATCACGTAATAATGTTCGATATGCTCATAATTACCTATTGTAACTTATTGAAATAACAATAGAAGTGGTTGACCGAATATTTACGTTTTTTAAAGATTATTCTCTTATACTCGACAGTCCTAAGTTTTCGTAACCCATTGAAATCATTAATAGTGACAAAATCGAAGCAAGATTTTCTAAACCAATGATTTCAATGGGTTATTGAATTCTGATTCAGAAACTTCGGAGAACTTAGGACTGTAGAGTCTTATACATTAATGCCTTAAGGGGAATATAAATATACAAAAATGGTAGCATTCCCTGAACTTAAATCTTATGAAAAACTTTTATTCAATATAAAGTTTTTGTCCTGGATATATTTTACATCTGGGTGTTAAGCGGTTTGCACGTAAAAAGCGTTTCAGCGGCATATTGTGCAGCTTTGCGATTTGAAAAGGGCTGTCCCCACGTTTTACCTGATATATTTTTAAGCTGTTATCTGTTGAAACTTTATCGCTGTATTCTTGTATCTTTAATATTTGTCCTATTTTAAGTTTTGTACTTGAAAGATTGTTTAACGCCTGAAGTTTTTTCGTTGTAGTATTAAAACGCCTGGCAATAATCCAGAGAGAATCACCGCTTTTTACAACATGCTCTGATACTTTTCTATATTTTGGTTTACTTTGTTTTTTTGGCTTGGATATAATTGTTCCCTTTTGAGGTATTTTAAGTATTTTCCCAGCAACTATGTAGTTGTATTTGTGCAGGTTGTTTGCTCCGGCAATTCTTTTTATACTACTATGGTATCGCTGGGCAATAGTGGAAAGGGTTTCGCCGGGTTTTACTTTATGTTTTGTAAATGCCCGTCTTGGTGGTGATGAAGCAGGTATTTCATCCAGACTTGCGAGCAGCAAAACATCTTTGCCTGGGGGGACTCTGAGAGAATATTTATCTTGAGGTGATATGTTGTAACGGAGTTCGGGATTAAGCTTTTTCAGTATTTTTTCCGTTGTGCCGATTTTTTTAGCTACGTCCTTAAGATGTACTTGTTTTGATATTGTTACTGTTTCATATTTTAAGGGTAGATCGACATCTATTAAATCAAGTCCGTATTTTTCCGGATTATTGAGTATGTGAAGAGTAGCCATAAATTTAGGAACATATCTGGCGGTTTCACGGGGAAGCCGTTCATACAGATCCCAGAAGTTATCAAGGTAATTGACATTTTGGTTCCGTATTACGCGCAATACTCTACCTTCTCCGCAGTTATAGGCTGCCAGAACCGTTGTCCAGTCACCAAAAATCTGATGCAACTCCTTAAGGTATGCAATTGCAGCTTTTGTTGATTTGATGGGATCAAGCCGCTCATCAACGCACATATTACGTTTAAGACCGAATTTATAACCGGTTGACGGTATGAACTGCCAGAGTCCAAGAGCCCTGGCTTTTGAAAGCGCATTTACCTTGAACCCGCTTTCGATAAGCGGGAGCCATGATAATTCAACAGGAAGACCGGCTTCTTTGAGGGCTGCTACTATATGCGGGCGAAACTTACCTGAATTTTTGTATGATTTGATGAAAAATTTTCTCTCTTTACCCTTAAAGAGGTTGATTTCCGCCTGGATATATTTATTCATCACCATGGGGATGGCATTGTGATTTCCGTTTACAACAATATTGCGAGAAGCGTAGATCTCAAGGATGCGTTTTGAAATCATAAAACGCAAGTCTTCTTTCTGCTGCATTAACTTTGGTTCGTCATAATTATCCACTTCCAAAATTAGAGAATAAGCTTGATCCAGCGCTTCGATAGCGTTTTCAAGTTCTCCTTTTTGCCAAAAATCCTGTGATGTTTCGCAAAATTCGAGTGCTTCATCCAGAAAAGGTTGTATCTTTTTAGCGGGAAAAGTGTTTTTATCCATTTCACCTTCTTGCTTTTCCGCATTATTTGTCATAAAATCTTTAATTTTACTTTCCGTATCTGAGGCCGTATCTGAGGCCGTATTTGAGGGAGGATTGTCGAGACTGAAAGGAGTAACCCGTACAGATTCTTGGCTTGTATTATTGATTTTTTCAATTGGCTCTATAGCAGCAGAAGAATTTGTTTCATATGGCACAGGATTTTTATCATGTGAAATTGAAGTGTTATACCAAGATTGTATGCATCCGCTCAAAATAAATAATAGTAAAGCCGGCAGAATAATAATACGTAAGTGTATCAAATTAGATTCCTTGAATAGCTTGTTTTGGTTCATTGTGGATTTGTATGAAATATGCAATTTTATATCCTTTTGCCATGTTTCTTTGTTCAAAGTTTCAAAGTAGGGTATAAATCGAAAAAACTTACATGTTGGTGAAGTAGCTTTGTTGAGTTTTGCTTGTTTTGCAAGAATAGCACAATAAAGTCTTTTCATTGTTTAATTACACAAATATAACTATCTTTGTCAAGACTTTAGGACTTGTTCAAGAATAAATTTACATTTTCAGATGTTGATGTACTCGTAACCGTTCACGGGAGAATCGGTAGCACAACAAGGCTATTTCCCAACCTGTAAGCTTTTACAGGTGCTGTAGATGTGCGTTTTCAGGACAATCAACTATAGATTTGCTATGTTGGTTGTCCTGAAAACGTGCATATGC
>JAUWOS010000076.1 GCA_030611985.1 Desulfobacterales bacterium | reverse complement strand
GTCCACGTTCCTTAAGGCTCGCCCAAAGTTGGTAGCCACCAGAATTTTTTGAGAAGTTACGAAAATAATGTTTCACGTGAAACGTTCGGAGGAGTTAAACTATGGATATAAATTTTACACCCTTCTTTAAAAAGTATGAAGAAGTTTTGGCAATGGCAGATGGGGCATTCGAGCGCGTAAAAAAAGAATATTCGGAAAGTGTAAAATGCAAAACGGGATGTTCTGCCTGCTGTTATGCTTTATTTGATCTTACCTTGATCGAAGCGCTATATATAAATTATCATTTTAAAAAGGCTTTTAAGGGAAAAGAAAAAAACGAGCTAATTGATAAATCTAATGTAGCTGATCGGGAAGTACACAGGATTAAGAAAAAGGCAAGCGAAGATCTGAAGACCGGAAAGAAAGAGGATGAAATACTTACGGAAATAGCAATGGCACACATAAGGTGCCCTCTTCTTAACGAAGAGGATAAGTGTAGCTTTTATGAGTATCGGCCAATAACGTGCAGGCTTTACGGAATACCGCAATCTATAGGAGGGGTCGGGCATACCTGCGGAAAGTCGGGCTTTGTTGAAGGCAAACAGTATCCTACGGTTAAGCTGGATATAATTCAAAACAAACTTTACGAAATATCCTCTGAATTTGTGAAAGAAATTAAATCCGGATATACAAAACTGGGGGATATGCTTGTACCGTTATCCATGGCCATCCTTACCGATTATTCTGAAGAATATCTTGGAATTACGGACAAAGAGGATAGCGCAAAAGAAAAAGAGGAAATAGTAAATGACTAAGATTTCACCTGAAGAAGAGGAAAGAAGGAAAAAAGCTATTTTAGACAACATGTCTCCACGACGACGGAAGCATATTTTGAAAAAAGGATATGATGGGTGGGATCCTTTTCAAGAGCCAAAGGATCCAATAGATATCAGAACAGATAAAACAAAGCGGACAACTCAAATGCTTGTAAGGGAGTTTTTGCAGGCACAAAAGATTGAAGAGTACAGCAATGAATATGGAAGGGGAGTGCTTGACATCTGTCTTGGAATGATCAACAACGATGAAAAGTCCAGAGGTATGTTCGAGTTTGCATGCTGGTATAAGAACTTGTTAGAAAAGGAAGTGCAGGTATGAAAAAAAAGACAAAAACCGCAATAACTCCGACAAGATCTGAAGATTATCCGGAATGGTATCAGCAGGTGATTAAAGCTTCGGATGTAGCTGAAAAATCTCCAGTAAGAGGCTGCATGGTTATAAAACCGTGGGGTTATGCTATTTGGGAAAACATAAGAAATATACTTGATGATATGTTCAAGGAGGCAGGGATTAAAAATGCTTATTTTCCTCTTTTTATCCCTCTTTCCTTTCTGGAAAAAGAGGCGGAGCATGTTGAAGGTTTTGCAAAGGAATGCGCAGTTGTAACACACCATAGACTTGAAAAAGGACCTGACAATCGTCTTGTGCCGGCAGGAAGACTCAGTGAACCCCTGGTAGTGCGACCCACTTCCGAAACAATTATTGGAGATTCGTTTTCAAGGTGGATTAGCAGTTATAGAGACCTTCCAATACTGATCAATCAATGGGCAAATGTGGTCAGGTGGGAAATGCGTACCAGAATATTTTTAAGGACCAGTGAATTCTTGTGGCAGGAAGGACATACAGCACATGCCTCAAAAGAAGAAGCTGTCGAGCGCACCCATTTGATGCTTGATATATATGCAAAGCTTGTCGAAGAATATCTGGCTATGCCTGTGATCAGGGGGAAAAAGACACCTTTGGAGAGATTTCCAGGGGCTGTTGACACCTTTTGTATTGAGGCGATGATGCAAGACAGAAAAGCTCTTCAGTCAGGTACATCACATTTTTTAGGACAGAATTTTGCCAGGGCGTCAGAAATAAAGTTTCAGTCCGCCGAAGAAAAAGAGGAATATGCATGGACAACTTCGTGGGGTGTATCTACCCGCCTTATCGGAGGACTTATAATGACTCATAGCGATGATGATGGTCTTGTGCTTCCTCCAAAAATCGCATCTTCACACGTAGTTCTTATGCCTATAATTAAAAAAACCGATGACAGGTCAAAGGTTATGGAGTTTACAGAAAGCCTGGCAAAAGAACTGAGAGAAATATTTTACGGTCGCCGCAAACTTGAAGTGGAGATAGATCAACGTGACATCGGAGGTGCAAGAGGATGGGACTGGATCAAGAAGGGTATACCTTTGCGGGTTGAAATCGGTATAAGAGATATTGCTGATAATTCTGTCTATGTTGGAAGGAGAGATAAGGGACATAAAGACAAAATTTCATTTAAAAGAGATTGTTTTGTTAGAGAAGTAACAAACATTCTGGATGAAATACAAGACACCCTTTTTGAGAACGCTTTATTGTTCAGGAAAGAACATACGTTTGCAATTGATGACAACAAAGAATTCTATGAATTTTTTACCCCTGAAAATCAGAAAAAGCCGGAGATTCACGGTGGATTTGCATCAGCATGCTGGTGTGGATCAGGTGAGTGTGAGTTAAAAATAAAAGAAGAGCTTAGCGTTACGATTCGATGCGTTTCACTTATCACCGGAACCGAAAAAGGAAAGTGTATTTATTGCGGCAGGCCTGGCTGTGGGCGGGTAATATTTGCCAAGGCATATTAAGAAATGTGAACGAAATAACTTCCTCAACTATGCATCACAGCTTCAGGCTGCCTTTGTCCGACCTGCCCGCAACGCCTGCATGTTGAGAAGTAGCCTTGTTATGCTACCGGTTCTCCCGTGAACAGTTACCATTTTTTAAACCGAATGAGAAGAATCTCTACAGTCCTAAGTTCTCCAAAGCTTCTGAACGATAATCCGATAACCTATTGAAATCATTGGTTTCGGAAATCTTTCTTTGATTTTGTCGCTATTAATGATTTCAATGAGTTACGAAAACTTGGGACTGTCGAGGAAGAATAAATGATTCGAATAAACGATATAATCGACAAAATTACTGAGAATCATCCTGATGCGGAACTGGATATTGTAGATCGTGCCTATATTTTTTCTGCCAGGGTTCACGATGGACAGATGCGACTTTCTGGGGAGCCATACCTTTCTCATCCGCTTGAAGTGGCAGGTATTCTCGCAGATATGAAACTTGATAGCATCAGTATTGCCGCAGGGCTTTTACACGATGTGATTGAAGACACCTATGCGACTCCCGATGAAATAAAGAATATGTTTGGACCTGAAGTTTTACATATAGTGTCCGGAGTAACCAAATTGAGTGGTCTCACCTTTGACAGTTCACAGACGCGTCAAGCAGAGAGCATCAGAAAGATGATCCTCGCCATGGCGGATGATATTCGGGTCATACTAATCAAGCTGGCTGATAGACTTCACAATATGAGAACATTGCAATTCCATAAAGAGAGTAAAAGAAGAAAGATAGCGCAGGAAACTCTTGATATTTATGCATCTATTGCAGCGCGTCTTGGTATTTACTGGATAAAAAAGGAGTTGGAAGATAGCTCATTCAAGTATCTTGATTCAGAAGAGTATTCAAGGATAGAAAGTCTTGTCAGTGAGGATAAAGAGGGGAGAGAGAAGTATCTTGAAACCGTAAAAGACTATATTGAAAAGAAGATGAATGAAGCTGATCTGGAATGTGAGGTACGGGGCAGATACAAGAATTTTTACAGCATATATCAAAAAATGATTAAGCAAAATCTCGCATTTGAAGATATTTATGACATTATTGGGTTTAGGATAATTCTTGATAGGATACCACAATGCTATGAAGCTCTGGGGCTTATACATGCCCTGTGGAAGCCGGTAGACAAAAAATTCAAGGATTATATCGGAGTTCCGAAGCATAATATGTATCAGTCATTGCACACAACAGTTATAGGGCCTGTTGGTGAACGCATAGAGATTCAGATCAGGACAAGAGATATGGATAGGGTTGCCAAATCCGGGATTGCCGCTCACTGGAGCTATAAGGAAGGAAAGAGCATTGATGAGAATATGAGTAAGACTTTTGCCTGGATTCAGAATCTTGTTGAGAACCAGGCGGATTTCAGGAATCCGGATGAATTTCTGGAAAATGTGCGCATAGATCTCTTTCCCGATGAGGTTTATGTTTTTACACCTGACGGAGAGATAAAATCGCTTCCCAGAGGCGCCACTCCCATAGATTTTGCTTATACGATCCATACCGAAGTGGGAAATCAGTGTACCGGAGCCAAAATAAACGGACGCTTGTCTACTTTGAAAAATGAATTACATACTGGAAATATAGTTGAAATTATAACGACAAAAAATCATCATCCGAGCAAGGACTGGCTGAATTTTGTCAAGACAGTCAAGGCCCGTTCCAGAATAAGACAGTGGATTAAGATTCAGGAAAAAGAGCGGAGTATCACGCTTGGCCGGGAGATGTGTGAAAAATCTTTCAGGAAATACCGTCTTAATTTTAACGCCTTGTTAAAATTAGAAGAAATGGGAAAAGCGGTAGAGCATTTTGGATTCAAAACAGTAGATGATCTTATTGCAAACGTCGGTTATGGCAAAATCACCCCTCTCCAAATTATACGAAAAGTCACCCCAAAGCCTGAACCGAAAGAAGAAAATGAATCAATTCTTGGCAGAATAATCAGCCATGTACGGAAAAAGAAACATAGAGCTGGTGTAATAGTAAGCGGCGTTGATGATATTCTTATAAAATTTGGCAAGTGTTGTCGGCCGATTCCCGGAGATTTTATAACGGGCTATATTACGCAAGGTTATGGAGTCACAGTTCACCGAACAGGTTGTGTAAATGCCCTGAAAATGAATCCGGAAAGACAAATTGATGTGGAGTGGAATAAGAATGCTACGGAAACATACCCTGTTAAAATTTGCATTAGTTGCCATGACAGAGTGGGTTTGCTGGCCGATATAGCGGCTAATATTACCAAAAATGGCGCCAATATACTTGGGTTAAAAACAGAAATTCTGGAAAATAAAAGCGCTATTTGTTTTTTAACGATAGAAGTAAAAGATGCTGAACATTTACATAAAATTATTTCAGCCATCAAAAAGGTAGGGTTTGTTTATAAGGTAAAGAGGATAGATAGATAGCTATCGCCTGAATAAAACTCCTGTTCGAGTACACTTTTGAGTTAAAAAAGAAAGCAATCTCAGGAACGTGGACAAAATAACTTCATCAACTATGCATCATAACTTCAAGTCGCTTTTGCCAAATCTCAAAAGCATTAAATTAGCGTAACCGTTCACGGGAGAATCGGTAGCACAACGAGGCTACTTCCCAACATGTAAGCTTTTACAGGTGCTGTAGATGTGCGTTTTCTTAGACAATCAACTATAGATTTGCTATGTTGGTTGCCCTGAAAACGTGCATATGCAGTGCCTGTGAACGCTTACCATTTATCCTATCATATTGAATTCATTAAGCGTAAAATGGAAATTCTATACTATGAACTTATCAATCCCGGACCATATATTATCAATAAAACCATATTCTCCCGGAAAACCTCTCGAAGAACTTGAAAGAGAATATGGTATCGGCAATTCCATAAAACTTGCTTCCAATGAAAACCCTCTGGGTCCCTCTCCAATGGCAGCAGAAGCTATCCGATGCGCTATAGAAAAACTTAATCGCTACCCTGATGGAAGTGGCCACGATCTTATAAAAAGAATTTCAGAAAAGCTGGAAGTCAGACCTGAAAATATAGTTTTGGGAAATGGTTCCGATGAAATTATTGGAATGCTTGCCCGTTTGTTTCTTCAACCCGGCGATGAGGCGATCTTGCCGCAGCCATCATTTCTTATGTACGATATAATGGTCCGCTGTTCCGGAGCAGCATCTGTATATATTCCCTTAAAATCACTTTCAATCAACCTGGATGGGATTAAAGAAAGAATTACCCCCAAAACACGAATGGTTTTTGTGTGTAATCCCAATAATCCTACAGGAACAGTTGTATCAAAAAAAGATTTTGAAAGCTTTCTAAAAGATATTCCTCAACGGGTCATTATTGTAGTAGACGAAGCGTATATCGAATTTGTACGGGATGAAAATTTCTTGGACAGTGTCAATTATCTTGATTCCGACAGAGCCCTGATTACACTTCGCACCTTTTCCAAGGCATATGGCCTGGCCGGCCTTAGAATCGGCTATGGCATTATGCCGGAAGAAATAACAGGTTTGCTGAACAGGGTGAGACAGCCATTTAATGCAAGCTTGCTGGCTCAGATTGGAGCATGCGCAGCCCTTGAAGATGAGGTTTTCTTAAAAAAGACCATAAACATGGTTCATGAGGGTCTGGATTTTTTGCATAATGCTCTGGACAGGCTCGGAATTGAATATTTTCCAACACAGG
This sequence comes from Desulfobacterales bacterium, assembly GCA_030611985.1. Classification (GTDB taxonomy): domain Bacteria; phylum Desulfobacterota; class Desulfobacteria; order Desulfobacterales; family ETH-SRB1; genus DAOVDN01. The sequence continues at coordinate 4,309 of JAUWOS010000076.1, read as the reverse complement.
CAAACTTTTTTCTCATAGATGTTAAAAAAGATGCTGATGAAGTTTTTGAAAACATGCTCAGACAAGGTGTTATTATACGTTCCATGAGATCATATGGATATCCTGAATATATCAGAGTTAATGTCGGACTTGCCGAGGAAAATGTTCGTTTTATAAAGGCTATTGAGAAGGTGATTTTATGAAACCTCTCATTATTACAATAGACGGCCCGGCCGGCGCCGGCAAAACCACTGTAAGCCGAATTCTTGCAGATCGTCTTGGTTACAGATATGTTGATACAGGCGCTCTTTATAGAGGTGTTGCATTTGAAGCACAATCAGCAGGCTTGAGCCAAAATGATGATATCGGACTTGAAAAGCTATGCAGCGGCCTGAATCTGAAATTTGTACAAGGTGAAAAAAGTCAACGTCTTTTATCAAATTATTCAGATATTACGGATAAAATCCGGACACCCGAAATAACAATGCTCGCTTCAACAATTTCCGCAAGACCGGTTGTAAGAAAGTATCTTCTGGATATTCAAAGAGACATGGCAAGAGAGAAAAAACTTGTATTCGAAGGGCGCGACATGGGCACCGTTGTATTCCCCGATGCTGATGTAAAGTTTTTTTTGGATGCCTCTCACAAAACAAGGGCTCTCAGACGCTACAAAGAACTAACATCGAAAACTTCTCAGACTCTGGAAGAAGTTGATATGGATATCAAACGTCGGGATGAAAATGACAGCACAAGAAGTCTGGCTCCATTAAAACCGGCTGATAATGCAATAATAATAGATTCCACCAATCTTTTTACTGAAGATGTAATAAAACTGATGCTGTCTTATTTAGGGATTTAGGAATTTAGGAATTGAAGGATTGAAGGATTGAAGGATTCGTAAATTATGAATTTTTTAAGCAAATTATATTATAATTCTGGTGACTTAGTATCTTTATGGCCGAACTATTACAAATAATTGTTGTTTTTTACAAAAAATATGATATATAAAGAAAATTATGCTTTTTCAGGTAAAATATAAGAATGGGCCAAGGGGGTAGTTTTTTTTAATGGAAAATTTAGTCACAAACGATGCAACCGAACAGTTAAACAAAGAAGATTTGCTTGAAACAACAGTTGCGCAGCAAAATGAAGAATTGGAATTTAGTACATCTGCTGACGATAAATCACTGGAAGATGTTCAAAACTCCGGCGACACTATGGAAAGCTTGATGGATATGTACGAAGAAAGCTTTAAGCGTTTCGCAGAAGGAGAGATTGTCATCGGCAAAATAATTGCTGTTGACAAGGATTATGTGCTTGTTGATGTCGGCTACAAATCAGAGGGCCGAATACGGACTCAAGAATTCAAGGATAGCGAGGGCAATGTAAACGCCAAGGTTGGAGACAGCGCAGAGGTAATGATCGAATATTGGGACGAAGAAGAAGAGCGCGTCATCCTTTCCAAAGAAAAGGCCGCCAAAGTAAAGATATGGGAAGATATCAAAAAAACTTATGACGAGGAAGGAATTATTGAAGGCACTATTTTAACTCGTGTAAAAGGCGGATTTTCTGTGGATATCGGGGTTCAGGCTTTTTTGCCGGGCTCGCAGGCAGATTTACGTCCTGTTCGCAATCTTGACGAGCTGGTTGGAAAGAAATTTACCTTTAAAATCTTAAAATACAATCGGAAGCGAAGTAACATAGTTTTATCAAGACGGGCTATTCTCGAAGAGGAACGTGAATCTAAAAAAACTGCAACAATAGAATCCATCCATGAAGGAAAAGTCATTGAAGGAGCGGTAAAGAATATTACCGAATACGGTGTATTTGTTGATCTTGGTGGCATAGATGGTCTTCTCCATATTACAGATATTTCATGGGGACGCGTTAAACATCCTTCCGAGTTTTTTTCAGTCAGCGATAAGATAACTGTAAAAGTTCTTAATTTTGATATTGAAAGAGAAAGAGTTTCATTGGGCATGAAACAACTTGCACAAGATCCTTGGCTGACTGCTGCGGAAAAATACACTGTGGGTTCCCGCGTAACCGGAAAGATTGTAAGCCTGACTGATTATGGCGCTTTTGTGGAACTGGAAGATGGCATCGAAGGTCTGATTCACGTTTCTGAAATGTCATGGACTCGCAAGGTTCGCCATCCTTCCAAAATTGTTTCTGTGGGAGAGATGGTTGATGCCGTAGTGCTTGATATAAAACCTGAGAACAGACGTATCTCCCTTGGCATGAAGCAGGTTGTTCCAAATCCATGGGATGTAATAAGTGAAAAGTATCCTGTCGGCACAACTATTGAGGGCAAAATCAAAAACATAACTGATTTTGGCATTTTTGTCGGCATAGATGAAGGCATTGATGGACTTATACATATCTCAGATATCTCCTGGACAAAGCGTATAAAACATCCGTCTGAGATATACAAAAAAGGGGATACAATACAGGCTATAGTTCTTGATATTGAAAAGCAAAATGAAAGGTTCTCTCTGGGCATCAAACAACTGCAGCCGGATCCATGGAAAACTGTAGCACAGCGCTATGATATTGGGAAAAAGATAACAGGTACGGTCACGAATATTACTGATTTTGGAGTTTTCATTGAACTGGAAGAAGGAATAGAAGGACTTGTGCATGTATCTGAGATCAGTAATGAAAAAATAAAAACTCCTGTAGGAAAATTCAATGTAGGCGATGTCATAACTGCCAGAATCATGAATATTAACGGAGACGAAAGACGAATCGGTCTTTCAATCAAGCAACTTGAAGTTGATGATGAAAAGAGTCTTCTTAACAATTACGTGAATAACATGAAGCCGGCAACTTCAACATTTGGAGAAATATTGCGCGAGAATCTTCAGGATAAGTTGAATGAGAAATAATATTATTAATAGTAACCGTTCACGGGAGAATCGATAGCACAACAAGGCTACTTCCCAACATGTAAGCTTTTACAGGTGCTGTAGATGTGCGTTTTCAGGGCAATCAACTATAGATTTGCTATGTTGGTTGCCCTGAAAACGTGCATATGCAGCACCTGTGAACGCTTACAATTAATATAATAAAATATGTTCTCCCGTAAACATCCATATCTTTTTTTTATTCTGACATTTTCATCTTTAGCTGCTGCTGCGATGATAGCAATATCTTTGCTGCTTCTATTTGGTGTAAAGAACTCTGATTTTGCCGATCTGCATAAAATCAGTGGAGAAAAAGTCGGCATTATAAAAATAACAGGAGTTATTGCAGAAACCCAGAGTATAATCCATGAACTTAAACGCTTCCGCGAGGATGATTCCGTCAAGGCAATAGTGCTTCGGATAGATTCTCCAGGAGGCGGTGTGGGACCTTCGCAGGAGATTTTCAGAGAGGTCGAAAAAACAGTAAGTATAAAAAAAGTAGTAGCCTCAATGGGTGCTGTCGCGGCCTCCGGAGGCTACTATATTGCTGCCGGAGCAAGCGGAATTGTTGCCAATCCAGGCACGATTACCGGTAGCATCGGTGTTGTTATGGGATATACAAATTTTCAGGAGCTTCTTCATAAAATTGGATTAGTTCCTGTTGTTGTTAAAAGCGGCAAATACAAGGATATGGGATCTCCTGTCCGAAATATGACAGAAGAAGAAAGGGATCTCCTTCAGAATTTTTCAAATCAAATCCACAAACAATTTATAGCGGCCATCTCTAAAGGCAGAAAAATGAATCTGTCCGAAGTTGAATTGCTTGCTGATGGACGTATCTTTACAGGAGAAGAGGCAAAACGTCTTGGACTTGTTGATCGTCTTGGAAACCTGGAAGATGCAATAGAATGGGCTGGACGTATGGGTGGAATCAAAGGGAAAGTATCCACTGTTTATGCCAGGGAGAAAAAATTTTCCTTTTTTAGATACCTTGCGGAATCATCAGTCAAAGAGCTTGCAAACCGCATAGTCAATTCAGGTTTTTCTGCCGGTTATCTTTGGACTGCTTCATAAGGGAATTGTAAGCGTTCACAGGCACTGCATATGCACATTTTCAGGGCAACCAGTATAATAATGGCCGCAAATCTCTATAGTTGATTGTCCTGAAAAAAGGTATCCTGTTTAAATTCCGTGGTAGATTAATTTGCTCAAAAAATATCTTATGTACCCGTAGGGGCAATCCCTATGTGGTTGCACATTTTCGTTATTAATCAAATTTTCTTTTTCGATATCATTGTTATTTTGGGCGACCACATAGGGTCGCCCCTACGTGGATATCCTCTCATTCAAAAATACTCACATCGCCTATACCTTTACGTATTACCTCAGGAATATCGTTGATCAGAGAAATTATACTTGAAGGT
>JAUWOS010000049.1 GCA_030611985.1 Desulfobacterales bacterium | reverse complement strand
TGGCAGATACTGATATTTTACAAAATTTGAAAAGTTTATTTCTTGGATTGCCAATAAAAACAATAATATTTGAGATTTTAACAGGGTTGGATTGCAATGCTATATTGTTATTTTAACGGTCTTAAATTGCCTTTTTGTGGCCCTCATACGGACCTGGAAAAGTCTGATAGTGGGTCGGAGAATATCACTTTGCATCAGGCTGTTCTTTTATAGGATAAAACACAAGAACAATGAAATATGGAGAAATCACAGTAGGAATACGGTAAAAACAGCTCAATTTTTAAAAATCCTCATTTTGGAAACTCCTGATAATTATGTGTTTTATCAGATATTTCAGGGTTTTCGTTCAGGTGATAACTAATATGAATTACGAGGGAAATATAATCAGACCTCCGAGCGAGGCAAACAGCATTCTTCTTCAGGTAACCGTTGGGTGTTCACGCAACAAGTGTACGTTCTGCGGCGCTTACAAGGGAGAGCGTTTTCGTATAAAACCGGATTCAGTTATTATGGAGGATATTGCTTTTGCGGCAAATTACTGCAAGCGCCAACGCAGGGTCTTTCTTTGTGACGGAGATGCTCTGATTATTTCTCAGAAAAGGCTGCTGAAGATCCTGATAGAAATAGAGAAAAAGCTACCATGGGTAACACGGGCAGGTCTATATGCCAATGCAAAAAGCCTGAAGATGAAGAGACTTGATGAGCTGAAAGAGCTTAAAGCACATGGTCTTGGCATTGCCTATATGGGTCTTGAAACAGGCGACAACGTTACGTTGGAAAAAATCAACAAGGGCGCAACTTCACACGATATGATTTTAATGGGAAGAAAAGTAAGAGATGCGGGAATCAAACTTTCCGTTACTGTTCTTTTGGGCATTGCCGGCAGAAGGCGCTCCAGAATCCATGCCGATGAAACAGCCAGAGTGCTGTCCGCAATAGATCCTGATCATGTGGGTGCCTTGAGCCTTATGCTTATTCCCGGTACTCCAATGTATGAGGATTATAAATCCGGCTCCTTTTCACTTCTTGAACCTGATGAAATGCTAAAAGAGTTAAGAACTATGATAGCCGGCTCCAACCTTTCAAAATGCCTCTTCCATGCAAATCACGCTTCCAACTACCTTCCGATAAAAGCAAGAATGCCAAGAGACAAGGACACAACAATAAATCTTATCGACAAGGCTCTTGCGGGTAAAGTGCAACTTAAACCTGAATGGTTACGAGCACTTTAGGAGCATGGACGAAATAAGGCGGGATAGCCTGTAAATTCAATCAATTGGCAACCCCTTAGATTTTGCTTGATTGTGAAATTATCATAGAGCCAAAATGGCGTAAAGTGTCCCGCTTTAAGTTGGTAGCCTCCTAATCTATCCCATCTATCCTTCCTTCCATATGATCCCTAAATCCCTAAATTTATCCACATCTTGAAAATCCACACAAGTGACAAACAAGACATCCTTCTTCGTGTGATATTGCTCCGCCGCATTCCGGACATAAACCTGCCACAATTCCTTTTTCAACAAAATCCGAATTAGTCAAACTTTTCAGCACCTGAGCAATCGCGTCAGGACAGGAAAGAACTATTCTTCCTTTCTGCCATGAAGGAGAAGGGCACCGTATGCCTATAAGCTGCTGGATAACGACATCAATCTTTACTCCTGATCGCAGAGCAAGAGATATCAGACGACCGGTGGCTTCTATCTGGGATGATGCGCATCCCCCGGTCTTACCCATCTGAGCAAAAACTTCACACATTCCATCTTTGTCGGAATTTATTGTAACATACAGATTGCCGCACCCTGTTTTGATACGTTCTGTAATCCCCATTGTACGTTCCGGTCTTGGCCTGGGCGCAATCTTTGCAAACTCCTTTTTTTCTCCGCCGATACTCAGAACCTGGTCTTTCCGGCTCCCATATCTATAGATTGTTACACCTTTGCACCCATTTTTGTAAGCAAGAAGATATACCTTTTCAACATTCTCTTTTGCAGCATCTGCTGGAAAATTGACTGTCTTTGAAACAGCATTGTCCGAATATTTCTGGAATGCAGCCTGAATTTTTACATGCTGCTCAGGTGAAATGTCATGAGATGTCTTGAAAAGTCTCTTTATCATATTTGGAACAGTATCATCAGATTGAACTGAACCGGTTTTTGCAATCCTGCCGGCAAGCTCCCTGCTGTAAAATCCTTCTTTTTTAGCTATTTTGATAAACAGCGGATGCATCTCGGAAAGAGATTTCCCATCAAGAACGCGTCTTGAATATGCTACGGCAAAGATCGGTTCTATGCCGCTTGAAGCGCCTGCTATGATACTTATTGTGCCTGTTGGAGCAATTGTAGTGGTAGTTGCATTTCGCATATATGGAGTTGAAGAGTTATCAAAAATACTCCCCTTGTACGATGGAAAATTTCCACGCTTTTTGGCAAGAGCTGCTGATGCGTCCCCGGATTCTTGTAAAATTAAGGACATAATTTTTTCTGCCTGGGAAACCGCTTTATCGGAGTCATATGGTATTCCCATTTTTATCAACATATCAGCAAAACCCATTACGCCGAGACCGATTTTCCTGGTCGACTTACTCATCTTTTCAATACGTGAAAGAGGATATTTATTGATCTCTATCACATTATCAAGAAAATGAACCGCATCATGAACTGTTCTTTTAAGCCGGTTCAGATTAAGACTGTCTCCTGTTACCATTTTTGAAAGATTTATAGAACCTAACGTGCAGGATTCATAGGGTAAAAGTGGCTGTTCGCCACATGGATTCGTTGCTTCAATATTTCCAAGAAGAGGTGTCGGATTATTCCGATTTATGCGATCAATAAATATAATTCCCGGTTCTCCGGTCTGCCAGGCAGAGTTGACGATAATGCCAAATATATTCCTTGCGGAAACACGCTTCGCAACCTTGCCTGTTCGCGGATTGACAAGATCATAATCGGAGTTTTTTTCAACTGCATCCATAAATGCTTTGGTCAGGGCAACCGATATATTGAAATTATTTAATTTACCGGGATCATTTTTTGATTCAATGAAAGTTGCGATATCGGGATGATCCACCCGCAAAACTCCCATATTTGCTCCTCTGCGGGCGCCTCCTTGTTTAACAGCCTCGGTGGCTACATCAAAAACAGAGATAAATGAAACAGGGCCGCTTGAAATACCTGCTGTTGACAATACTGCATCATTTTCAGGCCTGATTTTCGAAAAAGAAAATCCCGTACCCCCTCCGCTCTTATGAATCATCGCAGTATGTTTTAAGGCTTCAAAAATGCTTTCTATGGAATCTTCGACAGGAAGAACAAAGCATGCGGCAAGCTGCCCTAAACGCCGACCGGCATTCATAAGAGTTGGAGAATTGGGCAAGAACCACATGCTGGTAAGAAGTTTTAAAAAATTTTTCTCTGTCTTTTCAATATCAGCATCGGACTCAAATATTGCATCTGCTGCGGCAATGCTTTTAGCTACCCTTGCAAACAGATCTTCCGGAGTTTCCTTGATGTTTCCATAGCGGTCCTTTTTCAGATACCGCTTTTCCATAACAAGTCTTGCATTTTGCGAAAGAGATACAGTCATTATTATTTCCCATGAATTAAGGAACGGGGACGAAATAACTTCCACAAGTAGGCGCACAGATTTGGGTCGAATTTGTTCGATCTCAAATCACAAAAGTTGAAGGAATAGCGGGCTATTTTGATGCTTTTGGGATTTGAGATCGGATAAAGGCGGCCTGAAGCTGTGATGCATAGTTGGGGAAGTTATTTCGTCCCCGTTCCTAAACAAAACCGAATTTTTCTTTTAATTTCCGGTTGGCCACAGGCGGTACCATGCCGTCGATACTGCCGCCAAAACGCGCCGCCTCCTTTATTATGGATGAGCTTGTAAATATCCATCTAAGACCGGTCATAAGAAAAACAGTTTGAACTTCCCGATTAAGCCTGCGGTTCATCAGCGCTAACTGAAACTCATATTCAAAATCAGATACGGCGCGCATTCCGCGCAATATTATTTGTGCATTCCGTTTTTTTGCATAATCCACAAGAAGCCCGTCAAAGCTATCTACCTCAACATCTGAAAAGTCTTTCAAGCTCGTCTCTATCATATGCTTGCGCTCTTTGACAGTAAAGAGAAATTCTTTGGACGGATTATGCAATACAGCCACAATAATCTTGTCGAAGAGTTTAAGCCCCCTTTCAATAATATCAAGATGACCGTTTGTAACAGGATCAAAAGAACCTGGATATATGGCAATTTTTTGCATTGGGTTACTGCTTCCTTTCATGCAATAGCTCGTGTAATGACTTAACAAGACATTCTCAGAAACCGCGATACCGTTTTTTTGATCTGAAAATGATATTGGTAAATGTTAGAATAACGGGAATCCCTTTTGTTCTCAACGTCAAAAAAGATACTGTTTTGGTCTGATTGGATCGAGCCTATCAAAAGTCAGAGGAAATTAACAGGACTTTTCTCAAAGAACTTCCAGTAACTCATGTGGAATTGGATGAGATGTGTAGCTTTGTTAAACGAAAAATAAGTAATAATAAAAGTTTCCCAAGTATGCGCATAGATTTATGTCAGATTTGTGTAAGCATTTACAGGCACTGCATATGCACGTTTTCTCAGATAATCAACATAGCAAACTATAGTTGATTATCCGAGAAAACGTGCATCTACAGCGCCTGTAAAGCTTACATGTTGGGAAGTAGTCTTATTATGCTACCGGTTCTCCCGTGAACGGTTACAGATTTTATAACCGTTCACGGGGAGAACCGGTAGCAAACAAGGTTGTTTCCCAACATGTAAGCTTTTGCAGGTAAGCTTTTGCAGGTGTTGTAGATGCACGTTTTCAGGGCAATCAACTATAGTGTTGCCTATGTTGGTTGCCCTGAAAACGTGTATATGCAGTGCCTGTGAACGGTTACAGATTTTCTAATCTCTGGTCGATTCTTAAAGCTCTCTATAGTAAAATCCGAAGAATATACTTGCTTTTGCAGTTCAAATAGCTAAAATGTTGCTGAAAAGTAGTTCGATATTTTTCCGAGTCCCTTGAGGCGTTTCAAAAAAAATTACCTTTTTAATACCCCCGTCCGCTTGCGAAAGGGTAGTTCGTTTTAAAATTACGGTGAACAGTTCTGAATTATCTTTTTATAGAAACATACTGTATAGGTTCGCATTCACTTTTTGTGAACGGACTGGCTGCGTATTCGTCGCATGATATTGATATTATAACCATGCCTGGTGAAAACTGGCGCTGGCGTATGCTTGGAGCGGCGCTTCATATTGTGAACAAGATCCCGCGGCTTGAAAAATATGACGGTATTATTGTGACCGATCTTTTCAACCTGGCTGATTTTAAAGCGCTTGTCGGTTCAAAATGTCCGCCTGTTCTGGCGTATTTTCATGAAAACCAGATAACTTATCCGCAGCCACCGGGAGATAAAGGGGCGTTTCAGTTGGGGATAATAAACATCACTACTGCACTTGTGGCTGACATGGTTGTTTTTAATTCAAAAATGCATAAGGATGCTTTTTTAAATGCCGTGCCGGAGTTTCTGAAAAGGGGAAGAGACTACAGGCCGGAAGGGATTGCAGATAAAATACGTAAAAAATCAGAGGTGCTTTATCCTGGCATAACTCTGCCGTTTGACAAGGATGCTGATGTTGAAAAACAGACAAATCCTCCTCTTATTGTCTGGAATCACAGGTGGGGGTTTGACAAAAACTGTAAAATGTTTTTCAGCGCTCTTGAAGAGATAGACAATATGGAGCTTGATTTTAATTTGGCGCTCATGGGAGAAAATTTCGGCAAGATTCCTGAAGAGTTTAAAGAAGCGAAAAGGAAATTTAAGGAGAGAATACTTCAGTTCGGATATGTACCTTTAAGAGAAGAATATGAAAAATGGCTTAAACGGGGTGCAATTGTTATAAGCACTGCAATACAGGAGAATTTCGGCATTTCCGTGATAGAAGCAATGCTGATGGGATGTGTGCCACTTTTGCCTGACAGGCTTTCATATCCTGAAATACTTCCTGAAGAGTTTCATGAGTACTTTCTGTATAAAAGCAGGCAAGATCTTATTGAAAAACTTTTTTTGATAATTTCAGATTATAAGCGGTATGAAGAAATTCAGAGCAGACTGGCAAAAAAAATGAGATTCTTTTTATGGGAAAATGTTATCAGCGGATATAACAGAGCGCTTGATCGGCTTGCGGAATTTTAAAAAGGGGTAAACAAAGAAAATTTATGAATAGTTTTGATCAAAAAGAAATTAAGGAACAATGTAGTGAGCATCTGGCATGGGGGATTGATTCATGGCTATGATAGGCATGCGTGAGGTGTGCATAGGATTTGGCAATCCCCTCCTGCTTGAAAAAGTAACGTTTCAGATCGAAAAAGGGGAGCGTGCCTGCCTGATAGGTCGCAACGGCGCAGGCAAGTCCACCCTGCTGAAGCTTCTATCCGGCGAAATTCTTCCTGACAGCGGTGATGTCTGGTGTCAGCAGGGAACCACTGTGGCTGCGTTGGACCAGGATGTTCCCACGGGATTCGACGGCACGATCTTTGAGGCGGTTGCCGATGGACTGGGAAAAAAGGGCAGGACGCTGGCCGAACATAACAGGATATGTAGACAGCTTGAAACTGTAAATACCCCCGAACTTGTAAAAAGGCAGGATAAACTGCAAAACAGGTTAAACTCAGACGGCGGGTGGGAACTTTTAAAGCAGATCGAAAGTATTTTATCCAGGACACGCCTTGACCCTGAAAAAAAATTCGTTGACCTTTCAGCGGGTATGAAACGACGCACGCTTTTTGCCCGTGCCCTTGCCGGGCAGCCGGACATTCTTCTGTTAGACGAGCCGACCAACCATCTTGACATCGACTCCATCATATGGATGGAGGAATTTATTCTGCGCAACGTAACAACCCTGCTCTTTATCACCCATGATCGTGCTTTTCTGAAAAAAATCGCCAACCGGATAATAGAGCTGGATCGGGGCTGCCTTGTTTCTTATAGTTGTGATTATGAAACCTATCTAAAACGAAGAGAGGCTGCCCTTGAAGCCGAAGAAAGTCGGAACAGGGTGTTTGACCAAAAACTTTCAAAGGAGGAAACCTGGATCAGGCAGGGTGTCAAAGCCCGTAGAACCAGGAATGAAGGGCGCGTTAGAGCCCTGAGCAAGATGCGAGCGGCTTTTCGGGCGCGCCGCATGCAAAGCGGTAATGTCAGAATGCAGATTCAGGAAACGGAAAGAACCGGAAAGCTCGTTATAGAAGCAAAAAATATCAGTTTCCTGCACGGCGCAACCCCTGTCATCAGGGACTTTACCACTGTAATCATGCGCGGAGACAAGGTGGGCATTATCGGTCCCAACGGAGTGGGCAAGACAACTCTGTTGAAAATCCTTTTAAAAGAAATTTCTCCGTATGAAGGGCATATCCGCCATGGCACTCATCTTCAGGTGGCTTATTTCGATCAGCTCAGGGTGCAATTAGACACACACAAAACTGTTCAGGAGAATATCTGCGAAGGGAACGATTTTATCATTTTTAACGGTCAGAAGCGTCATGCGATAAGTTATCTTCAAGATTTTCTCTTTTCAGCAGAAAGATGTCGCACGCCGGTGCATGTTCTTTCCGGAGGAGAAAAAAACAGGCTGCTTCTGGCAAAACTTTTTACAAGGCCGGCCAATGTTCTTGTGCTGGATGAGCCCACCAACGACCTCGATGCGGAAACACTGGAACTTTTAGAGAAACTTCTTTTCGAGTATCAGGGGACCATTTTACTCGTAAGCCATGATCGGGCTTTTTTAAACAATGTGGTTACAAGTACTCTGGTCTTTGATGATCAAGGCAAGGTAAACGAATATGCCGGTGGTTACGATGACTGGCTGATTCAAAGAACGCAGCCCGAACAGGAACGTTTGCCGGCAAAAAAGCCTTGCAATAAACACGAGTCTGAAATCAGACGCCCAAAGGAGCGCAAACTCGGGTTTAAGGAAAAGCGGGAACTTAAAGAGCTACCGCTTAAGATCGACACTTTTGAAACTGAGCAAAAGAAACTGTACGCAATTATGTCCGATCCCATGTTTTACAAAAAGGGAAAAGAAGAGGTCGCAAAGACCCAGGCACATCTTGCTGAAATGGAAGATGAAATCAAAGCAGCCTACCTTCGCTGGGAGGTACTTGAAAGTTTAGAAAATGAGGAACGTAGGACTTGACAGAGTCTCTGAGTTCTCTATGCTGTGACTCGTAAAAAAGGCAATCTTATAGAAAATCATCTTTATCAGGTATTTTCTCTGCGTTTTTCAGCCAGACTATGGCTTCGCTGTCACTTGGCGCTCTGTAATCACTTCTTGGGGAAAGGGACCCGCCGGCACCGACCCTGGGGCCGTTTGGCATGCAGGATCGTTTGAACTGGCTGGTCTTGAAAAATCGGAAGAGATATACTTTGAGCCAATTTTTAATTTCTCCGATTGTGTATTCATTCTGTCTTTGTTCCGGTATATCCGGCCATATGCCTTTCTTTTTATCTCTCCACGCACAATATTCCATAAAAGCAATTTTTGTGGGAAGATAGCCAAAACGGGTGATATAGAAATTATTGAAGTCCTGAAGTTCATAAGGGCCTATTTTTATTTCTGTCTTTTGTGCGGGTTGTTTTTCGTCCTTTCCTGAAATCAATTCAGAGCCTGGAATCAATTCAGGGCTGATTTCCGTTTCAAGAATATCAAGCAGGATATCAGATACTTCCCTGCTGAATTGACCTGATCGGACTGTCCAGCGGATCAAGTATTGAATCAAGGTCTTTGGAACACCGGCGTTCACATTGTAGTGAGACATATGATCGCCGACACCATAAGTACACCAACCTAATGCAAGTTCGCTCAGGTCTCCTGTTCCCACCACCAGTCCATTTCTCATGTTGGCAATGCGGAAGAGACGAGAGGTGCGTTCTCCTGCCTGCACATTCTCAAATGTAATATCGTAAAGTTGTTTTCCCTCTGCATAGGGGTGGCCGATATCTCTGAACATCTGCATACAACCTGCTTTAATATCAATTTCGTTAGTTTCTACCCCAAGAGCTCTCATTAACCTTATAGCGTTGATGTGAGTTTTATTTGTTGTTGCAAAGCCAGGCATTGTATATGCTTTGATGTTGGATCGTGTCAGTTTTAAAAGGTCTATTGCCCGTGTTGTCACAATTAGAGCATGTGTGGAATCCAGCCCGCCTGATATTCCAATCACAACATTTTTGATACCCGAAGACTTTAATCTTTTTGCCAATCCTTGAGCCTGAATGTTATATGCTTCGTAACAATGAAGATCGCGTCTGGCTGGATCTGCAGGGATATATGGGAATCTTGGGTATTTTTCGGTAAGCAACAGCCTGTTGTCCGGAATTTTAATAGAAAAGAAGATCTTGCGAAACCTGACGAGTCTGTCTCTATGCGTCCCGGCGCTCTTGCCAAAGCTGGTCAGTCGCATCCTGTCTTGTGCAAGACGGTCCAGATCTAAATCCGCATAGATGATTTGAGGATTCCGGGAAAATCGTTCCGACTCTGTAAGCAGGTTGCCATTTTCGTAAATCATGGCATGACCATCCCAGGCAAGGTCGGTAGTTGATTCTCCGGGGCCGGCCGCTGTGTAAAGATATGCAGATACACAGCGTGCCGACTGGTTTGAAGCAAGACTGTGTCGGTATTCAGATTTTCCTATAGCTGCATTGGACGCAGAGAGATTTCCTGTGACGGTTGCTCCTCCCATTGCAGCAAAACTGGATGGCGGTATGGGAACCCATAGATCTTCGCATATCTCTATGAAGAATTTGAAATGTTTGATATTCTTCACACAAAATATAATATTTGCTCCGAATGGAATATTCTCTTGTCCGCAGAGATCAATTGTTTCAGAAAGCGCCTCTTCAGCAGGGCTGAACTGGCGGCTTTCATAAAATTCCCGGTAATTGGGAAGATAGGATTTGACTGCAATTCCGAGGATCTTTCCTTGATAGAAAACAATCCCGCAGTTAAATAGGCGAGAATCGACTTCCAGTGGCGCTCCGACAACAAGAATTAGATTTAAATCTTTTGTGGCATTAATGATATATTCGCAAGATTCCAATACGCTTTGCAAAAGAGCGCTCTGATGAAAAAGATCTTCATTAGAATAGGCTGAAATACCCAGCTCTGGAAAGATAGCAAAAACAGCATTGTTTTCCACTGCTTTTTTTGCCAGTGTGATTGTGCTTGCGGCATTAAAGGTTGTATCTGCAACTCTGACTTCCGGTATACAAACAGCAACTTTTACGAATCCATGATTGTAAAGATTAAAGAACTTTTTCATATTCTCTCCGAAAATTTCAACCTGTGCCATTAGCCATTATTGTAACCGTTCACAAGAGAACTGATAGCAAACAAGGCTTCTTCCCAACATGTAAGCTTTTACAGGTGCTGTAGATGTGCGTTTTCAGGGTAATCAACTATAGTGTTGCTATGTTGGTTGCCCTGAAAACGTGCATATGCAGTGCCTGTGAACGCTTACCCATTATTTTCAAATCCCTAAAGTAATAATGAAGGATGCCAATATTTCCTACTTTTTGGGAATGCGTCCGACAGGCGTATGTTCCAGTATTTTCCCTCTTGTGCTGATGACTATCTCTGATATGGGTATATTTTTTCCTGCTGCGTTCATGCCCTTTTTGACAATCATGGGAAGTCCGGAGCAGCATGGAACTTCCATAACAACCGACAGAACACTTTTTATGTCTGCAGTTGTAAAGATGTCTGCAAACTTGTTGATGTATTCTGAAACATCATCAAATTTCGGGCATCCTATCATAACAACCCTGCCTTTGAGTAAATCCTTATGTAAATTTGGAATAGCGATTCCGCAGCAATCTGCCAGCACAAGAAGATCCGCGCCTTTTAAAAACGGCGCTGTTGCAGGTATCAACCGTATTTGGATCGGCCAGTGAGAAAGGGAGGATTCACTATCTTCAAAGCCGGCCGGTATATTTGCTTCCAGGCACGATGAAACCGGTGCAAATATCTGAATATTAGTCGATGGACACCCGCAGGCCAATGCCGGCTGTTGCTTTTGTTCCGCCACTTCTTTTTCCGCCACTTCTTTTTCCGCCAGATGTTTTTTTACTGCTTGTTCATCAAATTCCTCAACTTTACGTTCAACAATCCTGAGGGCTCCGTTAGGACACTCGCCGATACACGCTCCAAGACCGTCACACAGATTATCCGAAACCATCTTTGCTTTGCCGTTTACAATTTGCAATGATCCTTCTGCGCAGCCGGGCACGCATTGGCCGCAGCCGTCGCATAATTCTTCATTAATCTCTATTATTTTCCGTAGTATTTTCATTTGCTTATCCTTTTAATGGAAGATTTCCCATGCACTGTTCGGCAAATTGACAATAAGAAGCGTAGCCGAAATCTATGTCAGGGTTGATTAGGAACGTGGACGAATTAACTTCCCCAAGCAGGCGCATAGATTTGGGCCGGATTTGACCAATCTTGAATCGCAAAAGTTGAAGGAATAGCGAGCTATTTTAATGCTTTTGAGATTTGAGCCCGGATTTGAGCTTAGCTTGGGGCAAAAGCGGCCTGAAGCTGTGACGCATAGTTGTGAAAGTTATTTCGTCCACGTTCCTAACATTTATTTTTGATACCGTAAAGAAAGATTTGAACGAACTTGTTGACATGATTGCTTTACTGTGGTTTTCAAATATCTCACGAATTTTATCAAAATATCGGCATCCTTCATTTTGTAGTTTACGCTTGATTGAAAAGTAACAATAATTATAAAAGACCGGTTACAATTTTTAGTTCCAATAAAAGCGTCAACTACTTTTACCTCAAAATAAAGAATGTCAAAATATCATTAATAAGGAGCGTGAACGAAATAACTTCCACAAGCAGGCGCATAGATTTGGGTTAGATTTGACCAGTCTCAGATCACAAAAGTTGAAGGAATAGCGAGCTATTTTGATATTTTTTGGATTTGAGATTGGTCAAAATATGGCTTGAAGCTGTGATGTGTAGTTGCGGAAGTTATTTCGTTCACGCTCCTAAGGAGAAACTATGTTATGAAACAAAAATATTTAATCTTTAAAGATGACGAAAAAAACAAGCTGGTGGTCAGAGAGTTTGCCGAATTGGATAAAGAAATGTACTCACTTCTCTGTGAAGAAGCATATGATGATGAGATTATAAAATCCTCAATTGCAAAGGGCAAGGCGTATCTTATTTCTACATTGAGGACTCAAAACATGTATCCATCCGGTTTGTATGCAGATGAAATAGCTGAATCGGTCATAACCATTTATGGTTCCGAAAAGAATCAATCCACTGAACTTTTTTTTGATGATATTGATTTATTGACAATGGATCAGAAAAAGCCGGAGGTTGTAGAAGATATTAAAAAGGAGCCGGTTGAGATTGATGAATTGTTTGAAGATGAACTTGAAGATGAACTTGAAGATGATTTTGATGGGCCGATAATAAAAAAGAATAATAATTGTATTAAAGTTGCAGAAGAAGTATCGGTTGATAGTGAAGAGAAGAGTTAGCGTCTGAACAAAAACTTCGTTCAGGCACGGTTTTGAGTTTTTGATTTTGAGTTAAAAAAGAAAGTAATAAAAGCAGCATCAATTTAGGAACGTGGCTAAATTCGGACTAATACAAGTGCGTTTGCCCTGGTTGACATGATTGTTTTACTGTGGTTTTCAAATAGCTCACGAATTTTATCAAAATATCGGCATCCTTCATTTAAGCCAAAAAGTAGTTTACACTTTTTCGGATTTTTTCAAAAAAGCCTAATTTTTTTCATGACATGTAGAATACCTAAAAATAAGGCGTTTCAGAGGGCTCAGAAACTATTGAGAGCTTGCTCTTTTCCGAAAAGTGTAAACTACAAAATGAAGGATGCCAAAATATCATTAGGAACGTGGACGAAACCTTAAACCTTAAATCTTTGAATGCCTATACAAAATTAATAGATGGCTTCAACCGCCGCCTTAATTATCTTCGCATATCTATTACAGATCGTTGCAACCTCCAGTGTATATACTGTGCTTCAAAGGATTTTGCTCCGTACCTCCCGCATAAAGAGATTTTAAGGTATGAAGAAATTCTGCGTCTTGTCAGGATAGGTGTAAGTCTTGGAATCTCCAAGGTCAGAATAACCGGCGGAGAGCCCCTTATCAGAAAAGGTGTTTATGGCTTTTTAAATGAATTGACCAAAATTAAGGAGCTTTCAGATGTATCTCTTACTACAAACGGTATTCTTCTTAAAGATAACATCGAAAAAATTAAATCCGCTGGTATAAAGCGGATAAACATCAGCATGGATACTCTGAACAGGCAAAAGTTTAAGAAAATAACCGGACACGATTTATTTCATCATGTCTGGGAAGGGATAGAGCTAGCCCAAAAGATGGATTTTAATCCAATCAAGCTCAATGCAGTGGCTCTTAGAGGTATAAACGATGATGAACTGGCAGATATTGCGGGTTTATCATATTCTTATCCTTTTCATGTGCGATTTATCGAATACATGCCGATTGGGATTCCTCGCTTAAATATCAGCCATAATTTGCTCATTCCTGAAATAAAAAAACGTTTAAGTGCATCAGGCAAGCTGATTCCTGTTGAAAAAGGAATCAATGACGGTCCTGCCGAGCGTTATAAATTCGAAGGCGCTAAAGGAGAAATAGGATTTATAAGTCCTTTGAGTCATCATTTTTGCAATAAGTGCAACCGGCTGAGGTTAACGGCAAGTGGCCAATTAAGGCCATGTCTTTTGTCCGATTATCAGGAAGATTTTAAAGGCGCGCTCAGAAAAGGATGTTTGGACAATGAGCTATGTGATATTTTCCTTAGCGCCGCATTCCACAAACCCCTTGAGCATAACCTGGTCGGCAATAAACCCACCATGGTTTCAGGCCGGATGTCTTCAATTGGAGGATAGTTTATTCGTCTACGTTCCTAATTTTCTTTGAAAAAAGGTAAGCGTTCACAGGCACTGCATATGCACGTTTTCAGGGCAACCAACATAGCAAATCTATAGTTGATTGCCCTGAAAACGCACATCTACAGCACCTGTAAAAGCTTACATGTTGGGAAGTAGCCTTGTTGTGCTACCGATT
>JAUWOS010000133.1 GCA_030611985.1 Desulfobacterales bacterium | reverse complement strand
GAGCAGTCAGACCGGCATAAATAGTCCGGAATGTAATGTACTTAAATACATTAAAAGCCGAAATAGTTGTATGGAGCGAATACAATAAGTGATAAAACATGAATTCCTGAATTCCTAAATCCCTAAATCCCTAAATTTGTTTTAATTCCTAAATTTGTTTTAATCCCTAAATTCCTATAAAAGCACCTTAATCACTTCTCGCCTATCATCAAAAGGGATGTTTTTATTTCCGACTATCTGACAAGTCTCATGCCCCTTGCCGGCAACAAGAACGATGTCACCCGGTCTGGATACGGCAATACCAAGGTATATGGCATTTTTGCGATCAGGTTCAATCACGTATCCTTTTTCATTGAAACCTGTTGCCGGATCCAATAAAGCATAATTACGCCCGGATGCTTTTTTAGTTCCTTCAAGTATCTGGCTGATAATCTCCATCGGTTCTTCTGTTCGCGGATTATCCGATGTTATAATGGCAAGATCGCAAAACCTTCCTGCAATTTCACCCATTTTTGGTCGTTTGCTCTTATCTCTGTCGCCGCCACAACCAAATATACAGATAATCCTATTGCTTGCTACTGATCTCAAAGAAGAAAGCGCATGTTCCAGAGCATCAGGAGTATGAGCATAATCTATGTATACAAACCGGTCTGTACTATCTGAAATGCGTTCAAGCCGACCCGGCACACAGGATACTTCTTCAATGCCGGCTTTTATTATACGAGTGGAAAGACCAAGAGCAAAACCAACACATGCAGCGCATAAAATATTTTTCAGATTATGCTCCCCCACAAGAGACGATTTGAAATCAAAAACTCCTTTTTCAGTTGAAATTTTCCCTGCAATACCGGTCGGTTCATAACTGATGTTTGAGGGCCTGATCGTATCGTCCGAAAGCTCAAGCACCTTCACCTTTGAGCTTCCACCTTTGAGCTTTGAGCTTATATCTTTAAGCTCCAACGCAAGTTCTTTCCCTCTTGCATCATCGCAGTTTATTACAGCCAGCGCTCTGTCCTTCTTGGGTCCTGAGCTTAGATTTTCCGTAAAGAGTCTTTTTTTACAAGACCAGTAAGAATTCATATCTTTATGATAATCAAGATGATCCTGGCTCAGATTGGTAAATACGGCAACATCAAGCCGGCAATAATCAATCCTGTGAAGGTCGATTGCATGCGATGAAACTTCCATTACTACATGAGTAATGCCGCATTTTTGCATTCTGGCGAGTATCCCCTGAAGATCCGGAGACTCAGGCGTTGTCATGGGGCTTTTAAAAGTTTTTCCCAGATAACGATAATTTATAGTTCCTATAACTCCGACTTTAAAACCGGCCTTTGCAAGTATGCTTTCGATCAAAAATGTGGTTGTTGTTTTGCCGTTTGTGCCTGTTATTCCGATTATAAACAGCTTTTCCGAAGGGTTTCCGAAAAACCGTGCGGAGATAGCCGCAAGGGCATTTCTGCTGTTTTCAACTTCAATAGTTATTGAATTTTTATTTATCGGTTTTTGTGTAACAATTGCTGATGCGCCATTTGCCAATGCTTGATCGATAAACTCATGACCATCTATCGTATGACCCGGTATGGCAACAAACAGCCCTCCCGCTTTAACATCCTGAGCCCTGTAGTGAATAGAGCCTATTTCAGGATCTGACCCCGAAACAGGTTTTTTCGTTTCAACAGCTTTAAGTAAATTTGAAAGCTTCACTCTCTTGCTCTTTCGTCTTCGTCCTTACATGTTGGGAAGTAGCCTTACAATTGATTCCATGATGAATTGTAGATTGTCCTGAATAATATCATCAAGCATATATTACCTCATTTCCAATCCGTTGTGTAAACCGGCGATTAACATTATCGCTTTTACGAACCAATTCAATTTTTTTGTCAAACTTTTGTTCCAGAAATATCTGCAACCCTGAAAGCCACTCAAAACGAGGCTCTTTCAGCTCAACTATGAGATCAATATCACTATCAACTCTCTGAGTTCTCTTAGCATAGGATCCGAAAAGTCCGATATTGAGTACACCGAATTCATTCTTCAAAAATTCCTTTTCAACCTTTAAAAGCCTAATGATATCTTCGAGTGACAAATTTTGTTTCATTTTCATAGCTCCTAAGGAACGTGGATGAAATAACTTCGAACGGTTACAATTTTTTTACAATTCAAAAAACGCAATTTGTGGCAGTGCTCAGCGTATCTTCGCTTTTTACGTGCATGCGGTCGACCGGCATTATATAGTTGAGCGTTTCATAAGCGATCTTCCTGAATGCAGGAGCTGCAACAATGCTGCCGTAATGCTCTTTCCGAGGCTCATCAACTATAACCAGAATTACCACTTCAGGTTCTTCTGCAGGTATAAATCCAATAAAAGATGCTATATAGCTTCCTTTTTTATATACCCCTTTTTCATCTATTTTCTGGGCGGTTCCCGTCTTGCCGCAAACGGAATAACTTTCAAGCGCAGCATTAACTCCCGTGCCGCCATCGCTGACAACGGACTTCATCATCTTTCTGACTGCCCTGGCAGTTTCATTTGAAACAACTCTTCTAACCTTATAAGGAGTTGAACACTTTATTATACGCCCATTTTGATCAATTATAGCCTGAACAATATAAGGCTTCAATAAAATCCCGTCATTTGCGATTGCACAAGCCGCTGTTATGAGCTGAATGGCCGACACGGAAATACCCTGACCAAAAGATATTGCTCCGGCATCTATTTTTGACCATCGATTATAAGAGCTAAAACTTCCGGTTGTTTCGCCTGGGCAGTCTATTTCGGTCTTCCTTCCGAAGCCGAAATTGCGCAAAGTATTGTAAAGAACTTCAGACCCCATCATTTCGCTCACTTTAACAGCGCCGATGTTGCTTGAATACTTGATAATCTGCTGCAAAGAAAGCCATCCATGAGGGTGTGTATCGTGAACAACGTTCTTCCCAATTCTATATGCGCCGTTTTCGCAAAAAAAGATAGAATTTGGCGCGCACGCTCCGGATTCCAACGCAGCAGCTGCGCTGAAAATCTTCATAGTTGAGCCAGGTTCAAACTGATCGGTTATTGCTCTATTTCTCCATGATTTCCTGTCAAAACTTTCAAAGGAATTCGGGTTAAAAAAAGGATAGTGCGCCAGAGCCAATACAGCTCCTGTTTTTGGAGACATTACAATTACCATTCCCGATTCGGCTGAAAATTTTGTAACCGCTTCTTCCAGAACTCTTTCGGTTATATGCTGAATTGTATTGTCAATAGTAAGTATGAGATTATTGCCGCCATAACTTGAAACGCCTTTTTTTTCAGAATCAAATCCGCGACCGAGGGCGTCTTTTAAAACCGTAAATTTATCGGTAGCGCCTTTAAGATAATCATTATAATAGAATTCAATTCCTTCCAGGCCATGACCGTCAATGCCTGAAAATCCAAGCGCCTGTGCGGCAAGAGCTTTGTTTGGATAAAAACGCTTACGTTCAGATATAAAATCTATGCCGTTTAGCTTAAGATCTTTAACTTCCTTTGCTTCCCTGGGAGTAACTCGACGCTTAACCCATACAAATGACTTTTTAGATGCAAGTTTTAGGCTAAGCGCCTTTATGTCAATTTTCAGCGCTTTTTCAAGAACTCTTGCCGTTGTTTGCACATTTTTAATATGTTTAGGATATGCTGCAATTGATGTCACATTTATACTGACAGCCATTTCCCTGTTATTTATATCATATATTGTTCCACGCTCTCCATGAAATACAAAAGATTTTTCATATTGGTCGGCTGCTTTTTGAGACAGCCATGGGCCGCAAAAAATTTGCAGATATACTGCTTTTGCTCCAATTGCCATTAAAAAGATGCTGAAAATAAAACCGATTAGAATGCAGCGCAGTCTTATACGTTTTTTTTGAGATGGTTTCATGGAATCAGAATAATATGCTTTGGAGTCGGCACTATCAGACCAAGCTGCTCTTTTGCTATTTTTTCGATCCGCTTGGGAGATTTCAGGTGCGCAAGCTCAATCTTTAAGTTATTTTGCAAAGCTATAAGATTTCGATAGCTATCAGACTCTTTTGATATTTCATATCCAACCCCGACACACTGGACTCTGCACCAGGTATAAGAAAGAAGTTCCGCAATAAAAATCAGCATAAGAAAAAGCCAGGTTCCGGTTACTTTTAGTTTATAAATATTTTTTTTTGTCTTCTTTTTCATCTTATAATTACAGAATCCCTAAATCTTCTCGCAAGCCCTAAGCTTAGCGCTTCTAGCCATAGGATTAGCTTCAACTTCTTCTTTCGTCGGCCGCACCACCTTCCTGGTCAAAATATGTACTACCTTTTTTTCACTGCATATGCATTTTGGAAAGTCAGGCGGGCATACGCACTCTCTTTCCAAAGCCTTTATTCGATGTTTTGCAATTCGATCCTCAAGAGAATGAAACGATATAACGCAGAGGCGACCACCGGGTTGAAGAAAATCCGCTACCTTTTCCATGAATGAATCAAGTATTTCGAGTTCACTGTTCACAGCAATTCTAAGAGCCATGAACACTCGTGTAGCAGGATGAATCTTTTGGGTAAACAATGCTTTTTTTCCGACAGCATCACACACTATCAGGGATAGCTGCTTGCTTGATGTGATTGGTTTGAGCTTTCTTGCCCTTACTATTTTTTGCGCTATCTGTCGTGCCCGTCGCTCCTCTCCGTATTCTCTAAAAATTTTTTTAAGACCTTTTTCATCCATTTTGTTGATTAAATCTTCAGCTTTTACACTCGATTCCATGTTCATCCGCATGTCAAGCGGTTCATCTTTTTTAAAACTGAAACCTCGGCCGCTTGATTCAAGTTGATGAAGTGAAAGCCCAAGATCGAGAAGAATGCCATCTACCGCAGGAATATTTAATTCTGAAAGAATTGCCGGAAGATTTATAAAACTGTCATGGAAGAGATGCAATTTTGAACAATATGGCTGCAGAACCTTTTTTGCATTTTTTATTGCATCTTTATCTTGATCTATTCCTATAAGGATTCCATCAGGAATAATTTTTTCGCAGATAACTTTTGAGTGGCCCGATCCGCCAAGCGTACAGTCAACGTAGATCTTCCCAGGCTTACAATTAAGGTAGTAAATAGCTTCATTTTTCATTACGGAAATATGTTTGTATGGCATAAAACTATAGTCCTAACTTTGCGATCTCGTTGCTGACCTCCTCTTTTTTCATATCTTCTTCAAGCTGCGTTATTTCCAGCTCGTATTTTTCTTTTGACCATACTTCAAAATGAGTGATCTGCCCGACAAGCACAATATCCTTTTCAAGTTCTGCGTACTGCCTTAAGACTGGAGGAATCAGAACACGTCCCTGCTTGTCGCAAGCACAGTCAAAAGCGCCTCCTATAAAAACCCTTCTAAAACGACGCATATATTCACTGGTTTCAGCTACGGACAATATTCGGGATTCTATCTTGCTCCATTCATCCAATGCATAAACAAAAAGCGCCTTATCCAGCCTGGTAACCACGACTCCGTTGCCGCCTCCGACCTTTATAGCATCACGGAATCTGGCAGGAATTATTATACGTCCTTTTGAATCAATCGTATGAAAGGAGCTTCCTCGAAACATATATTACCCTATCAACCACTTTTATCCACTGTATATGCATACAAGTATAATTTTAAATAAGTGTCAAGAACAAAATAAAAAATCAGATAGTCCTTGCAAAACAGCGAGGATCAATAATTTCAATAAGTTACATATTATGGTTTCCGGCAGCATATAGTGAAAAATCAAGTGTTTACAAAGTAAAACTATGGTGATTTGTTTAAAACTGCACTGCTTTGTAAGGACTACCGAATTTTTGGATTTAAGACAAAGGGGAGTATTGTGGAGTATTAATATCTAAAAAGCGTCATTGAACATTTTTATCGCAAGTTTTTCACCTTTTAAGTTGTTTTCTTGTCAAAAAAGTGCCTAAATCTTCATTTGGTAATTTATTTTTTCAAAGTTCATGAAAAGGAGTTGACTTGAAGACAGATACTTTAATTGAGCTAATTGAGAGGTTAAGAGGAAAAAACGGATGTCCATGGGACAGAAAGCAGACTCCGCAGACAATGGCGGTTTATTTAATGGAAGAGACATATGAACTGATCGACGCCATTGAATCGGGAAATCCGAATAATGTTTGTGAGGAGCTTGGAGATGTATTGTTTCAAATATTTTTTATTGCCGGGCTGTTCCAGGAGATGGGGCATTTTGATATTAAAGATGTTGTTCGTTTGAATATAGAAAAAATGATTCGTCGCCACCCTCATGTTTTTGGCAGCGACAAAGCTGAAAGTGCCCATGAAGTAAAGAAGCTGTGGCACAATGTTAAGCTAAAAGAAAAAAGTCATTCTCAAAAAGAATCGATTCTTGATTCGGTTCCTGTTAATCTACCTGCTCTGATGCGTGCTTACAGGATTTCCGATCGCGCTGCGGCAGCAGGGTTTGACTGGGATGATATTTCAGGTGTCATGAAAAAGGTGAAAGAGGAATGGTCTGAGTTTAAAACCGAATTAGCAAGAAAAAATCAGGCCGAGGAAAATCAGGCCGACTTGGCCATGGAATTTGGCGATATCCTTTTTACGCTTGTAAATGTAGCCCGTTTCGCATATATCCACCCTGAAACAGCTTTGTCGAGTTCTATAAAAAAATTTGAAAAACGTTTTAAGCACATGGAGAAGGCGGCTTCAGAAGATGGGAAAAGCGTGAAATCTTTTTCCAGGGACGAAATGAATAAATTATGGGAAGAAGCCAAGAAAAATGATACACCTGTAAAAAAACCGGCAAGCAAAGACTAAAAACTAACCAATGATAAATTGTAACCGTTCACGAGAGAATCGGTAGCACAACAAGGCTACTTCCCAACATGTAAGCTTTTACAGGTGCTGTAGATGTGCGTTTTCAGGGCAATCAACTATAGATTTGCTATGTTGGTTGCCATGAAAACGTGCATATGCAGTGCCTGTGAACGCT
>JAUWOS010000116.1 GCA_030611985.1 Desulfobacterales bacterium | reverse complement strand
CCTGTGAACGCTTACGAAAAGTCTGTAACTTGCAACCTTATGGAGAACGTCATTTATGAAACGCTTTATTTTTATTGGAATTTGTATAGTTTTATTTTCCGGTGTAGTCTGGGCTGAAACCATGTATATCAGCGATACTATAAAAGTAACATTAAGAACGGGGCCTGGAATTGACCGTAAAATAATAGAGATAATTAAATCCGGAGAGAAAGTTGAGGTGATAGAGCCGGATAAAGAGTGGACCAGAGTTCGGCTGCCAAGTCAAAAGGAAGGCTGGATATTAAACCGTTTTCTTATGTCCAGGCAACCGAGCCGTCTTCTACTGGAAAGATTAAAAAAAAATCATAAAGCGCTCTCGCTTCAGTCTGCCTCCATGCTTGAAGAAAGCACAAAACTTAAAAAGGAAAACAAGAGACTTAGCTTAAAACTTGCCGAAAACGAAGAAATGCTTGCTAAAGTTAGTAAATCTTATGAAATACTGAAAACGGAGTCCGCTGAATTTCTTGAACTTAAATCAAATCATGAGAAAACGGCATTGCAGCTCGCAGGGCAGACGGAAAAACTCAAAAAAACGGAAGAAGAATTAACGACGCTTTTGCTGCATCAAAATATTAAGTGGTTTTTAAGCGGGGCAGGTGTTCTTGTAGTGGGTTTTATATTAGGTTTAAGCGCTAAACGTCAGCGCAGAAAATCATCTTTGCTTTAAAGCGGGTTTTAAATTCGGGCATCCATTTACAAGAGGCAGAGCCTCGCATAATGCATTCCCAGGCAGAGCCTGGGAACGAATGTAAATTCCTATACTATCAAGTTCAGGACATTTAACTTATGAAAATTAAAACAGATTTTCTGATAATCGGCAGCGGCGTAGCGGGTCTTGGTTTTGCCCTTAAGGTAGCAGAGATTGGCAGTGTTGCCCTGGTAACCAAAAAGCTGGTTATGGATAGCAGCACCAGCCTTGCACAAGGTGGAATCGCCTCTGTTTTTGGCAAACTCGACACATTTGAGCTTCATATTCAGGATACCCTTGCTTCCGGAGATGGTCTTTGCAACAGGGAAGTTGTAGAGATGGTAGTTAAAAACGGACCGGACAGAATTCGTGAATTGATCAAGTTGGGCGCTCATTTCAATCTCAGAAAGAAAGAAAGCTTAAAAGATGAATCGCCGAATTTTGATTTTGATTTGGGACGCGAAGGCGGGCATTCACAAAAACGTATTGTGCATGCCTATGACATGACAGGAATGGAAATAGAAACCGCCCTGGTAAAACACGTCAAAAATCACAAAAATATTACCGTCTTTGAAAATCACATTGCAATTGATCTTATTGTCTGTTCAACACGTATGAAAAGGGGGCTTGTCACCACTACCCATGAAGACTATTGCTGCGGAGCATATGTTCTTGACAGAGAAATAAATCAGGTCAAAACGTTTTGCGCTCAAGTAACACTTCTTGCTACAGGAGGCGCCGGCAAGGTTTATCTTTATACAAGTAACCCTGATATTGCCACCGGAGATGGAATTGCAATGAGCTATAGAGCAGGCGCCGCTATAGCCAATCTTGAATTTGTACAGTTTCATCCAACCTGTCTCTATCATCCTGATGCTAAAAATTTCCTGATTTCAGAAGCCGTAAGAGGCGAAGGCGGAATTCTTGTTAATTCTGCCGGCAGCCCTTTCATGGAAAAATATGACCCGCAAAAAGATCTGGCATGCAGGGATGTGGTTGCTCGTGCTATTGACACAGAACTCAAAAAAAGCGGCGATGATTCTGTATTTCTTGATATATCTCATAAGAATTCTGAATTTGTTAAAAATCATTTTCCAAATCTATATAAAAAATGTCTCACGTTTGGCATTAATATGACAAAGGAACCCATCCCTGTTGTTCCTGCCGCCCATTATATGTGTGGCGGAGTTGCGACCGACATGTTCGGCAGAACAGATATTCACAGGCTGTATGCAATAGGTGAAACAGCATGTACAGGGCTTCATGGCGCTAACAGGCTTGCAAGCAACTCTCTTATTGAAGGGCTTGTTTATGCCCACATGGCTGCCGGACAGGCTGTCAAAGATATTAATACCTTTGACCTCAAGTCTATGCCTGAGCCTTCTGTGTGGGATGAGATCGGTACAACTGACAGTGATGAAGGTATTATGGTTTCACACAATTGGGATGAGATCAGGCGCTTCATGTGGAACTATGTTGGAATAGTCAGATCAAATAAACGGCTGGCCAGGGCAAAACGACGAATTGAAAACATTCAGAACGAGATTCGGGAATATTACTGGGATTTTAAGGTTGCTCCGGATCTTATTGAGCTTCGAAATATAGCTACAGTAGCAGAGCTGATTATAAAGTGCGCCATGTACAGGAAAGAAAGCCGCGGACTTCATTACAATATTGAGTATCCATACAGGGACGATAAACGATGGCAAAAGGATACCATTGTCAGGAGACCCTTTGTAGGGTAGGGCAGGGTAGGCAGGCAATAAAAAAATCGTAACCGTTCACAGGAGAACTGGCAGCAAACAAGACCGCTTCCCAACACGTAAACGCTTACAAAAAAATCCACCCCTTTATGGGAGGTGGATTATTTATCAACGCTCTTGTCCCTTGCTCTTATTCCTTGTTTTTATTTATTTCTTCTATAATCTTCTGTGATATCTGGGCGGGAACTTCGTCATAATGTGAAAATTCCATGAAAAACATGCCGCGACCGCCTGTCATGGACCTTAAATCCGGTGCATAGGTCAAAAATTCGGACATCGGCACATTTGCCATGATGATCTGATTTTTACCCTTATTGTCCATGCCGAGAACCTTGCCGCGTCTGCTGTTTAGATCGCCCATAATATCGCCCATATATTCATCAGGCGTAGTGATTGTAATTTTCATAACAGGTTCCAGCAGAACAGGACCGGCTTCTAACACAGCCTTTTTAAAAGCAAGAGAACCTGCAATCTTAAATGCCATTTCAGAAGAATCGACTGCGTGAAAAGAACCATCATCCAGAGTAACTTTAAAATCAATGCAAGGAAAACCGGCAAGCGCTCCTTTCCGGCTCGCTTCCACGACACCTTTTTCAACAGCAGGTATATAAGTTTTTGGGATAGAGCCTCCAACTATTGCATTAACAAACTCAAAACCTTTTTCTTTTTGTAATGGTTCCATTTGTATCCAGCAGTCACCATATTGACCATGACCTCCTGACTGTTTTTTGTGTTTTCCCTGAACCCTGACTTTTTTCTTAATGGTTTCTTTGTAGGGAATCTTGGGAGTATTCAGCTTAACTTCAACATTAAATTTTCTTTTGAGCTTTTCAACAGCAGTCTCAATATGAACCTGTCCACGACCTGAGAGGAGAATTTCTTTTGTTTCTGAATTTCGGTCAAGTTTCAAGGCTGTATCTTCCTCTAAAAGCTTTGCCAGAGAAGTAAATACCTTATCTTCATCACCTTTTGTTTTTGCCTCAACAGCAAAAGAAATAAGCGACGGAAGCGGCTTGGCACATTCAAATTTTATTTTATCGGTTTCATCGCAAAGTGTATTACCTGTTGTTGTATCTTTAAGTTTGGCTACAGCAACAATATCGCCAGGTCCGGCCCCTGTCAGGACTTTTTGTTCTTTTCCTGCAAGTCTCAATAATTGATTGAATCGTTCCTTTGTATCTTTATTAACATTATAGAAATTTCCATCTCCGGCAAGTTTTCCTGAAACAATTCTGAATATTGAAAGACGGCCGGCATATGGATCGGCTACGGTTTTAAACACAAAAGCGGAAAAGGGCGCATCAGGATCCGGAGTACGCTCAATTTTATTTTCACCTGAAGGGTCGACGCCGGTCCAGGAACCACGATCAAGTGGCGAAGGCATGTAATTGACAATAAAGTCCGTAAGGAGATTTATGCCGATATTGCTTGTAGCTGATCCGCAAAGGACAGGCACAAAACTGCGCGATAACGTGCCTTTTCTTAAAGCTGCTTTAATATCTTCATCAGAAAGGGTTTCACCTTCAAGATATCGTTCAAGAAGTTCATCGTCCGTCTCTGCAATATTTTCAACAAGCGCTTCTCGCTCCTTTCCTGCCAGTTCCTGCATATCTGAAGGAATATCAATCTCGGTTTCTTTACCTTCAGAGCTATAGGTATATGCTTTCATGCCGACAAGATCCACAACGCCTTTAAAATCAGCTTCTGCTCCTATCGGAAGTTGCAGAATAATCGGTTTTGGTTCAAAGCAATCTGCTGCGTCTTTAAATGCATGAAAAAAATCCGCCCGCTCTCTGTCCATCTTATTGATAAAGATAACGCAAGGCAGATTGAATTCTCCGGCAAAATCCCATGCCTGTTCAGTCTGAACTTTTACACCATTTACTGCGTCTATGAGTACAACAACCCCATCGGCAGCTTGCATACAGGTTTTGGTATCCGAAAAGAAATTCTGATCACCCGGCGTATCAACGAGACTGACGGTATGTTGTTTCCAGATATATTGATGAAATCCGCTGCTTATGCTTATTTGACGTTTAATTTCCTCCGGCTCAAAGTCCATCGCAGTATTACCATTTTCAACACGCCCCAATCGTTTTATAGCTCCCGTATTAAAAAGCATGGCTTCTGATAGTGAAGTTTTTCCGGCGCCTCCATGGGCAACCAGAGCAATGTTTCTTAAATTTTCTACAGTTTCATTCATTTAAATTAAGCTCCTCTCTGATTTTTAAAATCATCAACTGCATTAAATCGAACTGTAAAATTTTTTATTTTTCGTTCGTTCGGGCATTATTTTATATACTCAGCTAAAAAAAATCAAGACCAAAAAAAATCGCCTCCGATCCAAATCTATGCACCTGCCCGGTGAAGTGATTTTGTTCCTGTTTCTAAAGCAATGATAAACTCTTTGTTTCCTTTTGGGCCAAGTATAGGAGAAGAGATAACAGATTTATATAAAAGACCGATTTTACTAAAAAAATTTGAAAGGTCTTTTATTACCTCATCATGCAATACCGGATCCCGCACCACGCCGCCTTTTCCGACTTTACCCTTTCCAACCTCAAACTGAGGCTTTATCAGAGCAATAATCCTTGTATCTTTTTTCATAAATTTAAGTATTGAAGGAACAACTATTTTAAGAGAGATAAAAGAAACATCTATAGTAGCAAGATCAATAGGGGAGGGGAGCGCTTCAAAAGACATGTGCCGGATATTTGTACGTTCTATAACTACAACTCGCAGGTCTTGTCTCAACTTCCAGGCCAGTTGTCCGTAACCGACATCCACAGCAAAAACACGACTTGCGCCATGTTGAAGAAGGCAATCGGTAAATCCTCCTGTGGATGCTCCCACATCGAGACAAGCAAGACCCTCTATATTTATTTGAAAAGATTTCAAAGCTTTTTCAAGCTTAATTCCGCCTCTGCTTACATAGGGAATATCTTTACCCTTAAGGATTATATCATCATCTTCTGAAATCAGAGCGCCGGACTTATCCACAAGGTGATTGTTTACAAAAACCTTTCCGGCCATAATCAAAGCCTGAGCCCGCTGTCTGCTCTTAACAAGTTTTTTTTTTCACAAGAATGAGATCAAGTCTTTTTTTTGCCGGCATTGGATCTGGTTTTTCGTTACCGTTCACGGGAAGAACTGGTAGTAAACAAGGCTGCTTCCTAACATGTAAGCTTTTACAGGTGCTGTAGATGTGCGTTTTCAGGGCAATCAACTATAGTGTTGCTATGTTGGTTGTCCTGAAAACGTGCATATGCAGTGCCTGTGAACGCTTACGGTTTTTCGTTACATGTACGGTTGTCTGGTTACTGGTTCAAAAGTTTTTTGGCTGCCCTTACTATTGCAGGCGCGTCTATGCCGTATTTAGACCTGAGAAAATCCTGAGTGCCGTGTTCAATGAAGGTATCAGGCATACCTATACGCTTAAGAGAAAAACCCGTTACATCCTTATCGCTTAAACATTCCAGAACAGCGCTTCCGAATCCTCCCTGGCGTACATTATCTTCCACTGTTATTATCTGTGGTATTTTTTCAGCAAGAGAACTTATCAAGTCAACGTCAAGCGGCTTTACAAAACGGCAGTTTACAACCGTGGCGGATATGCCCTGTTTCATTAATGACAAATGAGCGGAAAGAGCGTCACCAACAGATCTTCCTATGGCCAGAATAAGGATGTCGTTTCCTTCTTTCAGGACTTCCCCTTTTCCGACAGGTATGGAAACAATATCTTTTTCTATTTTTGTGCCTTCCGCGATTCCTCTTGGATATCGAAATGCAACAGGACCTTTATGGGCAAGAGCTGTTGCCATCATTTTGCAAAGTTCATTTTCATCCTTTGGAGCCATTACTATCATATTGGGAAGACTTCTAAGAAAGGAAAGATCAAACAGCCCATTATGGGTTGCGCCATCCTCACCTACAATACCTCCTCTGTCAATGGCAAAAATTACCGGAAGGGCTTCTATACATACATCATGCAATATTTGATCGTAAGCGCGCTGCAAAAATGTAGAATATATGGCTACCACGGGCTTGAATCCTTCAGTTGCCATGCCTGCGGCAAGGGTAACCCCATGCTGTTCAGCTATTCCCACATCAAAAAATCGGTCAGGATAAATTTCTGCAAATTTTGTAAGTCCTGTGCCTTCAGGCATTGCAGCAGTAACGGCAATAATTCTTTTGTCGTCTTTGGCCAGCTTTACCATGGTTTCGCCGAATACTTCGGTGTAGCTTGGAGTAGAACTTTTTTTAACAGAGTTGCCTGTTTTGATCTCAAACGATCCAACTCCGTGAAAATAAACAGGATTCTTTTCAGCAGGAAGGTATCCCTTTCCTTTTTTTGTTGTAACATGAAGAAGTACCGGCTCATCCATGTCTTTAATATTATCAAGTATATCAATAAGGTGATTCAGGTTGTGTCCATCTATCGGGCCAAAATATTCAAAGTTAAAGGCTTCAAAAAGTGTTCCCGGCGTTATGAAAGCCTTGAAAGATTCCTCCGAGCGTTTTGCAAATTGATAGATATCATCACCGATTTTAGGGAGGGATTTAAGAAAATTTCCAAGTTCCTTTTTTAAGCCCTGAAGATATTTTGCAGAAAATGTGCGGCTTAAAAGCGAAGATACAGCGCCAACATTACGAGAAATTGACATATCATTGTCGTTTAATATGACAAGAAGATTCTTGTGAATATCTCCTGCCTGATTAAGACCTTCAAAGGCCAGTCCGGCAGTCATGGATCCGTCCCCTATAATTGATACAACCTTTGAAGTATCATCTTTTAAACGCTTGGCGCAGGCCATTCCAAGTCCTGCTGATATAGATGTGCTGCTGTGCCCTGTTGAAAATGCATCAAACGGGCTTTCGCTCATGCGGGTAAATCCGCATATGCCACCATGTTTACGAAGTGTATGAAACTGTTTTCTTCGTCCTGTAAGAAGCTTGTGGGCATAAGACTGGTGTCCTACATCCCAGACAATCTTATCGTCGGGTGCGTCAAAGACATAGTGGATGGCAATCGTCAGTTCAACAGCGCCAAGACTTGATGCCAGATGGCCGCCATTTTTGGATACAACATCAATTATAACGCTACGTATTTCTGAGGCAAGAATCGGGAGATCCGATCGCGAAAGACGCTTTAAATCTGCAGGAGAATCAATTTTATCAAGAAAGCTCATATTTCCTTCTCTATTCCTAATATTTTAGCTGTTTTCCGTTATCGTTTTCTCGGTAGCATACAAGGCTACTTCCCAGCATGTAAGCTTTTTACAGGTGCTGTAGATGTGCGTTTTCAGGGCAATCAACTATAGTGTTGCTATGTTGATTGCCCTGAAAACGTGCATATGCAGCACCTGTGAACGCT
>JAUWOS010000046.1 GCA_030611985.1 Desulfobacterales bacterium | reverse complement strand
TAGTGGTGAACATCATAGATGAGTCTATTAAAAACAATAGGGTAGCAGAGATATCGACTTTATTTATTTCTTGACCCATCTATGGTGTCCACCACTATAACTAACTAACTAACTAACTTGATAGTAGTAACTTAATTTTTCTAAAATTCAAATCTATAGTTCGGAAACATCATTTTAATTGTCGTTCATCGCCTCTTGTGACGAGGTCAGGCAGAGCTTGAGAACCCACCCTGCCTGGCCTTCACATTAATGTGTTAATTGAGCTTTTTCCTATTATGGGTATAAAGAAGTGGAATCATATAATGCGCCCTCGTCAACAGGGACAACGCCACTGCCCTGGTCGTGAGGAACCCCAACGAGTACCTCGCCGGAGCATGAGCCGCCATTTCCGTCATCAGCAGTAAATCTGATGTGGTAAACCCGACCGTTGCCAGGAACCTTTTTTGTCCCAATACGTTCGGCACGTACCTCAGCAGTGTCGGTCCCAATACCCTGGCCATCCGGGGTGAAATTGCCGTCACCGATAGTTTCTACGGGCTCGTCCTGAAAGATGCCATCAATTGTTATCGTAACAGCATCTCCGTCAGGATCGGTCACACCCAGAATATTCACGGGCACAAACTTGTGGTTTGGTGGCCAGATAGTATCTATGCTCGGAATAGCTTCTGAGCAATCGGGTGGTTGGTTAGGAGTAAAAGTGGCATCGTCGCTATCGCTTACTTCTTCCCCGCATACAACAGCCTTAGCAGTAAAGGTTATTGTTTCTGGATCATCACATAAAAGTCCCTTGGTTACCGTCACGACATTATCGGCATCTATTGATACAACAAGGCAGGAATTACCCAAATATGACCAGGTCACTTCGGAAGGATCGATACCGCTCAGGAAATCGTCCAGATCAAAAGTAGTAAATGGGGCTGTCTGGTCGGGGATATCGCCTACAACTGGAACCGGGTCAACAGTAAAGGTTGCATTATCACTGTCCAACTGGTCATCCGGATCTGTTGCGGTAAAGGTAATCATTTCGCTTCCAGTCCAACCCTCAGTATAAGTGATGGTAGCTACCCGATCAACGATAGACACATTGGTGTTTACCCCTCCGGCAGTGGTCCACGCAATCTCATCATCAGCATTATCTCCATCCTCGACATAGTCATCCAGACTTATGGCAGCAAAACTTCCTCCTGCGGGGATGCACTGGTCAGGGATATCACTGACCACAGGCCTGATCAGCGGGGCAACAGAGCGCTCCAAGGTCAGAAGAGCCCATTCGGTGCAGAGTATACTACCGCAATCGTTACACGAAGCTCCCAAACAATAACAGGGACACCCTGACCAGGATCCATCGTCATTCTGCTGAGAGACAATGGCATCGGAGAAATCCGCGTACCAATCAATTTCAGGAACGCCAAAGGTAAAAATACCCATGGCCTCGAGCCCCTTCATGCAGGTGTACATGGCCTGATAGTGATTTGGCCTCCAGCCGGGATCGGCATTATCATCCCAATGACGAACAAGATAAGCAAGCGCATCTTTAACCCTTTGAGTATCTTTCGCGTCACCGGTAAGAGCCATCTCATAGAGCAGATTTCCGGTTTTAAGGACGTTGACCCAAGAATTTGGGTCGCTGTATCCAGAACCTCCGTCATCTGTTTGCACGGGGTCGTCGACATCATTTTGAATATAGTTACAATAGAGGCTCAATTCGTCCATTACCCAGTCCGGAATGATACAATTGAAGGGATCTACCTGGGCATACCCAAGGCCAAGGACTGCATATCCAGCATTGGAGTTGTCACTCCCGCACTGGTTATTGAGAGCACTATAAGACCATCCGCCCCGGTCTGCACAATCTGGGTCAGTCTGGCCATAAGCCATGTAGTCTGCGGCATCCTGAAGGACATCTTTGTAAGTCCAACCATTACAGACACCTCCAGACATAGACCTATCCGGGGTCTCGCTACCCGCAATAGCCATCATCGCAATACTTGTATAGTAAGTAGTAGACCAGCCGTCAGACCAGTATACACCTGTCCCATTGTCATTCGTATCAGGATCTCCGGCAGATTGATCACAAACTTGCTTGTGGACTGCGTCTATGCACGATTCCAGCGACGGATATCCTGTAAACACAATTAATTCGGTATCCGGATGTATCTCTTTCAGATATTGAATCGTTTCCAGGCCAGACAGACCAGACATTTTCAGATCCACAATTGCCACGGAGAAATCTTCTTTCTTCGCCATTTCAAGACAGGCGGGACCGTTACTCGCTGTAACCACATCGAAGCCGTTACAACTAAGGATCTTGGAAATGAGCTCGTGAATCTCGGGTTCGTTGTCCACAACCAGAACTTTGTCCATAGCCATCTGATTCCCCCCTTTTTCAGCGGATGTTTATGGCTATAGGGTTCAATGGTCACAATAGCCTATAGCACTGATAAAATTGATACAGAACTTTTCAGATTTTGCCCACCTTAAAGAATAGATTCTCACTTTACAAAAAGAGAGACCTCGTTATACCTTAAGATTTGATTGAATAATAAAAAACAATGAATAACGAAGGCATGTCAAAATACATTTTTAGGGATGGTTCTCCCTGGATGTGATGGTTGAAATAGTTGTTTGTGGATCATGATGACAGCATGCATGACCTTGTTTGAGTTGCTGCCATCCATTCCCATTGTAATAACATAGCAATCAACGGATAAAAATGCAAATATAGTTCCCACAAATATCTCGTACATATCACAGCGTGAGAAACCATCCCCATTTTTAACATAAGTGAGAATTTAGCTTTTTTTATAATAAATCCATCAAATCAAACGGACGCCCATTGTGGTATTAATTAGAATGTAAAACTTGCACAAATCGTTTGACCAAATTATAGTATTCTGAACCGTTTGGGAAACTTTTATTTTTATAATATAAAAAATGTAACACTTTAGCCCTTTGAAAAAAATTCTGACAGGATAACAGGATAAAACAAGATTTTATTTCAAGTAAACAAGGTTAAGTCTCATTTTAGCTATCCGGAAAATCATAAAAAATCGTATCCTATGTTGCGCATACAGAGTTTACAACAAGCGCGTCAAAAAGACCCGTGATGCCGACTTTACCAACAAGAATGCCAAAGGTCAGATAGTTAACCGGACAACAGCAATTGCCTCAGTAGGAAGTGCAGCAATGAACAATGAGGAGTACTGGATATACCAAGGGGCAATGGCATTCGCTTAAGGCATTTTGAGTATAAAATTTTCTATATATTGTGTACAACTTCATTGCACTCTACAATATGCAGCCTTTAAAATGCCATTTTTTGTTTAAGCGAATGCCATTGATACCAGGGAGGAACGGGAATAGTGGGTAACAATAATGACTAAAAAGGAGATTGAAACTGCCGAGCAAATCAAAAAGGCTGTAAGTGCAATTAAAGCTCTAAGGCCTGCCTATAAAGATCTTCTCGCTTTTTATGAAAAGCTTTTTTTGGCCCAGGAAACCACAAAAAGTCACATGCGTCTGCAACCAATAGAGATCCCCGAAGACCCACTTGCGATCAAACGAAAAGAAAAGTTTCCCCTAATCGCAAGAAAAGACTTTACAATAGATATAAAAGCATCCGAAACCCTGCTGAGAGAGATTTGCAGACTTGCCGGTGAAGCTAACGAAGTTCTGGCTCCTGCCGGCTTGAAGCTTATGGACGGCCTTGACAGTGGCACGGTTGATGCTCCAACCCTGTTGTCAAAAACTTTGAGCGAAAATGACGTCTATTTTGATGAAATGGCAAAAAGCCTGGAAATTGACAAGGAAGTTCTCCTTTTTATGGCACATGGGAGTATAAGGCCATCCCTTTCTCTTTGTGCTGAACAATTAGCCACTTATATAGACAAGGACACACTATGGGAAAAAGGCTATTGTCCTGTTTGCGGCAGTCCTCCAGCTATATCCATACTTCGCGGTGAAGGAGAGCGTTTCCTCTTTTGCAGCTTTTGCAACCACGAGTGGCATAGCCAAAGGATATATTGTCCGTTCTGCGAAAATAAGGATCAAAAAACATTGCATTATTTCTTTAGCGAAGAAGAAGAGTATCGGGTGGATGTGTGTGATCAGTGTAGAAAGTACATCAAGACCATTGATACCAGGAAAATAAAGCGACCTGTGTATCCTTTTATAGAACAGGTCGCGACATTGCACCTCGATATGCTGGCCCAACACCAGGGACTTCAAAGTGGACATCCGCTATGGCTCAAAACATAGATCAATATAATCGCAGGATTTCCTACCTGAAGGTCTCTGTCACAGACCGATGCAACCTTCGTTACATTACTGCCTGCCGGTAAAAGATCTGACTCAAATCTATGCGCCTACTTGCGGAAGTTAATTCGTCCACGTTCCTATGAATAAATTTTGATCTCCGAGTTCTTTTGGAGTGAAAAATATTTTTAAATGGAGCCGGCCTTTTCCTGGTGGTCTGGATAATCCCCCCCCTCCTTTTCTGTTTTAATGGGTTGACATGGGGAGAATGCTTTTCAAGCGGGATACTTCTTTCAGCGCGCCTGAGTCTGATTAACCTCACTTTTAACCACAGCTACAGCCAGGACCGCAGTTGTCTGGACTTTCAGTACTGCAGCTACAACCTCCAGCCTCGGTTGATAATTCTTGAGTACTGGGCTCTCGAACTTCGACAATCTTGACATCAAAATGAAGACGCTGACCAGCCAGTGGATGGTTAAGGTCAACAGTTACAGTATCATCTTCAACTTTTTTTATAATAATCATTATAGGGCCGTTAGGGCTTTGCGCTTGAAGTTTTACACCTGGCTTGATATCTGTATCAGCAGGGAACTGGCTACGAGGGATTTCATGCAATAGATCTTCTCTTGCATGGCCATAAGCATCATCCGGTTCTACTGTTATATTGGCGCTATCGCCTGCTGCCATTCCCATGATCTCTTTTTCAAGCCCTGAAATTATCTGGCCGGCACCGGTAATAAAGTTAAGCGGATTGTCTGCTCGAGAACGATCGACCTCTTCTCCTGAGTCAAGACTTAGACAATACTCGATAGCTACAAATAAATTTTTTGCAATTTGCATAATTATATTCTCCTATTAAAAGTTTTCAAAACGACTTAACATCTTGTAATTATTTAAATTAGCGCACCTTCGGTGCGGGCTTTTAAAGTGCCTGAAACCTAACCCTGGTGCAACTTGTTAATAACGCAACAGTAAACACCGTAGTGAACGGCGTCTCTGCCGTTCACTGGCAATATGGAACGACAGAGACGCCGTTCCCTACACTCATTTATCCTATCATATTGAATTCATTAAGCATAAAATGGAAATTCCTGGTATCAAGTTATTTTTGGGCGAGTCCTAATCAACTAATCGGAAACCGTCACAAATGTAGAAAGCTCTTTTAACATTTCATTCAGATATTTGTTTACCATTCCGTTGTTGGACATGACCATATCCAACTGCCTGGTATGCATTACAAGATGACCGAGAACTTTCAATCTTTCTTTTAAAAAAGGTACTTCCTGTCGCTCTATCCGGGCAAAGAGTGTGTCGCCTTTGAGCTTGACCCAAAAATCGAATTTTTCCAGAATCAGCTTAATAAGGTTGGCTCTTCGCTGCCTGCGGGCGTTATCAGCTCCGCCACCGTTAAAATTAAAACAGATGTAATTTTCCGCCACCTTTTTGCCAAAAAAAGCCTCCACAGTCGAAAAATGAAAACCGAATCGCGAACTGAGATGACAAAAATTTCCGGATATCATAAAGTAATTGCGGTCAGCATAACGTGAACGCATTCCGGGAACAAGACTTCTATCCATTGTCGCTCCGTACATGACGGAAAAAAATCCTTTTGTATCTATCGGCGGCGGACCCTTCCAGGGTATAGCCGTTATTCCCTTCCACAATGTCAGCATGGGAACGGAGACTATGTTTTCAAGCCTGATCTTATCCCCTTCAAGCTCTTCTTTGCAACCATCGCCCAGATCAACAACCCACCACTGCATGGGAACATCAATAACCAACCTCCTGGATAGATGTTCAGGGAAAGAATCGTCTTTTTTGAATCTGAAAAGCTCACACAAAGACATCTCATGAGCGAAACGGATAATGTCGTGTATAGTCCGGCATCCTTCAGGTGTAAAATCTGATGCATCCGGATCGGTAAGATTAAGTGGCGCAATATATTTTAAAACATTTCCCAGGGTGTTATGAACGGGACTTCCTTTCATCAAGCTTGTTTTTTCAGCTTCTTTTTCAAGAAGACCGTTCTCCCTGCCGACATAAACTGCGCAGCCGGTAGCATCGACCGTAATAAGGTCATTGCTGCGAATACGTTTTGTAGCGGTTGAAGTTCCCAAAAGAGCGGGAACCTTGAATTCACGAGCTACAGCCGCCATATGACCGGTGACGCCTCCTTTGTCTGTGATGACGGCAACAGCGCTGTTTAAGAGCGCTGCCCATTCAGGTAGGGGATTTCTGGTGACAAGAACAGCCCCCTGGGGGAATTGCAGCATGTCAACAGTTGTTTCAACTAAAAAGGCCGGGCCACAGGCTGCCCCCGGACTGGCTGTTACACCGCCTGTCAGAATTATGGTCGCAGGATCAACCTTTGATTCTGAAATATTTTTAATTCCTGTCGGTTCTTTGCCAGACACTATCAGCGGCCGGCTCTGCAAAATCGAGACAGAACCGTCCGGTTTAAATGCCCATTCAACATCCTGGGGAGCGCCAAAATGTTTTTCCAGACGAAGGGCTAACTCGCCCAACAAAGTGGTTTGTTCACCGGTAATTGCTGGTTTGTTCGCTTGTTCTTCAGTCACATTTGCAAGGCGTATTCCTTCCAGAGCGCCGGCAACAAATCGGCGCTGTTTGGCGCTGATCTCTTTTTTCAATATTATTTTCGGATCTTTTTTGGAAAGAACAAAAAGGTCCGGAGTCATGCTTCCATCCACCACAGACTTGCCAAGCCCCCAAGCAGCATTAATTATAATACACTCATGACGTATATTCCTGGGGTCTGCCGAGTACATGACGCCTCCGGCTTCGGCATCGACCATGGTCATGCAGCCGACGCACATAATAATATCTTCATCACGAAATCCCTTGTTTAAACGATAGGAAATGGCCGGAACGGAATATTTACCGGCAAGAATTTCTTTGTATACAAAAATCAGATTTTCTTTGCTCACATTGAGTACGGACCGATACTGCCCGGCAAAAGAGGCATCCCCTGTATCTTCCCCGAGAGCGCTGCTGCGCATGGAAACATGAAAGTCGTGATCTGCTTTTTTTATTAAATCGGTGTAGGCATTTATGATGGCATCTTCAAGTTCAGAAGGGCAAGGTGCATTAATGATAAGATTCTGGATACTGGAACTGGTTTCATGAAGTCGAGCAATATCCGTCGGTTCAAGGAATTGAATCTGACGGTCAATCTCATCTTGCAGATCACCATATTTCATGAAGCGCTCATAGGCCGCAGCCGTAATGGCAAAACCTTCGGGAACAGGAAGGCCGACAGCATTTTTAATCTCGCCCAGATTTGCCATTTTGGCTCCAACATGGTCGGCCATAATTTTATCGATACCCTCAAGGGGGAGAATTAACTCGCCATCGGTCTCAAACTTTTTCTGTTGTAACTCCAGGTCAATTTTTGGAAGAATACCTTCGAGCGCTCCAGGAAGTCCTTTGTATTTATTATCGGCTATTTCATTTAAGCAATTGATAATTTTGTACGTATTAACTGAAATTGCCGTACAGTTCGCCCGAATAAAAGACATGCCGAAAGCGCGACTTCCAGAAAATGCCTGTTCCATATCGGCTATAAGTTCCAATACCTTGTTATTTGTACTCAGAAGAGTTTTAAAGTTCAAATATCTGTTTGTAAAGGTATTTCGAACGTTATCAACCGAAACCTTCCGTTCAACTTTTTGAGTATCACTCTTCAGCAGTTTTTTGAAAAATTGTTTTAATCCGAACATATAAGCCAACCGTTTTTATGAAACGTATTAGATGTCACCCTGCAGACCTTTCTCTTGAATGATTGATGAAATATCGGTCATCGACTTACCCTTTTGATCCACCTTTAAGTTGTATTGGTTTAACTTGTGTCTCAACGTTCGAGGACTGATATCCAGCATTTAAGCCGCTCGTTTCTTGTCGCCTCCCATACGGTAGAGCATATCCAGAATTGCTTTTGTTTCTGCTGACTGCTTAATCTTTTTCAGACTCATCATTCGGGGAGGATCTCTAAAATGCCACAAAAAATCAGAAGGAAGGTGTTCTGCATCTATTACATCATTGTCATTGAGAATAATTACTCTTTCGAGAAGACCTTTCAATTCTCTTACATTGCCAGGCCAATCATAATGGCAGAACATGTCCATAGCCTCTTGCTTTACCAATGGCACAGGTTTTTTATACTTAACAGCCAATTGATTCAGAAAACTATCTACCATTTTTGGAATAACAGTCACTCTTTCTTTCAAAG
Organism: Desulfobacterales bacterium; assembly: GCA_030611985.1. Classification (GTDB taxonomy): domain Bacteria; phylum Desulfobacterota; class Desulfobacteria; order Desulfobacterales; family ETH-SRB1; genus DAOVDN01. The sequence goes on along the minus strand of JAUWOS010000046.1, from coordinate 6,073 downwards.
GAGGTATGTGAAGAGGAACCACATGCAGTCGATAAAACAGATCCTCTCTGAACAACCCTTGTTTAATTTTGTCTTTAAGATCGTTATTGGTTGCTGAAACAATGCGAACATCCCCTTCAATTAACTGATTTCCCCCTATTCTTACAAATCGAAAATCTTCAAGTACCCGCAAAAAGTCTGTCTGATTATCAAGTGGTATTTCAGCTACCTCATCAAGAAAGAGAGTTCCTTTGTCAGCAATTTCAAAGCACCCCTTTTCCTGACGAATAGCTCCTGTAAAAGCTCCCTTTTCGTGTCCGAAAAGTTTGTCTTCAAACATCGCGCCGGAAAGAATGCCGCAGTTTATCGGCACGAAAGGATATTCGGCCCTGGGACTTTGCAAGTGGATTATTTTGGCGAGCATTTCTTTACCGGTACCGCTTTCTCCTGTAATAAGCACGTTCACATCATATTTGGCCACCTGGCACACAACCTTCATGATGGATCGCATAACTCCATCTTCCAGAATAAACTCATGCATAATCAAGTTCTGAAGATGTTTTACATTTGAAAATTGCAGTTTCACAGCCTTGCCTGTTAAAATATTATACCTCAAAAGTCTCAAATGCGAGATTTTTGCAAAATGCTCCCTTTTACCGAGCCAAAGTCCGAACGAAAACCTCAAAATATGGTTTTTCAATTTTGCTCAGAGATTTAAAACTCGCCAGGATTGCTTTCTTTTTAACCCTAAACCCTTAAACAATACCTAAACAATATCTATATGTCAAACAGCTTTCCTTTATAAAATGGCAAGTTCTTGCCATGCCCGGCATAAATTTGCCAAAGTAATTGTGGCAACAGTTGTTTTGCCATATAGTGCCCTTAAGCAATAAATGAATGAAAGATTAAAAAGATTAACAGGTTAGGGTAAGATAGAATCGTTTTTTTTGAAGTTGGCATAACTTTTGCTCCTTCTTGATTTCAGTTTCAGTACCAGCATCAGTAATATAGGAGAAAGCAAAGCATTTTTATTTCGCCTCGTTCCTGAGTATAAATTTGGTGCGTTGTTTAATTTACACAAAACGATTTATTTTATTAAGGAATGTGGACGAATTAACTTCCCCAAGTAGGCGCACAGATTTAGGTCGAATTTGTTTGATCTCAAATCACAAAAGTTGAAGGAATAGCGAGCTATTTCAATATTTTTGGGATTTGAGATCGGACAAAGGCGGCCTGAAGCTGTGATGCATAGTTGGGGAAGTTATTTCGTCCACGTTCCTAAAGGAGGTGTGGCATGCCAAATGCCAAGAAAGTTAGAGATTTAATGGTTGAGATAACCGAGTATCCGCACATTCCGTACTGGATGAGTGTGAGAGAAGCTATTTTTTTGATTCGCAGTACCTATGATAAAAAATCGGGCCTGGGAATACACCGCATGGTTTTGGTGTTTGATGAAAAGTATCAACTCCTCGGTGTCCTGACACCCAGGAAACTTCTCATCGGCCTTGAGCCGAAATTTCTTAGAAAGGATGAAAAGTCGCTTTACCAGGGTCTGACAGGCGCCGATTATGCAGGACTTTCGACTCTTCTTGAAGGGACATTTTCTGAAGGGTGTAAAGAAGAGGCAGAAAAGCCCGTGAGTGAGGTCATGATGCCGGTTGAAGCCAAGGTTGACGTGAGTGATTCTATTGCCAAAGCGGCCTTTATCATGATTCAGGCTGACGTCAGTCTGATTCCGGTAATGGAGGGCGAGATAGTAAAAGGTGTCCTGCGCATGAGCGACGTTTTTAATGAGCTAACCAAAATTGTGGTAGAATAAGGGAGGTATAAGATGGCTGAAAAGAAAAAACCGATTGTTGCAGGACCTGGTCTCCCGGAGATGCCTGAAAAGATTTTGATTTCTCCTGAAAAGCCTGTATTGGACTGGAAGCGTCTGCTTTTTATGTCAATAGGAATTACTTTATTCCTGGTAGTCTATTATGCCCCGGCATGGCCGGACGCCATTGATCCTGCCGGAGCTCATTTTCCGTTGTCCCAGGCGGCCAAGGGAGCATTGGCCGTGTTTCTGCTGGCCAGCACCTGGTGGATCTTTGAGGTCGTGCCGATCGGTGTGACCAGTCTCATGATTGGGGTGTTACAGGCCCTCTTTCTAATAAGACCCGCCAAGGCAGCCTTTAAGGATTTTATGGATCCCTCCGTAATGTTTATTTTTGGCTCAATAGTCATCGGCATGGTCTTTACCAAGACCGGTCTGACCAAACGTCTGGCATACAAGATGCTCGCCATTGTGGGAGAAAAAACCAGCATGATCTATCTTGGCTGTTTTGTGGTAACGGCAGGTCTGGCCCACATCATGGCACACACCGCAGTCGCTGCCACTATGTTTCCACTTCTCATGGCTATCTATGCACTTTACGGAGAGGGCAACAAGCAGACCAAATTCGGCAAAGGCCTCTTTATCGGTATGGCCTATATAGCAGGAGCGGGAAGCATCGTGACTCTTCTGGGAGCCGCTCGCGGGGCAGTGGCCATCGGTTTTTTTAACGATATCATGGGGAAAGACATAAGCTTTTTTCAATTGAGTTACTATATGTTTATCCCTGGCTGGTTAATGGTTTTTGCTCTTTGGGGATTTTTCATGATCTTTTTCAAACCGGAAAAAAAGACTATTCCCGGCCTCAGGGAAAAGGCAAAACAACTGAATGCCAAATTAGGAAAAATTACCAAAGATGAGATTATTGCTATAGGTCTCGTTCTTTCGGTGATTATTTTCCTGGCGCTGCGATCCTTTATCCCTGAATTGAAGGTCTTTCATAAAACAGCGATTATTTTGCTTTCGACGGTGGCATTCTTTCTTGTAAAAATTCTGGATGTTAAGGATCTGGAAGATATTCCATGGAATATTATTCTTCTGTTTGCAGGCGCTATGAGCATCGGTTTTTGCCTATGGGAAACAGGCGCTGCCAAATGGATGGCGGTAAACTGGCTGGTAATGTTTCAAGATGCCCCGGGTTTTGTATTTGTCATGAGTATCGCTTTTTTTGTGATGATGATGACAAACTTTATCATGAACGTGGCAGCCATTGCCATCTCACTTCCTGTGGCATTGGTAATTGCTCCGTACCTCGGCGTATCCGGAGAGATTATACTCTTTGCGTCACTGGTAACAGCGGGTATGCCATTCCTCCTGCTGGTGGGCGCAGCTCCAAACGCCATAGCCTATGATTCAAAGCAGTTTACCACGGGCGAATTCTTCCTCTACGGCCTTCCAGCCAGCATAATTCTGATGGCCGTGGTGGCTCTATCCGTGAAGGTGATCTGGCCGATTATGGGCATGCCGATCTCGGTGCCTATACCGTAGCAAGTGAAAAGTAAAGGTGACTGTTTATTGCGTAGCCCGGGTTCAATACCCCGCCACTTGCGGCGGGGTATTATGCCCCATACACAGGAGGTGTAAATGGATTACATAAAGTGTGCCGGGATTATTCCCGATCAGAAAACGATAATGTCCAGTCAGTACAGTTTGCCCACATTCTTTGGCAAACTGAAAGAGACGGCAATAAATTATTGTAAATTTGATATGGCCAGGACCATGCCTGTAAAGGTTGAATGCCCGGATGAAAGCCAGGGACTGAAAAGCCTTTATTTTGTGAATGCTTTCGAAACACACCCTTTCGTTGGAGGGAAATTGGGAGCTGAACTCGATATCAACGCTATTGCTCCGGCCTCACATCATGCTGAAAATCTGGTTTATGTGATGGGAAGCCATACCGGATACGACCATAAGACAAAGACATGGGGCAGGATTTATCGTGAAAAAGAGGGCGGTTTCAGTACCTGTTGCGGCAAACTGGCTGCTGTCATGGAACCTTACCTCAAAGAGTATGAATATGCTAAAACCAACATCAAACTTTTTAAAAAAGACGGTAGAGCTTTTCTTGAGATTCCACACCGATTTCTTGGGATTCAGAGTTTTGATGAGTACTCTTCTGTCAAACTATTTCTGGATACCTCTTTAATAAAGGCAGATGTGAAAGCAGAGGATGTTATAACGACAGAAAATCCACACTCGGTTATCTTTGAGATTCATCCGGCCTTGCTGCATGCTCTCGAAGCCGGGAATAAAGACATAACGGATAATCCCACGCCGATAGGAGACGACCTGACAGCGAACTACTTCAAATTCTTCAGGGCCTCATCCAATCCCTTTCCGGATGACATTACCCGGAAATTGCATCCTTTCATGCACAAAATTGTTTCCAGTTTGGATTATCATCCAATGGTTACAGTTGCAAATGTACAAACCTGGATAGAGTTCAACCGGTTTGTGGATGCCATCCATGCAATTCCGGACGTTGAGACTAAAGGAATTTTCGGCGTATCCGGTTTGACAGTCGATTTGTATTTTGAAGAACGACCCTATCCTTATTCCAATGTTTATTATCCCCAATACGCTTTTTTTAAACGCAGTGACCGGAGAAAGGGACTCGTTATGGGGCCATCTGAAATCAACAAACTTCTGGCTGTTTACCCCCTTGCAATGGAAAGGGTCTCTATAGATCGGATTCTTGAGTGCAACGACGAGGGAAACAAAGAGATTAAGTTTTAGCTAACACCTGAATCCGTGGCACGTTTTTTGATACGTATTGAAATTATTATGAATACAGTAAAATCGTGCCACGGATTCAACCAACACATAAAACGAGATTTAACCATGTCTAAAATTAAAAAGCTGAAAAATCTTGTAATTTCCATAACAAATTACCCCCATATGCCGTATTGGGCCACCCTGGAAGAGGCTATTGTTCTGCTGAATTTTTCTTATGAGACGGCACATGACACTATTTTGGTGTTTGATGATTCTTATAAACTCATTGGTGTTTTAGATCAGAAAAAAATTTTGAGAGCTATTCACCCGGGACTCTCAAAACCTTCTCCGGAAAAAGTTTCTGATGAATGGGAAAAGCTTATATCAACCAACAAGCTTGATCAGTTTAAAAAACCGATAAAAGATTTTATTACTCCGCTTAACATCATTATAGATGTCGAAGATCATATCCTGAAGGCAGCTCATCTCATGCTTAAGCACAATATGGATCTGCTACCGGTTAAGGAGTCGGAAAACGTGGTAGGGGTAGTGAAAATGCATGATATATTTCATGAAATTGCAGCGTTTATTCTCAAGTTTTGAGAGGTCGAATGCATAGTTTATTAAGCATATTTAAAAAAATCAAGTTTAAGAAAACCGACATTATCGAAGCATCTCCTTCTGATGGAGCATTATTCAAAAAAAGATACGGTTGCTTTCAGCAACTCCTCGCCGATAACAATTTCATTCTGGAAACAATGGCGGATATGGAGGAAAAGCTTTCAGGGGATTATGTGCTTGATATGCATTATGTTGATTCCAGGTGCGACATTCTTGTGGAAAAAGTTCAAAGTATCATAGAAAATCTCAATAGTCTCTCAAACGGAGAATATCACGACCTTTATGATGCATTTGAAAAAATTAATTCTGTAATTAAAGATACCCTTATCAAAAATATCGAAATTCCGGTAACGAATTTTACCATACCTTTTGAAGATGTAACAAAGGATATGGTACGCAGTGTAGGTGGCAAGAATGCCAATTTAGGGGAAATGAAAAACAGGCTTAATCTCCCGGTTCCCGAAGGCTTTTGTATAAGCGCTCATGCCTTCAAGAGATTTATGGATTATAATGAGTTGGGAGATAAAATTAATATTTCTTCGGTAGATACAGACAGTCAGGCAGATCTCACCAGGATAAGCAAGGCGGCGCAAGACCTGGTTCTGAGCGCCCGCGTCCCGTCTGATTTAGAAAAAAGTATATCGGATGCCGCTGTGGAGCTGGAAAGAAAGGCGAGTCGCAAAACCGGCGGATTTTATGCATCCGTAAGGAGCAGCGCCATTCATGAGGATGCCCAATTTACTTTTGCAGGGCAGTACAAGACTGCTCTTAATGTTGCGCCGAAAGATGTAGTCTCGGCATATGTTGAGATTATCGCCAGTCTATTTACCCCAAGAGCCTTATTCTATTGTAAAAGCAACGGCTTTCATGTAGAAGATATGGTTA
>JAUWOS010000082.1 GCA_030611985.1 Desulfobacterales bacterium | reverse complement strand
ATCATGACCGGACCAAGAGTCTATTATGCTATGGCAAGAGACGGTGTTTTTTTTGAACTTTTCGGCAAGATCAATGGTCTTCGGCAGACGCCTGTATTTGCCATCTTGCTGCAAGCGGTTATAGCAATTATCATGGTTATCACCGCATCCTTTGATAAGCTTCTTTTATATATCGGTTTTACGCTTTCACTGAGCGCCATGTTGACTGTGGCAGGAATGATGCTCCTCAGGATAAAAAAGCCTGATCTAAAGCGTAGTTATAAAACATTCGGATATCCTGTAACTCCGCTTTTGTTTATCCTGGGCAATTTATGGATTATCTATTTTTGCATAAAAAGCAGACCGATAACCTCGTTGTTTGGATTAGGAACTATAGGATTAGGTGTTTTATTTTACACATATTTTAAGAAAAAAACAGGATCGCCGGAAAGGGTGATTTAGTATAAAAGCCGGCAGGTTTTGATCCGGAAAGGGAAAAGGAATTCAGGCTACCAACGTAAGGCGGGACACCTTGTAATCTCAAGGAGTTGCAGTAGAGTGGACTGTACTCACTAATCTATGCAGTTTGTGTTGATTGGCTTTTTGCCGGTAACTATTTGCGGAGCGCAAAAAGGCAACAAAGCAGAAGCAGGAGGTTTATGAGATAGAAAAGGTGGTGGTCACAGCGCCCAAGACTGGTAATGTGCCGGATTATGTTCAGAATACGGTGACAGAAGCAGAGATTCGGCAGCCAGCTATATCGGGATCAGTTTTAGACGCGTTGGAAAACCAAGCAGGCGTTCAGTTTCAGAGAGGTTCTTTGAGCGGGACAGAGAGCGGCAAGCTTCGGCTCCGTGGATTTGATGAAACCAGGCTAAGAATTCTCAAAGATGGCGTGTGCATTAACCGGGATGGGTCATACGGCAATGGGTCTGTGGACTGAAGCTTATTGTCCGGTGAGGATGTGGAGCTGAAATCCACCGTGGGGTCGGTCCGGCCAGGTTCGGCAACACTCTCGGCGGCGTGGTCAACATCATCACCCTGAAGCCGGATGAAACTCCGAAAACGATTGTCAGTACGGTTTACGGCAACTACAGCACATGGGATACAAAGGCATCCCACGCCTGGAAGTTCGGTCCGGCAGCCTGGAACCTTTCTGCAAGCCATTACGAGACTGACGGCTATCTTCGAAATAATTTTATGGAAAGAGACAATTTTTTTGCCAATCTTTCTTTTGAACTGCCTCATGACTTTGAAATTGGGGCAGGGTTGAGCGTATCAGACAAGGAAAACGGCAACGCGGTTTATAACCGTCCGGACAGCCCATATTACAAGAGCGGCGATCCTGACGCGGATGAAATGGCATTGGGCGGACCTGGCATCAGTTCCCGGCTGTTACAGGGGGCGCTTGCCTGGGGTGATGGGACGGTTACAGAAGACGAAAATATTGCCTTCAGCTCTTTTGGGATGAAAAAATTCGAGTCCGGCCATATAAGGACGGATTTCAGAATCTGGAATCAGGATCGGCATGAGGTTTATTACGATGCAAGTGACAGCAGCAAGAAGATCTATGAGCGTGATACAAAGGCCGAAGATGACAACTGGTCATTTCAGGCAGAGGCAGTCTTTCAACTGGGGTCGCACCATGTAGAAACAGGCGGTGAAGCCCGTCGCTACGGCTGGGGAGATCAAACTGTCCGGTACATTGATGAATCCTATTTTAACGGCTCTATCAATTTTTTCAGATTTATTAAAGAGGGATTCAAGGGGCAGCCGGATATAATAACCTAGTGGGGTAGTCGGTTAGAACCCCATAGGGTCAGATGCAAGGCATGATCAAATCTGTTGACAAATGGAGTGCATTGTAACTGCCTATAATCATATGCTTATATCACTTATCACTTGAAACGATTGACGCTGTTTCTGGGCTACATCGTCCTGAAACCGGGGATGGGGCACTAACCGACTACCCCACATAACCTATTACGCGGCTTATGTTCAGGACGTGTGGGAGATACACCCGAAAATCGCCCTGGAGTTGGGTTTGCGTCAGGAGTGGTTTAAAGCAGACAGCGTTGATCCGGATGCCTTTGGATTCGACTGGCCCGCCGAAGCAGACGATATGGATGAAGAGCACCTGGACCCCAGAGTTGCGCTGACCTTTAGTCCATGGAAAGACACAAACTTTACCGCCCGGTTCGGGATCGTTCACCGGTATCCCACTTCGCCCGAATATTTCTGGTGGTACCTGAACAAAAGTACGAATTTTTTCAATACAGATTTTAGCTCCGAAAAAGCCTTGCAGTATGAACTTTCCTGCGAGCAATCCCAGTTGTTCGGCTTTCTCGACTTCTTTGCTCGGGGCTATTATTACGATATCAAAGATTATATTGCCTCGACTTTTGTGCCCGGAACAGGATCGGTTTACTACAACATCGGAGAGGTGGAAATCAAAGGGGTGGAAATTGGCGTTTCTGCTGACCTGCCTTATAATCTGCAGGCATGGACAAATCTTACATGGCAGGAAGGAAAAAAGGATGATGATCCCTGGGACACGAATAACGAACTGACCAACCAGCTCTCGGATTTTCCTGAGACGATGTTTAATATGGGGCTGGATTATGTGCACGGCGAAAAATTTTCCGCCCGCTTGTGGCTGAACCATGTGGACTTCAAAGGTAAAGAGCTGAAAGATCTGGATGCCTATACCCTGTTAAATGCCTTGGCTTCATATCAAGTATGGAAAACGCAACACTGCAAGTGGGATCTGTTTTTGACTGCAGAGAATTTTTTAGACGAGGATTACGAAGAAAAAGAAGGATATCCCATGCCCGGCGCGACCGTGATTGGCGGTGTGAGAGTTGTATTTTAGTGAAAGGAAAACATAAAATGAAAATCCATTTTTCGGTAACAATATTATCGCTGCTTGTATATTTGAGTTTCGGGCATATTTCAGCCGCGGAAGAAATAAGCATTGAAGAACTGGGAAAACAGGTAATCACATCCGCATTTTCCAGACTGAATGCAAAGTCGCAGGATACGAACATGGCATGTCTCACCAATGCCGGATATGTGAAATACAATGGTCGGAGCACTCGGAGCCTGTATGATGTGATTTCCCAAAACACTGAAATCAGTCTGGGCAGAGGCAATCTTTTACCGGTGCATACCCGATGGAACGAAACCATCTGGTTTGCGTTTGTACAGAAAAAGTCGGAAAAAGAATTGTTACTGACTTACATTACCCCGAATAAACACGGTATTTCTTCCACAAAACCGATCAATGTTTATGTGGATAAAAATCAATCTTTCAAAATATTTAAAGAGGTATTGGGCACAAAGGCATTTTCCATCGTAACCTTTGCTAATGGTTGGGCTGACGGGGTTCCGGAGACTTTGATGAACGGCGCTTTGTTTCATGACCATTTATGTTGCGGTGTATTCAGCGGGTATTTTACGGTGAACTTCATCAAAAAGCATGTCGCACTTAAGGAAAAGGAAAAATATATTTACATTGGCGCGCCAGCCTGGTGTCAGGATGATTATATCATCACTCACCTGAATTTTACCCCGGGAAAGGGTAACTACTGTACCATGAAATATCCATGGCACAGACCATGGAAAACCTCGGAAAAGGTGTATGAGAAACTTGGCGGTATCATCATTCGTTTTGACGACATCATTCACAGGGGGCAGGCGTGTTTACTCTGTTTTGACTGGCGCGAAGATGATTTTAAACAATTTGTTGAAATACCGAACTTGAAACTGGATTGGAAAGATCAACCCTGGCTCCATGTCTGGTACAATAGATTTTTTCTCAAGCATCTTGACCATCCTGAAAACTTTGTATCTGTTTTGAAGATTAAGGAGTTAAAGAATCAGAACGACTTGAATCGCCTGATAAAAATGGGGGCAAATCCCCTTGAAGAAATTTTAGGACAGGACAAACTATGGACATCTGATCTCAATTAACAAAAGAGGAGAACGCATGATATTCAAACCATTTATGAGGGAAGGGTTTTTTCCTCTATCAGTAACGTTTATTTCGAGCATCAGCCGAGACGGAATTCGCAACATCGCCCCCTATTCCTGCATCATGCCTGTGCTTCGCCCTTTGGACTTGATCTGCCTGGCTTCGGCCAGAAAGCGGGACACGCTGGTTAACATCAGGGAAACTCGTGAGTTTGTGGTCAATATGGTCGGCACGGAATTTTCGAACAAAGTGATTCCCACGGCAAAATTTTCTCCGCCCGCAGCAGACGAGTTTGACCTGGCCGGTCTGGATGAAAAGCCGTCCGAAACGATCCGTGCACCTGGCATTGCAGGCAGTTACGCCTGGATGGAATGTGAGCTTTTCAAGGTATATGAAGAGCCGGATTATGTGCTCATTATGGGAAAAGTGCTGCGACTCGAAGTGGCAGACGAAGTTTTGACCCGGGATGGCGGACTGGATATTCAGAAGGCCCGCCCCCTGATGATGACCGGCAGCAAAAAAGGAATGCACTTTTGCACCGTGACTGACATCAAACAGTTTGAGCCGTTTGGAGCCATGTTCCCGGACGGAAAAGACCCGATAGCAAAACAAGAGGAAAAATAACAAGGAAAATGATTTATGGCACAAACATCAAGCATGGAAGACTACAACAAAATGAAACATCCGCGAATTCAGAGCTCGCCCGGTTTTTACGGAGATCAGCTCATTAATGGTGTCGTGATCAGAAATCTGACTATGTACGCCGATGAAAGGGGATTTCTGTTCGAGATGATGCGGCTGGATGACGAAGAAATGAATGCGCTGGCTATCAAACAAATCATTGCATCATATTCTTATCCTGGTATGGTCAAGGGGTGGCATCTCCATTCGAAGCAGGAGGATCATCTGGTCTGCGTTACCGGCATGATCAAACTGGTTTTATATGATTATCGCAAGGAATCCCCCACCTATCAGGTGTTAAACGAGATATTTATTGGTGAAAAATATCCCTGCACCGTCCATATCCCGCCCGGTATCTTCCACGGGACCAAGAACATCGGCCAGAAAATTGCGGTGGTCATCGGTATGCCGTCTCTGTTTTATGATCCTGATAATGTGGATGAACGGCGCATTAATCCCATTGACAATGACATCATTCCTTATAACTGGAACTGCAAAATGGAATAAAACAACTTGCCCGGCATGGCCAGTGCAGCAGAGCTATGTCATTCACACATTTTACCCCTTTATCAAGGGCTGATTTATGATTTAAGGAAAGAGCAATGAACGCACAGGAAATTTTAAACAGCGAAGATTTTAAAAAATGCGAGGATTTTCACGGCCATGTATGCCCTGGTCTCTCCATTGGCTATCGAGCTGCAAAGGCCGGGATGACGTGGCTTAAAGAAAACCGTTCCGAAGACGAGGAAATTGTTGCCATTGTAGAAACCGATGCCTGCTCGGCTGATGCTGTTCAGGTGCTGACCGGTTGCACCTTTGGTAAGGGCAATTTCATTTATAAAGATTATGGAAAGATGGCGCTGAGCTTGTTGAGCCGGAATTCGGGTCGAGGCATCCGGATTGTCATCAAGAATGGCGCTTTCAAGCCGGATGAAGAGCATCTGGCGTTGATTCAAAAAGTGATCAAAGACGAGATCACCGAAGATGAACGTAAGCGGTTTGACGAACTGCACTACAGGCGAAGCTGTGAAATATTGGAGATGCCGATAAACAGGTTGTTCGATATGAGACCGGTGAGTACGGACATGCCGAAGAAAGCACGAATTGAGTCGTCGGAACCATGCGCGCGATGCGGTGAGGCCACGATGAAATCCAAGTTGGAAACTGTTGAAGGAGAAAAAGTATGCAGAGGATGTTTTGAAATCTAGGGCTATTGCCATGATTTGTATCACAAATCCTGGTATCTGGTGGGTCAAGGTGCCGCACAAGGAGCATTATGAGGATCAAACGGAGTGCGATGTCGGTCAGTATGCTGCTATTATGACTTTTGAGGTGAAGTGATTTGCAGGTGAGAAAGTGAGAAGATGAGAAGGTGAGAAGGTGAGAAGGTGAGAAGGTGAAAGTGAAGAAGGATACATATTCAGTTAAGAAACTGATACGCAAAGGAAATTAGCTATGAAGAATTTTAAAGTAATAGTTATATTGTTTGGCTTACTGGTTTTGAGTTTGCCATGTTTAGGCCTGGCAGATGAAGAAAAGAAAGAAGGTGTGGATAAATCCGTAAAGCTTGAACGGATTGTGGTTACTTCTCCAAGAACGGATGAAAAGTTAAAGGTTGAGATTCCGGTTGTCGACTCTACCTACCAGGTTGGGGCTACAGTGGTAGATGTTCTTGATACTATGTCCGGTATTGACATTTCCAGGGCAAGCCTGGGAACTCCACGAGGATCTATGGTAAAGATAAGGGGATTGGGTGAAGACAGGTATATAGTGAATTTTGACGGAAGACCATTGACCGGAGCAGGTGTTTATGGCGGCTACTATGTTGACTGGAGCATGCTTTCTCTTCAGGATGTTGAAAAAATTGAAGTAATCAAGGGGGCTTACCTGGCTGAGTACGGGAATACATTGGGAGGTGTCATCAATGTTGTTCCAAAGGAGCCGACGGAAAAACTTGATCTTAGAATTGCAGCAGGAATCAAAGCGTATGATACTTATGACGTGCATGCTCTGATTTCAAAACGGACAGGGCCATTCGGAATTGTCGTGGGAGGCGGTTACCAGGAGAGTGACGGTTACCTCCGGAATAATTATATGGAAAGAAAGGATATTTCTGCCGCTTTTTCTTATTATTTACCTGAAGAAGGGAAGATCAAGATTGGTGTGCGCTATAATGAAGGTGAATACGGCATGATCATTGAGAATAAGAAGGATTTTGCCAATTACGATAGCAGCTACCCGGAAAGTGACGGTGGAATCCTTATTGGTCCTGGTTTTAGATGGCAAGAGGGAACCCTTGGCAATGGAAGTTATTACCATAAAGAAAGATATGAATGGGATGTTGTTTTGGAAAAGAATCTTTTTGGAATAGATTGGGAAGCAAGATATTATCTGAACGATGAAGACCGAACAGATTATGTTTATGAAGAGACGAGCGGTGTTCTGGTTATGGAACGTGATGCTCCGCCTGATTACTCCTGGGGTTGGGGTTTTAAAGGAAAAAAGATTGTATCGAGTCATATTCTGAAAGCTGGAGTTGAGGGAAATTACCTCGGGTATGGGGGAACAACATACAAACATAAAGATACAACATATCTTGGGGGATGGTTTGAAGACTCAGATGACAAGCACGAGCTTTCCAAAGTCAATTCAGCCTTCATTCAGGACAGATGGTCTATGCTTTCAAACTTGGACATCTATCTGGGTCTCAGGGTTGATGACTACAAAGGGGACGACAAGGATGAGTGTGAAGTTGTAGAGGATACTCCGATTTCTCCTAAATTCGGCGTTTTTTATTCCCCGATATCTGATCTTGAAACCTTTATTACCGTGGCAAGAGCCGTTAATTTTCCAACTCTTCCCAAATATTATTGGTATTATGGTGGATATGATCCTGAAACAGTTGGAATTGACAGAAAAGCTTTGACCTTTGAGGATTCCATGCAATACGAGATAGGGGGAACATATAAGGGGATCGGGGATACCAGTATCTCCGCAAAGGTCTATCATTACGATATTGATGATTATCTCAGGTGGATATTTGGGACATTTGATTTTAAACCGGACCGTGTGATTTACAACATCGACAATGTTAAACTGACAGGCTTTGAGTTGGATATTGACTCAAAACTTTTCAATAATGTTTATGCCTTTGCTAATTATACCTATCAAATTACTGACAAAGAAGGTGATATACTCGATAAGAGCAATATCTCCGATGAAATCAGCGAATTACCTGAGCATAAGTTTAATGTGGGAATTCAATATAAAAGGGATGACGGTGCGCTTGCCAGGTTGACTTTAAAATGGGTTGATTCCAGAGAGGTTCCAGTAAATGAGTCTGATATTGAAGAGATGGACAGCTATTCCCTGCTCAACTGTATAATCAAGTACCCGGTTATAAAGGATCATGGCTATCTGTATGCAGGGTGTGAAAATATATTAGATGAGGAGTATGAAGAGAGTTGCGGATATCCGATGCCGGATCGTATGTTTTATGGAGGAATTGAAGTTAGGTTTTAGATTAGGAACGGGGACGAATTAACTTCCGCAAGTAGGCGCACAGATTTGAGTCGAATTTGTGCGATCTCAAAGCACAAAAATCGAAGGAATAGCGAGCTATTTCAAGGTTTTTGTGATTTGAGCCCTGATTTGAGATTTGGCAAAGGCGGCCTGAAGCTGTGATGCATAGTTGCGGAAGTTATTTCGTCCCCGTTCCTTAGAATAACTGATAGAAGAAAGGGTTTTAATTATGAAAATATCAAGGCATTTGATGTTAATATTTTTTCTTGTGGCTTTTCTCTTTTGTTTTTCTGCGTCCGTCTGTTTTGCCGGAAATACAGGGAAGCTTTATATCCTTGGGATGGGACCGTCCGGGCCCGATCTGACAGCTCCAAGGGCAATTGCTGTTCTTGAAAAAGCAGATACAATTCTCTGTTCTTCGCGCATGCAAAAAAGGTTTTGGAAGCATGTTGATCCCAATAAGGTAGCCTTTAATCCCTGGGAAGGAATACATGATGAAGAGGCTGAGAAATTAAGAAAAACAGATTACCAAAAATGGATCGCAAGGGTTGAAAAACAAAAGAAAAAAGTTCAAACTTTTGTGTTGCAGAATATTAAAAACGGCAAGACCGTAGTGATGCTGGATGGAGGTGATCCGTGTGTTTACGGCCCCTCTCTTTTCTGGTTGTTAAAAGGGTTTGACGACCAATATCTTGAAATCATTCCCGGGATGAGCGCTTTTAATGCGGCAAGCGCTGCTCTCAAAAGACCCATGACAGGGGAAAATACAAGATTTGTTATGCTTACAGCTCCATTCTCTTTGTTTGGAGATTCTTATGAAAAGGCTGACGAAGTGCTGCAAGATCTTTCAAGGTATGAAACAACAATGGTCTTTTATATGGCGCTTTCTTCAATGGATAAACTTGTTGAGAAATTCAAAAAATACTATCCGCCCGAACTTCCTATGGCTGTAGTCTATTACGCAGGCTATTTGGAAAAAGAGAGAGTGCTGAGGAGTACACTTGGAACAATACTGGATGATTTGAAGAAAGGTGATGAAAAGTGGCTTGGGCTTCTGATAATCGGAGAATGTGTGAAGTAAATATGTTTACGGTTGTCGGTTTACAGTTTTTTCAATGAACTATGCAATGATTGAAGCGTTTTAACAGTTAACCGTGAGCTGTCAACCGTCAACCATAAAAGGATATTGAATTGAAAGATACACTTAACAACCATCATCTGAAAAGAGAAATTGGTCTTTTTTCTGCAACGATTCTGGTGATTGCCAACATGGTGGGAACCGGCATATTTACTACTTCCGGTTTTATCATGGAAGAGTTGGGCAATCCTCAGACCATGCTTTTGTGCTGGCTTGTCGGAGGTGTTTTTGCCCTGTGCGGGGCCCTTTGTTACGGAGAGTTGGGCGCGATGTTTCCCAGAGCAGGCGGAGAATATGTCTTCTTGAGAGAAAGCTTTGGCAAAGGGATGGGCTTTCTTTCGGGCTGGATATCTTTGATTGTTGGGTTTTCAGCTCCTATTGCAGCAGCATCAATTGCCTTTGCCACATATTTTTTTCGCATCCTGCCGGCTTCGTTTAGCTCAAAATTTACCGTTCCTTTCCTGGAAATCGGCATTTTTGCAATATCCCCGATTACCATACTGGCAACGACTGTTATCATTATATTTTCACTGATTCATTATCACAGCGTTTTTTTAGGCGCCAGAGTGCAAAACAGCCTGACTGTGTTCAAGATAGGTCTTATCATTGTCTTTGTTACGGCAGGTTTCTGCATGGGTCATGGCTCAATAGAAAATTTTTCCCAAGGCCTGGAGATAAGTTTAATTTTCCAGGATAAATTTGCTATCTCATTGATATTTATCACATTTGCCTACAGCGGATGGAATGCTGCCGCTTATCTTGGAGGT
>JAUWOS010000038.1 GCA_030611985.1 Desulfobacterales bacterium | reverse complement strand
GCAAACAAGGCTGCTTCCCAGCATGTAAGCTTTTACAGGTGCTGTAGATGTGCGTTTTCAGGGCAATCAACTATAGTGTTGCTATGTTGGTTGCCCTGAAAACGTGCATATGCAGTGCCTGTGAACGCTTACATATAATCCTGGAAAAAATCAATGGTGGAGCTGAGGGGGGTCGAACCCCTGACCTCATGACTGCCAGTCATGCGCTCTCCCAACTGAGCTACAGCCCCAAACACCATGAGTAGCGATTAACAAAAATTCTTAAATGTGTCAATATTTATTTCGTTCACGTTCCTTAACGCAGATATGTTTTATTTAAAAGCGAGAATTTGTTGACAAAATTAAAGATAGAAAATAATAATAATGGTTTCGTAAAGATCATCAGTATTAACTTTTTGTAATAAAAGTTTCCCAAACGACTTAACATTTTGTAATTATTTGAATTAATCACAGAAGGCGTATGGTATATAAGATTTAAGTTTTAAGTTTTAAGATTTAAGTTCAGGGAATGCTACCATTTTTATATATTTATGTTTCCCTTAAAACATTAATATATAAGAGGATAATCTCTAAGAAACTTTGGCTTATCAATTAGCACGCCGAAGGCGTACCACCAATCTTAAATCTTAAATAGTCACTTTTAATTCTAAGCTATTAACACTATAGCATAACGATTCATTTGGGAAACTTTTATTAAACAGGTGCTGGAATGGATTTAAAAAAACTTGCTAAATCGCATGAAACATTTACTCAACAAATGACCGGGGTAGGAGTGTTCAAGGACTTTGATGCAACAGAGCTTTATTGTCCTCGGTGTAAACGGGCGGTTTCTGTTCGAAAACGTCTTCTTCTTGTTCTTCCTGAAGGCGACAAACATGAATATTTGTGTGCATTTTGTCTGGAGTCGGTTGGAACAAAAATTGATCGATGTAAAAAAGAATTGAAGTTAATTGTTTAAGGGTTCACGCAAAAATAAATTCGCAAGTCTGTAACCGTTCACAGAAGAATCGGTACCAACATGTAAGCTTTTACAGTCAGACTCTAAAATATGAAGGTGAATTATAATGCTCAAATTAATGAGAGAATATGCTACTGGTTGGATGATCAAGATCATTTTAGGCGCTATCGTTATTGTGTTTGTATTCTGGGGCGTTGGAAGTTTCCGTGCGCAAAAAGGGGGCAGGGTTGCGCTTGTAAACGGAGAGTCAATTGTTATGGATGAATACAAAGAAGCATACAACAATCTTGTGGACCAATCAAGAAAGAGATTCGGCAACAGCTTTAATGATGATATGATAAAGATGCTTCGGATAAAAAATCAGGCCTTAGACCAGCTCATAAATCAAAAACTTTTGCTTCAGGAGACGACAAAACTCAATTTTAGAGTTTCCGACAATGAACTTGCTGATGCGATCGGAAAAATAGAAGTATTTCAAACTTCCGGAGTATTTGATAATCGCCTCTACAGGAACATTTTAAGTCGTTACAAATTGACTCCTGAAGGGTTCGAAGCCGGCCAAAGAGAATCAATGTTGATAGAAAAGGCAAGATCCTTCATATCGGGCAGCGTCAAGGTTTCGGATCAAGAGGCTATGGAGTGGTTTAAATGGAACAATGCGTTGGTAGATATAGATTTTGTTTTGTTTGAGCCGAAAAGATATAAGGATATCAAGCCTTCTGACGAAGAGATAAACACCTTTTTTGACAGCCGGAAAGACTTGTATAAAACAGATTCCATGATAAAAACGCGCTTTGTACATTTTAATCCTGATACATACAGGTCGCGAGTAAAAATTACCGATGAAGAAATAAAAGAATATTATGAAGCAGATCGAGAGGAATTTAAAAAACCCAAAACTGTTGAAGCGCGGCACATATTGATAAAGATTGATCCGGATGCCGCTTCTGAAGTTGTTGAAAAGAAAAGAGCAAAAATTTTTGATATTATGAAGATGGTTGAAGAAGGTAAAAACTTTGCTGAACTTGCAAAAGAATATTCTGAATGTCCGAGCAAAAACAAAGGCGGTCACCTTGGAACATTTAAAAAGGAGGCCATGGTAAAGCCCTTTGCCGACAAAGCTTTTTCTATGAAAGCAGGAGAAATCAGCGAGCCTGTGCGCACCCGCTTTGGATGGCATATTATCAAGGTTGAAAAAGTAAACGAGGAATCCATTACTCCTCTTAATGAAGCTATATCTGAAATACGCAAGAAACTTACGGATGAAAGAGCAAAAAATCTTGCATATGATGAATCGGAAGCAGTCAATGATGCTTCTTTTGAAGGAGATGATCTGGTAAAAGTTGCTCAGACACGAAACCTCAATATACTGACAACAGATTTTTTTACAAGAAAAGGTCCAAGCAAAGGTATAAAAAACCGCGCAAAATTTGCATCAGCCGCCTTTAATCTTTCTCTTATGGAGATTAGTGATATTCAAGAATTTGAGGACGGGTATTACATTCTCCAGATAATCGAAAAAATACCGGAAAAAATACCGGAGCTAAAAGATGTGAAAGAAAAAGTTATAGCTGATCTGGTGAAGAAGAAGCAGGATGAAAAGGCAAGCAAAGATGCAAGCGAGTTTCTCTCCAATTTAAAAAATGAAAAATCCATAAGTGAAGAGTGTGAAAAATTTGATTTGACTTTAGCCGCCACAGGTTTGTTTAAACGGAATGATTCTGTCCCTGATATTGGATTTGAGCAAGAAATTGCCAAAGCTGCTTTTAAGCTTTCAAATGAAAAAAGACTGCCGGAAAGTGTTATAAAAGGAAAAAAAGGGTATTATATTATCAGGTTAAAAGAGAGAAAGGAACCTGATCCGGAAGGATTTGATAAAGAAAAAGCAGATATAAAGAAAAAATTGCTGCAGCAAAAGAAACAAAAAACCTTTAATGCATGGCTGTTGCAGATAAAAGACAAAAGCGATATTTCCATTAAGGAAGGTTTTTTGGAATAGTTTTTAACCAAACTCCAAATCGGCAAATGAAAGATTTTCACATTGTGCGCAAATTTAATATTTTTACAAGCAATCATCTGGAAATCCTGGCCGAACAATTAGCCCTGATAGTCAGCAAGCCTCTACCTTCCGTTTTTTCTCAGGAGATTATTATCGTTCAGAGCAGGGGGATGGAGCAATGGATATCAATGGAACTTGCCAGGCACAACGGAATTTGTGCGAACTGCTCTTTTCTGTTTCCAAATGCCTTTTTGCAGGAGATTTTCAAAAAGCTGATTCCTGATATACCGGAAGACTCTTTGTTTGAACCTGATGTAATGGCATTTAAAATCATGAAACTTTTGCCGGCATGTACAGAAAGATCCGGGTTTGAAAGTCTTAAAACATATCTTGAAGATGATATAAATAATCTAAAATTGTTTCAGGTTTCGGAAAAAATAGCGCAAGTCTTCGACCAGTACCTTATTTTCCGGCCTGAAATGATTTTTATGTGGGAAGAAGGGGAGGAAGATCACTGGCAGGCACAACTGTGGCGAGAGCTTGCATGCGGCAATGAAAAAATGCACCGGGCCTGGTTGCGAAGAACTCTTATTGAAAAGATCAGAAACAAACCCGATGAAACAGTGAAACTTCCTGAAAGGATTTCCATATTTGGAATATCTTCCCTTCCTCCTTTCCATATGCAGGTATTTTCAGAAATATCTAAACTTGTCGATGTGAACCTTTTTATCATGAATCCCTGTGAGGAGTATTGGGCTGATATTGTCTCCGACAAAGAAATAAAGAATATAAGGAAAAAATATACAGAAGATATTTGCATTGCAGATGATCTTCATCTGGAAACCGGCAACAGGCTGCTTGCATCTCTCGGAGCCATGGGAAGAGATTTTTTTGCGCTTGCAGGCAACTTTGACTGTGAAATGCATGAACTTTTTGAAGATCAGTCGACCGGCAGCATGCTCTCATCTATTCAGTCCAATATTTTACATTTAAGAGATAAAGAAATCAAGACAGAATGTCTGTCTGAATATGATACCTCAATCCAGGTCCATTCGTGCCACAGCCCGATGAGGGAAATAGAAGTTCTTCATAACAACCTTCTTGCCATGTTTGAAGAAGACCCTGATCTTAAGCCTGAAGATATTATTGTCATGATGCCGGATATTGAACTATATAGTCCATTTGTCCATGCAGTGTTTGATGTTTCGGAAAATAATTCACTCAGGATACCTTTCAGTATTGCAGACCGGAGCATCAGAAAGGAGAGCCGGCTTATCGATGGATTCATGTCAATCCTTGATTTTAAAAACAGCAGGTTCGGCGCTGTCCGGATTTTATCTATATTGGAATTGTCGGGAATAAGGGAGAAGTTTGATCTGGCTGAATCAGATGTCGAAATTATTGGACGCTGGATAAGAGATACAAGGATCAGATGGGGAATTGATGCCGAAAACCGCAGCAAATTAGGACTGCCCGGATTTTATGAAAACACATGGAAGGCCGGAATTGAGAGGCTTCTTTTAGGTTATGCAATGCCGGGTCACGGCAAAGATATGTTTTGCAAAATTCTTCCTTATGATAATATTGAGGGAAAAGAAGTTGCGATTTTAGGAAAATTCCTGGAATTTTTACAATCTCTATTTACTTGTGCGGATAACCTTGATCGGCCACGAACCTTAACCGGATGGCATAAGACTTTTGTTGAGATTCTTGAACAATTTTTTCTTTTGGATGATAATGTACAGCAAGAGATACAACTTATCCGGCGCATTCTTGATGATATGGTCGTGAAGGAAGAATTATCCGGTTTTAATAAAAAGATAGAACTTGATATTGCAAGCTCATATCTTGGAAGTCGACTTGAATGTGAAAATTCAGGTTCAGGCTTTATCTCAAGCGGTGTGACGTTTTGCGCAATAGTGCCCATGAGAAGCATTCCATTTAAGGTTATATGCCTTGCCGGCATGAATAATGATGCTTTTCCTCGCGATTTGCGGCCTTTGAGTTTTGATCTTGTTGCAAAAAATCCAAAGCTCGGGGACAGATTACGGAGAAATGATGATAAGTATCTATTTCTTGAAGCCATTATTTCTGCAAGAAAAAAGCTATATATCAGTTATATCGGGCAGAGTATTCAGGATAATACCCGGATACCTCCATCCGTTCTTATCAGTGAGCTGCTTGATTATATCGAAAATGGTTTTTGCACACCCGGCAAGAATATACTTGAACAGGTAGTAACAACTCACAGACTTTGCGCTTTTTCTCCGGAATATTATAAAGGAAACAAGAAGCTGTTCAGCTATTCCAGGGAGAATTTTATTGCGAGCAGCAGTATGTATAATCGCAAACACCCTTCTGCTTTTATCTCAACAGAGCTGCTTGAACCGACGGAAAAATGGAAAAATATTGATATTGACGCCTTATGCTTCTTTTTTGGCAATCCTGCAAGATTTATGCTTGAAAAACGTCTTGGAATATACCTGAAAGAAAGTGGGCATGTTTTAGATGAAAGGGAATCTTTTGCATTAAAAGGTCTGGAAAAATACCAGATAGAGCAGGAACTTGTTAATAACAATCTTTCAGGGATTGACCTGAAAGATTTTCTGTCTGTAGAAAGAGCTATGGGGCGTCTTCCTCACGGCAATGTCGGGAACTTTTTCTACAGTGAAATGAGCGCCGATGTAGATAATTTTGCCGGTAAAATCAATGAGTGCACAAAGAATATGCTCCCGAATGCTCTTGAGGTTGATCTTGAAGTCTCCGGCTTTAACCTTACAGGGCTGCTGCACAATATCTATGAACACGGACTTATTAATATCAGATATGCAAAAACAAAACCAAAAGACTTTTTAAAATCCTGGATTTATCACCTTGTTTTATGTTCATTGCCTGCAGAGAAATTGGTATATACGAAAAAAAGCTTTATTGTCTGCCGGGATTTTACATGGGAATTCAGTTTTGTTGATAAAAGCAGGGATATCATAGGATGTCTTTTCAAACTATACTGGAACGGATTGTCAAAACCTCTCCATTTTTTTCCTGAATCATCATTTGAATATGCTCAAAAAGTTCTGATAAAGAATAAATCCTGCCAGATAGCAGTAAAAGATGCGCAAAAAAAATGGATCGGAAGTGATTTCACAAGGGGGGAATCTGAAGATAAGTACTTTAAGCTTTGTTTTGGAAAAACAAATCCTTTTGATGAAGAATTTCAAAAAATTGCAGAAAAAGTTTTTGCCCCACTTTTAGATCATTGCTCAAAAGTAAATCCTGAGTCCGTTCCTTAACCTCCAAAAAAATCTTGACAGACATAAAGCGATATGGTTAGAAAGTTTAATTTTTTAAGAGTTTGGAGAAAAAAATGAAAGCAGGCAAAATCCAAAATCAGATCATTAATGTAAAATTTAAAGGCTGGTGCCGGCAGGCGCAAAGCAAGGGGTGTGCCACAGTGATCTGATCAACCTGTTTTATCAGAATATTAAGGACCGCGGACAACTCAAAAGCACGGTCTTTTTTATTTTGGTTTCAAAAGGGTCGTGGAAATCTTCACGGCCTTTTTTTATTTAATGAAAGGAAATATCCATGCTTATAAAGCAATTTCCAAGCAAAGATCAATTCTGCAAGTTAGCCAGACAAAGTAATGTGATTCCTGTTTGCGCTGAGATCCTGGCGGATACGGAAACACCGGTTTCACTCTTGAAAAAAATCTATAAAAACCATGAACCGATCTTTCTTTTTGAGAGTGTCGAAGGGGGTGAAAGATGGGGGAGATACAGCTTTCTGAGCGCTTCTGCCCGCTGCCATATCAGGATATATCCGCAATTTGTGGAAATAGGAAATAATGGTTCCTTTGAGAAGATTTATCACAATGGGGACCCGTTGAGCGTCTTGAGAGATTTTATGAGCCGGTATAAGCCGGCTGATGTGTCGGGACTTCCAAGGTTCTGGGGAGGGATGGTGGGTTATTTAACTTATGAAATGGTTTCCTTCTTTGAAAAAATCCCCAATCAATTGCCGGAAAACAAGCCGCTTGCTCATTTCATAGTGCCTGATGAGCTTCTGATTTTTGACAATATTCACAATACATTGCTCGGAGTCGCCATTGCCTTTATGGATGACGAACGGAAAGATGACAAGCAGAAAGATGACAAGCAGAAAGATGACGGGGACGCCGACAGAGCTTTTGAATCTGCAAATGCTCGTCTCCGATCCATGCTTTCCGCAATGAGTCGGCCGCTTCCTGAAGAGAATCATTCTGCAGATCAAACAGAGTACAAGCTGACACCTCGGTTGAAAGCCGATACTTATCGGTCTTTTGTAAAAAAGGTGAAAGAATATATCATTAAAGGAGATGTCATCCAGACGGTTATTTCTCAGCCCTTTGCCTGTGAGCCTCCTCCCGATCTCTGGATGCTTTACCGCGCCCAGCGATATATCAACCCTTCACCTTATCTTTATTTCATGCATCTTGATGATGTAGCCCTTGTGGGATCTTCGCCTGAAACTATGGTACGGCTGGAAAACAGGGTTGCCACTCTTCGCCCTATTGCGGGCACACGCCCAAGGGGAAAGAACGAGCAGGAAGACAGGGCGCTTGCGGATGAGCTTCTTCGTGATGAAAAAGAACGAGCGGAACACCTTATGCTGGTAGATTTGGGGCGCAATGATCTGGGGCGGACGGCAAAGGTCGGAACGGTACAGGTAACCGATCTGATGATAGTTGAACGATATTCTCATGTAATGCATCTGGTTTCCAATATTAACTGTGATCTGCGATCAGATTTGGATGCATGGGATCTTCTTGCAGCCACCTTTCCTGCCGGAACCTTATCCGGAGCGCCTAAAGTAAGAGCCATGGAAATTATTGCCGAACTTGAAAAAGAACCAAGAGGTCCATACGGTGGCGCAGTGGGGTATATTTCATTTCATGGTAATATGGATATGGCTATCACCATCCGAACAGCCTGTATTGAAAATGGACAACTGACTGTTCGAGCGGGAGCCGGGATAGTTGCCGATTCCGATCCGGAACGTGAGCGTGTGGAGACTGTAAATAAAGCAATGGCTATACAGAAGGCTTTGGAGCTTTTGCAAGGAGAAAAGCGATGATTCTGATGATTGACAACTACGATTCCTTCACTTACAACCTTGTGCAGTATATAGAGCAGATAGGCTCTCAGGTCAGGGTTGTCCGAAATGACGCTGCAACTATTTCGGAGATTATTTCCTGGAATCCTTCGGGGATAGTTATTTCACCGGGACCGGGTCGGCCGGAATCAGCAGGTGTGTCGCTTTCGGTAATAAAGCACTTTTCCGGACATGTCCCCATCCTTGGCGTATGTCTGGGGCATCAGGCTGTTGCAGTTGCTTTTGGTGGAAAGGTGGTTTCCGCCAAACAGATTATGCATGGAAAAGTTTCTACCATAACCGCAGATGAAAAGACGTTGTATCAAGGCATTCGCAAGCCGTTTAAGGCTATGCGTTATCATTCACTAGCTGTTTCAAGGGAAAATTTTCCTCAATGCCTGGAAATAAGCGCAGAATCAGATGATGGGGAAATTATGGGCATCCGGCATCGAAAAGACCCTACGGAAGGGATTCAATTTCATCCGGAATCTATCATGACGCCTGTCGGCAAGCGGATTTTAAGAAATTTTCTGCAAAGAATATAAATAAATTGTTATACTATAATAGCTTAGAATTATAAGATTTAAGATTTAAGATTGGTGGTACGCCTTCGGCGTGCTAATTGATAAACCAAAGTTTTTTCAAGATTATCCTCTTATATATTAATGTTTTAAGGAGTCATAAACATAGAACTTAAATCTTAAATACCATACGCCTTCTGTGATTAATTCAAATAATTACAAAATGTTAAGTCATTTGGGAAACTTTTAATACTTAATACTTAATCTAATAAATTCCGGCTCGTTTTGCTTTGGAAACTTTAATGGCGTCCTTAAGATTCAAGGTTCCGTCATATAATGCTCTTCCGGTTATAATACCGGTAACGCCAAACTCTTCCAAAGGCATAAGATTTATTATATCGTCTATTGTTGAAACGCCGCCTGAAGCGACCACAGGTATTGATACAGCCTCCGCAAGACGTCTGGTTTCCATAATGTTTGGGCCTGTCTGCATGCCGTCTCTGTGAATATCCGTAAAATTTATTGCAGCAACACCGCAGTCTTCAAACTCTTTCGCCAGATCTACAGCTTTGGTTTGAGTTGTTTCGGTCCATCCCTCAATTGCAACCAACCCGTTACGCGCATCAATGCCCACAACTATCTGATCAGGGAATGCTCTGCAAACATCTTTTACCAGCTTTGAGTTTTTGATTGCTTCTGTGCCTATAATGACTCTTTTTACTCCAAGATCCAGGAACATCCTGACAGTTTTTTCATTTCGGATTCCACCACCTACCTGTATATGCGCATTTACATTTTCAAGTATTTTTCTGATGGAATTCAGGTTTTTAGGACTCTTTTCAAAGGCGCCATCAAGATCAATCACGTGAATAATTTCAGCGCCTTCTTCTTCCCATCTCTTTGCCATGGCAGCAGGATCATCGGAAAAGACTGTTTCTGTATCCATGCGTCCCTGAAAGAGTCGCACACATCTGCCTTGTTTTATATCAACTGCAGGTATTATAATCATGGTTGTATTTGCTCAGAGGTTTAGAGGTTTTATGTCACAGATTTGATCCAAATCCATATGCCTGCTTGATGAAGTTATTTCGTTAAAAAGTACCTTTAGTAGATTGGACGCCTGCTATCCGTTCATCAAAAAAGCAGGCCTGATCCAAAGCTCTGCCGGCAGCCTTGAAAATTGATTCAAGAATATGGTGTTCGTTTTCGCCGTAAAATACATTAATATGAAGATTCATGCCACCTCTGATTGCAAATGCTCTGAAAAATTCCTTGGCAAGACAAGTGAAAGAGTTTCCCGCAGCAACAGTGGCATGTGGAACATTGTAAACAAAAAAAGGGCGTTTTGACAAATCAATGGTAACAGAGGTCAACGCATCATCCATTGGAGTAACAGCATGGCCGTATCGCTTTATACCATTTCTGTCACCAAGAGCCTTGTCAAGGGTATCACCCAATACAAGCCCGACGTCCTCAATTGTATGGTGAAAATCAACTTCAATATCTCCGACAGCATTTATAAACAGGTCAAAAAAGCCATGAACAGTAAAAAGAGTCAGCATGTGATCAAAAAAGGGAATCCCTGTAGATATTTCATGCTCGCCCTTACCGCTTAAATTCAGCTTGATACTGATTTCCGTCTCTTTTGTTTTACGATTAACTTCAGATATTCTCTTCATGGTTTTACTTAACTTCCGGAAAAAGATTTTGGTGGAGATGAGGGGAGTCGAACCCCTGACCTCAGCGTTGCGAACGCTGCGCTCTCCCAACTGAGCTACACCCCCATGGTATGGGAAGCAACCTTGTTTGCTACCAATTCTCCCCGTGAACGGTTATGAATTTATTTTCTTACGTTTCTTGTTGTATGGGAAATTATAAAATTAATGTTTTTCGCTTGAAAATTTATATATTAAATTTTTAAAAGATAGTCAATTCAAAAGTTTCGTTCCCGTATTTCTAATGGAGCTATCCGCAATATCTTCAATAATAATTTGCGCTATTTTTCTGCCGTTCCAGTGGTTCCAGCTCAGCCGGAATGCAAGCTTGTCAAAATTTTCTTTCACGGGCTTGTTTATATTGACGTTGAAATGAATTGCATTAAAGGCTTTCCCTTTTGCGGAACCGGACTGTTTTAAAATCATGCGTCTGTGATTTTTGCCGACGATTTTTGAAGATAAAATATTGATATTTTCAGCCATAAAAAGAGGTTCACGATTGCCCTCGCCGAATGGATTTAATGCTTCAAATTCGTCGATCAATTTATCTGAAATATCGTCAAAATCCAGCTTATAATCAATGGGAATTACCGGTATGAGATCATTTTCCATCAGATGGATCGTTTTTTGAATACTGTTTTCAAAGTTTTGTTGAAATTGATTTATATTTTTTGTCTTTATTTTCAGTCCTGCAGCCATTGAATGACCGCCAAATCTTTCAAGATCGCCGGAACAATTCAAAAGCGTGTTATAAAGATCAAGCCCGGGAATACTCCTGCCAGACCCTTTTCCAATACCATTTTTTGTTGAAATAAGTACCACAGGGCAGAAAAATCTCTTCGCTATTCTGGATGCTACTATACCAAGAATCCCTTCGTGCCAATCGTGATGCGACAAGACCAGAGTCTTTTTTTTGAGCAGGTCCGGACTTTCTTTTAAATATAGCAAGATTTCCTCTAACAGCTTTTTTTCGATACCCTGCCTTTTTATGTTCATGCTATTGAGCGATCCGGCTATTTGTTTTGCAGTTTCAAAATCTTTCGTTGTTAAAAGTTCGACAGCGCTTGAAGCATGGTCTATTCTTCCCGGAGCATTTAATCGAGGCGCCAGCCTGAAGGCAATATCCTCTGCATTTGCAGTCCGTCCGGGATAGATTGTTTTGCACACTTCCATCAGCGCCTTTAAGCCAGGCCTGTTGGTTGAGCTGATTATTTCAAGTCCTGTTTTTACCAATATTCGGTTTTCTTTGACAAGCGGAACAATATCGGCTACGGTTCCAAGGGCTACAAGATCGCAAAAACTTTTCAGATTAGGCTCCGGCTTGTTATTCCAGAAATTCTTGTCACGCAGGTATTTTCGCAGACAGATCAGGAGATAAAAGGCCACGCCAACGCCTGCAAGGTCATCAAAGCCGGAGGTACAATCAGAGCGTTTTGGATTCACAACGGCAACTGCATGGGGAGGTTTTTCCGGTATTTTGTGGTGATCTGTTATTATTACATCTATTTTTGCCTGTTTTGCTGTTTTTATGGCATTGTGACTGCTTGACCCACAGTCTGCCGTGATTATAAGATTTATTCCGTTTGGTAATGCATAATCCGTTATGTGACTGGTTTGCAAACCATATCCTTCTTTTATTCTGTGAGGAATATAGTATGATATATCTGCTTCGATATATTGGAAAAATTCAAAAAGAAGTGTTGTCGCAGTGATTCCATCAACATCATAATCGCCAAAGATTAAAATTTTTTCATTATTTGTTATAGCGCTGAAGATACGATTGACAGCAATATCCACGTCCTTCAGGGAAAACGGCGAACGTATGTTGTTAAGCGATGAATTAAGAAAGCAGAGAACATCTTCTTCGGAAACAATTTTACGATTTACAAGAATACTTGCTGTAACAGGGCTGCATTTTAGAGTTTTGCAGATTTTTTCGACTGACTTAATATCAGGTTGTAAGAGTTGCCAATGTTTTTTCATGAAAAGGGAATATATCCTATATCGGAAAATTGAACAACACCTAAATCTATGCGTCTATTTGTGGAAGTTATTTCGTCCACATTCCTAATCTTTTAAAATTATTCACGTTTATAAGGAGGTAAGATCATGACAAGAATGAGACAGCAAAGAAAAGCCCTGGCATTTGTTGGAATTTTAGCCACTTTTTTCTTAATTGCAGGGTGTATCGGATCAAAAGTAAAGAAAACCGATACTGCATCCCAAATAACAAAGCAAAAGGATAAAGGACATTCTCCTTTATATTATGATTTTGAAGATGTTCTTATTCCAGGTGAATTGAAAGTAGATAAAAAAGCATCATTTGTGTACCGGACTCTCGATTTCTCGGCAGGTGTCCTTGTTTTAAAGGGTAGAATTGAGATAAATTCTCTGGCAACTTTTTTTGAAACCAATATGGCAAAGGATAATTGGAGGACTATGAGTTCATTTAAGTCTCCGCGTACGATCATGCTGTTTCAAAAAGAAAATAGATGGTGTTTGATAAACGTTACCGACAAAGACTTTAATACACATGTTGAGATATGGGTTGCTCCGATTATAAGGGATTTAGGGATTTAGGAATTGAAGGATTTAGGAATTTAGGAATTGAAGGATTTAGGAATTGAAGGATTTAGGGATTGAAATCAGCAGAATACCTTAAATTCCTGAATTCGCAACTACCTATAGAAAGACATTTTGTAACCGACATTTGTAACCGTTCACGGGAGAACCGGTAGTACAACAAGGCTACTTCCCAGCATGTAAGCTTTTACAGGTGCTGTAGATGTGCGTTTTCAGGGCAATCAACTATAGTGTTGCTATGTTGGTTGCCCTGAAAACGTGCATATGCAGTGCCTGTGAACGCTTACCGACATTTTTACAGGTACATGAATTAACATGCAAACAAGCGTTAAGGATAAAAATATCGTACTCGGTGTATGTGGTGGTATTGCAGCTTATAAGAGTGTAAAACTTTTAAGGCTTCTTAAAAAGCAGGGCGCAAATGTTAAGGTTATAATGACTCAAAGTGCGCAATTGTTTGTTGGACCGCTTACTTTTGAGGCATTATCAGGTCAGCCTGTATGCACAAACCTTTTTGAAAAAGACGGCAGCGTTTCTATCAGGCACATTGACTGGGCAGAAAAAGCAGATGCTGTGATCGTTGCTCCTGCAACAGCTAATATTATCGGCAAGCTTGCAAACGGGATAGGTGATGATGCTCTGAGTACGTTTATGCTTGCCGCTACATCCCTTGCGATACTCTGTCCTTCCATGAATACTCATATGTTTGAAAACAGAGCAGTTCAAAGGAATCTTGAAAGGCTCAAAGCTGATGGATATTATGTGGTAGCGCCGGCATCCGGTGAGCTTGCGTGCGGCGCTAAAGGGTATGGACGTCTTCCTGAACCGGAAGATATACTGGACAGACTTTTATGCTATCTTACACCAAAAGACCTGAAAGGTAAAAATCTGCTTGTAACTGCCGGTCCTACACGCGAGCACATTGATCCTGTAAGGTTTATAAGTAATCCTTCTTCAGGCAAAATGGGCTATGCTGTTGCAAGGGCTGCGGAACACAGAGGGGCTAATGTCATCCTGATCGCAGGTCCCACAACACTTCCGGATCCGTTAAATATTACAATAATCAAAATTCAAACGGCACAGGAGATGGCAGTTGCCGTATTTGAAAATCTGGAAAATTCACATATTATCATAAAAACAGCAGCAGTTTCTGATTACAGACCGCTTGATCCTGCAAAGCAGAAAATCAAGAAGAAAAAAGATAAAATAACTTTATTTTTGCAAAAAAATCAGGATATCCTGAAAGAACTCGGCAGGAAAAAAAAAGACCGGATACTTGTAGGTTTTGCTGCGGAAACAGAAGATCTTGAAGAAAACGCAAACAAGAAACTTAAAGAAAAGAATCTTGATATTGTTGCAGGAAATCTTGTGGGTTCTCCCTCTTCCGGTTTTGGGTCAGATATCAATGAGGTTACGCTCTTTTATAAAGACGGGACAAAAAAACCTCTTCCCGCAATGAAAAAGGATGCTGTTGCGCATATCCTTCTGGATCAAATTTGCGCCCTTCATCCACATTCCTAACCTATAAAAAACTGAGGATAAAAACATAAACCAATGACTAATCGCAAGGATTTTGCTGTTGCAATTAATGATGTAAAAAACACTCTTCAATTTTTGGATGAAACAGGGTGCCGTGGTTTTGACTGCTCAAAGAAAAGTCTTGAAATAGTTAAGAACTGGGGAAACAAAAAGACCTCTTCGCCTGAAACACTGGAGAAAATCCGCATTGATCTTGGCGATTGCCGGCGCTGCAAGCTTTCTAACGACCGCAATAATATTGTCTTTGGAGCAGGAAACTCTATGGCAAGGCTTGTATTTGCAGGCGAAGGACCTGGATCTGAGGAGGATAAAAGAGGAGAACCATTTGTTGGCGCTGCAGGAAAACTTCTTACTAAAATAATTGAGGCGATGAAGCTTACCCGTGAACAGGTCTATATTTGCAATATTATAAAGTGCCGCCCCCCGGGAAACAGAAATCCTTTGCCTGATGAAATAAATGCCTGTTTGCCTTTTTTGAAGCGTCAAATCAAGGCTATAAAACCGAATTTTATATGTGCGCTCGGAACTTTTGCGGCCCAGACACTTCTTAACACAAAAATACCCATCTCAAAACTCAGAGGCCGTTTTCATGATTACATGGGAATAAAGGTTCTACCGACATATCATCCAGCATATCTTCTCCGTAATCCTATCAAAAAACGCGATGTCTGGGAAGATATGAAGAAATTAATGAAAGAGATGGGGATAAATCAATAATAAAATCTCAATACCTTACTTAAATAATAAAAGTTTCCCAAATGAATTGTTATGCTATAATTTTAATAGCTTAGCATTAAAAGTGAAAACTGACTATTGAAGATTGAAAATTGGTGGTGCGCCTTTGACGTGCTAATTGATAAATTGATAAGCCAAAGTTTCTTAGAGATCATCGCTGTTTTGTTCTTGTTTCAAAAAAAAAGCGCTGTCGGATGTTTAATTATGTTGACATCAAAAATAAGCTGCTGTATGGAGCTATGAAAATAGGGAGTTTGTTAATATTAACCGAAAGTAAAATATGGAGAATAACGTATTATGACAAAAGCAGAATTGATAACAAAAATTGCAGAAGATGCCGGTATTTCAAAAATTGCGGCTTCAGCCGCATTAATTTCTTTCATGGATGGTGTAACAAAGGCGCTGAAGAAAAAGGACGGCAAGGTTACTTTGGTCGGGTTTGGCACTTTTTCAAAAGTCCGTCGAAAAGCTCGAAAAGGACGCAACCCTCAAACGGGCGATCCTATTAAAATTAAAGCATGCAATGTGGTAAAATTCAGAGCCGGCAAAAAACTCAAAGAATCTGTATAAGAAAATGAACTTAGGAACGTGGACGAAATAACTTTCCCAATCATACATCACAGCTTCAGGCCACCTTTGACCCAAATCTATATGCCTGCCTGCTTGCGAAAGTTATTTCGTCCATGTTTTTTAAGCGCTATATTGAACAATCTATTTTTTCCGAGTCCAATGAAATAGCTCGCTATTCCTTCAACTTTTGCACTCGCCTTGGCGCTATTCAAATTACAGAATTTCGGAATTTCGGATAATCTCAAACTTCTTGAATTCACCTTTATAACCTTTCCATTTTACGTCGATTTTTTTTACTTTTGCAAGTGGCGGACCCTCCTTGCACCACTTAATGATTGAACCGACACTTCTTTTATCGCCCTCAAATACAGCTTCAACGGTTCCATCGTTCTGGTTTTTCACCCACCCGAAAACACCAAAACTTTCTGCTGCATGTTTTGTCTCCATTCTAAAAAAAACGCCTTGAACTCTGCCGCTGATTACCGCATACGCTCTTACCTTTTTATCCATTTTCTAATCCTATCTGTCGTAGATTACAACGAATCAACGAATCAATTTCAGATATTGTAACCGTTCACGGGAGAATCGGTAGCACAACAAGGCTACTTCCCAACATGTAAGCTTTTACAGGCGCTGTAGATGTGCGTTTTCAGGGCAATCAACTATAGA
>JAUWOS010000141.1 GCA_030611985.1 Desulfobacterales bacterium | reverse complement strand
TGTTGCTAATGATTTCAGCATACTCTCGCTGTTCCGCGGTCAACTCAGTGTCCAACAAGAGCCCGGTCATGCCGATCACCCCGTTCATGGGTGTCCGGATCTCGTGGCTCATGTTGGCGAGAAACTCGCTTTTGGCCTGGTTGGCGTCGTGGGCGGAAATGGCTAATTGATTGGCATGTTCCACGGCATGTTTTAGCCGGCGGTTCGCCTCCTTGATCTGCTTATTGGCTTGTTTTAGCGTATCCGTACTTTCCCTCAGCCCTTCCTCTGCTTTGTCTCTCTCTTTTTCCCGGATATGAATCTGGTCCAGCATTTCATTAAAACCATCGTACAGAACACTGATTTCATCGGATCCGGTCTTTTCGAGACGAATTGAATATTCTCCATTGCGCGAGATCTTCTTTGTGACGTCGGCCAGCTTCAGAATCGGGTCGGACAATATTTTCTGAAGCCTGATAGCGAGAAAACAGGAAAAAAGAATCATCCCGGCCATCAGTGACAGCATTGTAAACAAATGCTTATTGATCTTATCATCTAGCAGACTGGTGGAGGCGCGTAAGTAAATTGTTCCATATTCCTGGTCATTATAGATTATTGGTTCTACCACATGTAAATAGCCATCTTTAAATCCCTTTGAAATCTCTTGAAGTGGTTGCGGGTGCGGCAAATTCGGAATGTTGGCGCTGTCTGATCTTTTATATGTAGCAAATGCAACTCCTCTGTTATCATGAATACAGCCACTCACAATATTAGGTATGGCATGAAGCTTTCTTAGAATCTTTTCTGCGCCACCTTTATCTTCAAAAACCAGGGGTGTCACACAGTATTCGCCTGTCAGCCTGGCGCTCATAGTTAAGTTGAGCGCCATATCTTCCTTCAACTCCTTAATATCATTTAAGATAATGAAGCTGAATCCCGGTACCATACCCGCCAATAACACAAAAAGCATAATGCCGATCAGTTTGGTTCTAATGGATAGATTTTGCAGAATTCTCATTGAGATACCTCGCCCGGTTTCACGATTCTTGCTGTTTTCAGCAAAAGATAACTCATAGATAGTCCCGATTCTCGGACCGCCTTTTCATTAACCTCAAATCGGATTAGATTATCAAGGGTGTAGAAATTCATGAGGCCCCCGTTTTCCGCAAAACCTTTTGCGTCACCGATGGTGAGTATAGGTTTGTCTCGTGTAAACGATATAATTTTGTGAAGTTCATTTTTTTCTGATTTCGAGACAAATAAGAGATGGCAGCCCACAATCTCATTCACATTGGAGATGTAGATGATTTTCACTTTCTTATCCCGGATTTTCCGGGTTGAATAGATTGTATCAAGCTTCGTGCCAAATGGGTTTTTGCCGATAACAGCAATAATAAAAGGCTGTAGTTTATCATCGATTGCCGCTTCGGGCGGCCATTCAACAAACCGCGTGAATCGCTCAAGAAAAACCGCTTTCACAGTATATGCATCTATATTTTGAGCAAATGTGCCGGATGGGAGAGACAGGTGGAAAATAGCAATAACAAGACAGATATTCCTGATTACACGGAGGCATTGTGAAAACGCGGGTATCCTGCAACATTTCCTGACCGCACTGCAAATATTATGTTTTATAATTTTCATCTAAAAATTTTGCGAAATCGTTATCAAAAATGTTCTTCCGTGATGCGGAATATCATAACCACAATCATCATCAGGTGGCCCCGGGTCCACATATTTTTCATTGAACAGGTCACGAACACTTACGCTGAAAAAGGTTTCTTTCTCAAATATCTTAATCTGTTTTGTGGAAAGCGTCAGATTCACGAGTAAATAGGAAGGGACTTTATAATTCTCGTCAACTTTATAGCTTGGGTCACTGTAGTCACTGGCCAATCTTTTCTTTGGAGAAATGCGTCTGCCGACAAAAATGTTCTCAAGATTAATATTTAGATGTTTCATAAAAACATAATTCAACCCCATATTCGCTGTTAGTTGGGGCACAAGTGTCGTATCTTCGCTGGTTTCATCATACTTGCTGTTTTGATAAGAAAAATTTATGTATCCGCTCAAATCCGAACCAACCTGTGCGTTTAATTCTCCTTCGAAACCAAACGATGTCAGGTCTGCCCTGTTATAATAGGTAGTACCATATAGTTCTATTCCGTCCTTGATTCGGGTGTAAAATCCCCCGAGTTTGCCCTGAAGATTTTCACTCAATTTGAAGCCCAACAGAGTTTCAAAGGTACGAGCATACTGAGGGGATAAATCTTCATTTCCCTTGGTATCACCCTCTCGTCCACTGTCAGGGTCAAACAATTGTCTCTGGGTAGGGGGTTTAAAAGATGTCCCGTAGAGGACTTTTAAATATAACTTGTCCGAAATATGGTTGGTTATCCCTATTTTGCAAGACGTACTGTTGTCATAACGATTATGAAAATCAAATCGCAGTCCACCTGTCAGGCCTATCTCAGGAGTCAGGTAATAAACGGCCTGAGTAAACATCCCAAGATTGTTGAAATTCTTTTTTGGTTGGGGGTGTGACGCACCCACAAGGGTCTTCTCCCCGGTTTCTCTGTTTATTAGATAATTATTTTGTAACTGTTGGTCTTCTGTTGTATAATCTATTCCAAGACTCAGGGAATTCTTCTCATTGAACTTATAAGAGGATTTAAGAGCAAGATCAATAAAGCTTACCCCGACATCTCTCCTTATGTAACGGTTTTGATCATAACTCAGCTCTTCCTTTTTGTTCGGCTTTCCTTCACCATATGCCACCGACGCACTACTTTCCAGCCTGTCATCCAATAGAGATTTTTTATATTCCGCTTTAGCAAACCAATTGTCAACATAGATCAGATTATCGTGTGTCAGGGTACTCCAATCAGTGAATTCGCCATAACGGTTCATCTGTTGATAATTGGAAGAGATCGTAAGGCCTTTATATGATATCTTGCCGTAGAAACTTTTGGGCATTGAAAGATCGTTGTCACTTTCTCTGTTTTTATATTCTGTCGGAACCGGTCCGGGGAGTGATAACCCTGATCTGTCTGAATGTTTAGCCGAGAAAGCTGCCATAAAATCAATGCCGTTTATCTTTTTTCCGGCTACAATAGATCCTCCATACGTATCCAGGCTTCCACCGACCGCTGTGAATTCAAAGGAATCAAATTCCGCCCCGTCAAAGGTAATAATGTTTATAGCACCAAGATAAGCATTCGCACCGTATAAAACAGAGGCCGGGCCCTTGATAATCTCAATCCTCTTTACACATTGAATCGGAATCATTTCCTCATCAATGAAATTCCAGTTTGCTACCCTGAATGAGACCGGCTGTCCGTCGATCATGATCTTAAGGTTTTGGCTCCATCCCTGAAGGCTGTTTGATCCACGTATGCTGATGCTCGAAATAAGGTTGTCAACCCATAAGGACAAACCCGGCACGGTCCTGATGGCTTCCGCAATCGACTGATACCCTCGTTCCCTTATCTGTTTAGCAGTAACTACCGTCATGATGGACGGCGCGTCTTTTATATTTTGCTTCGTCCCTGTAGCGGAAACAACTTCTACATTCATCAGTTCATCTAAGCTTATCTGAAAAAGATCGTTCACTCTCAATGTCTCATTGTTTTCTTCAGCAAAAAGAGAAACACTGACCGACAAAAGTACCAATACAGAAAAAAACGTTCTCATTACCCTTATTGCACTCCTCAAAGTCCACCTCTCTCTCTTGCAGAAACATCCATGTGCGTTATGAGTATTGCTACATTCATCTTCTTTGCCCTTTATATGAAACTTTTAATAATTACGAATGAATTTAAGATGTTAAATATATACTATAAGCGCTGAATACGAATACTCAAAGCAAAGAAACACTTATCCTGTTCCGCAGGATAGACGGACTCAAGGTCTTTTTCGCTAAAAGTATCTTTTAATCCAAGAAAGTCTTTGATAAGAGTGTAACCAAAATGAAACATACCGTATTAAGCAGCCATTTTTTCCTGTACATTCACAAAGTTATATTCATCCCCAATCACGCAACACTCGGTACGGGTGGTTGGTCAGCCCTTACCTGACAGAGACTTTCACCCTGCAAGAAGCACCAAGCTTTGCCTGGCGCACCAATCATTATTTTTTACACCCCGAATATATTCATTGGTGGTCATCGTTTTAAACCATTGAATCATCGCATGCAGGGGCAAACCTATGTGTTCGTCAACAGCCCGGCAGGCAGATTAACGATAAAATACCGGCGAAGTTCTTCGCAGAGAAATTCATAGATTGTTTGTAAAACAGTTTGCATAGAGCCAGGAACGATATTTGCGGCTTCATTAACAATGCTCATTTACTCTTCTGTTCAACCAGCTCTTTGACTATTCGTCCATTTTTGTAAACTACCAGAGGCGTGCCTGTCTGACGGGCGACTTCCCGTGCTCGAAGCGCTGCCCGGCGCAATGCAACTTCCACTTTTTCCAGATCAGCGTCTGTTACTTGTTGTTTTTCTTCAGTCATGTATTGCCTCCTTGTTCAAGCATGTCAGGCGCTTCCCCTGAATTATCATAAAGTGTCCACGCATCAACCAGACTTTTGTAGATTTTATTAAAATTGTGTATGCCGGCCTCAAATCTCCTTTTGATGATCGCTTTCGGCACATCGTGACCGCCCTGCACTACCCGCGTGGCCACGCGTTCGATCGCCATTTCTACGTTGGGAAGGCTTAAGAATATCAGCTTGACCCTGTAGCCGATTGCCTGCCATTCAGGGATCATGCGGCCATAACCCCGACCGCTCAACGTAGTTTCGAAAGCAAAACTCTCGCCTTTTAGAACATGAGCCTTGATTTCCTCCAGCATCAACTTGCCTGCCCTGATCGCTGACTTTTCGGGTTGAAAAGGAGCAATGCCCGCAGCAATCAGGTCAGCGTTGACAAACGCAGGGCAGCCTGCCTCGTTCGGCAGAAATTCAATTGCAAAGGTAGTTTTTCCAGCACCGTTGGGGCCGGCAATGATGACGATCTTTTTTTCATCACTCATACCGCAATTTCTCCATTCATATCATAAGCCACAGCGGCAAGAGGTCGCGGACTTGTTTGAGTTTTTCGGTTGGTTACAAATCCAAATCCGCTCCGTTTTCATTGAGCCAGCTTGCATGTTCTTTATAGTCCGGCATCACGCGGGCTACCAGATGCCAAAACCTGTCCGAATGAGTATGCTCAATAAGATGAACCATTTCATGAACCAGAATATAATCAAAGACCCATATGGGTGCCATAATTGTACGCCAGTTGAAATTGATAATACCGTTTCGCCCACACGATGCCCAGCGGTGGCCAAGGTCCAATATCCTGATATCTTTTACCGTTACTCCGATCCTTTTATCATACCGTGACATGCGGGCTTTAAGCTGCTTATTAATCTGTTTTTTGTACCAGGATATAAAGCGCTCGCGCGCAATAGCCCTTTCGCTTTCTGCGAGTTCAAAATAGCCGCGCCACAAGCGAAGCGGCGCTGCTTTCGGCAGTTTCCCAGACTTAATTCCAGCATTATCAAAAAATTTGAGCCGGTAACTCTTGCCAAGATATAAGAACCCTTGGCCATTAACGAACTCTCTATTTGGTTTCTCCCTGTTCAGGACCTTCTTTTTTGCCAGTTTTTGGTGAATCCAGATTTTCTTTTCATAAATAAACTTCTCGATGTTATTCAGTTCTGCTTGATGAGGAACCTTCACGATAACGGCCCCATCTCTCTCTATAGAAATCCCCATAGATTTCCGGTTAGATCTCTTCAATCTATATTCAAGACCGTTCATTTTCATTGTTGTCATCATGATCTGATCAGCCTCAAATGAAGCGTTTTTGACAGTTCCATAAAACGATCCGCAAGCTTCTCCTGTTTCTCAAAAGGAACAAGATTGCAATCATCCACTTCATTGATAATCCACGTTCTCAATATGTTCTGCGCATACCTGTTTCGCCAAAAATCAACAATACCAATCTCCTGCCGGATATGATCCACAATATCAACAACTGCTTCACAGAAATCTTTCATTTTCCGTTCTTCCGGTTTTTTTCCGTATTCATCAATCAGGATTCCCAGAAACGGCACCTGTCTCTTTGGATCTAAGCCTGTTTGATCTTCTTCCCGGCCTCTTTTTACCTCATGAATGTATTTCTCAAGTTCTTCTATCAGGGCTTCCCAGTTTTCATGAAAGGCATCGAGGATATCCTTCAATCTTTCGCTGAGCTTTTTATAAAAAGCAGGGTCTTCGTTAAGGTGTTTTTCAATATGAAATCTAATGGCGTGTTCCATTTCCAGGGCCTGTGACTTTTTCGATTTGATCGCTCCTACTTCCTTTTCAAAGTTTTTATCCAAAATAGATATGGGCGGGACTTTTGGATTAACGCCCTGTGCAATAATGTGCTCATCAATCAACTGTTTTAGTTTATTTCCCACCCCTGCGATGTTAAGTTGTGAATCTCGATATCGATTAGCCGCGGTTTTATTAATAAATCCGAGAAGCTTCATGTCGTAGATATAGGGCAGGGCCTCGGGGCGCGGCAATATGATGTCCATGCTCTCTGCGAATTCCGCAAACTTGCTGATAAATTCCGCCCTC
>JAUWOS010000021.1 GCA_030611985.1 Desulfobacterales bacterium | reverse complement strand
CCGGTAGCATACAAGGCTACTTCCCAGCATGTAAGCTTTTACAGGTGCTGTAGATGTGCGTTTTCAGGGTAATCAACTATAGTTTTGCTATGTTGGTTGCCCTGAAAACGTGCATATGCAGTGCCTGTGAACGCTTACCTATTTCATTAATGCATGAGGACCCTGATGACATTTGTTGCAATCAGGAAATTTTGTGTGAATACCATATTTGTGCGGTTCCCCGTGGCATATTTTGCAGTCAAGCAAACTTTTATGTTTGTTTTTATGACAATATACACATCCTAATTCATGATGTTTTGTATGATTTACTGCTGACATTTTTTTTCCCACATTTTCATGGCAGCTTAAACAGAAATACGAGCTGATATCTTTTCCATAGATTACTTCCAGCGGTGCATGAGGCTTATGACACTGTAAGCAATCATGAAAAGCCGTTTCTTCTGTATGAGGATCATGGCATTCAATACATGATGCAGATTCGCCATGCTTTGCATGACATTCATTACATTCCAGGCCGGCATGTTTACTCGGATGCTCATTCATTTCCTCATCTTGGGACGGATGGCAGGATACACATGCCGCCTTAACTTTATCGGCCTTGCTCAGATCTATTTCCGTAGGGTAATGAGGATGGTGACAAGACACACAATTTTCTACTTTATAGTGTAGTTTATCTGATGGCGCGTGACACATAGAACATTCTGGAATAACATTGTTTTCTGCAGGAGGGTGCTCAAGATGGCATTCAATACATGTAACCGGTTTATGCGGTCCTCCACGCTTGTCAACCGTTTCCACGGTTTCGTTGTGACAACCGGCACATAAAGATGAGGGAACTGTGCCATCATATTTGATTGCTGCGGGACGATGAGGTTTATGGCAAAGAAAACAATCCTTATACTTCATTTCAGGTGAATGAGAATTATGACACTCTAAGCATCCGGTAGATTCGGTATGTTTTAAATGGCACTTTTTGCAATCCAATTCGGAATGCGCACTTGGATAGGTATGGTTCTCCTGTCCTTCGGCTGGATGACATGAGACACAGGCCGGTTTTACATTATCAATTTTGCTTATATCCATTTCTTTGGGGTAATGGGGATGATGGCACTTTTTGCAATCATTTACAGCAAAATGGGGATTTGTATCAGGTGGATGACATGCGCCGCATGTCGGAATGATATTTTTCCCTTGAGGCGGGTGTTCTTCGTGACAATCAGTACAACTGACTTCTGTTTTGTGTGATGCTCCTCGCTCATTAATTTCCTGTATATTGCCTGGATGACACTTAATGCAGTCTTCTTCGGCTAATTCAGGAAAATTGTTCTCAGCCAAAGATAAAGTATTAAAGAGAAACATCAATAAGCAACCAATAATACTGAAAAACACCTTTTTTCTCATCTGTGCCTCCACTCTATATTCTAACTATTTTGTGCCGGAACGAAAACTGCTGATTTTCTCAATTTCTGCGTCAGGCTTAAATTTTAATCTTCAAAATACTCCACGCATTCCCGCTTGCCCCACAGGTTCGGATAATCATGCATGGGCGGGTAAAATTAGCGCCTTCCATAGAAACTTGAAAAAAATTTAACTTGAAAAAATTTTCCGGTTTTCATTCAGGCGCTATTTCTAAGGAAGGACTTCGAGCAAGGCATACATGTACAATTTAGTACGTTTGGACAGGAGCGACTTTAGTCGAAAATGGATGACCAAAGTCGCATCTGCCCCAAATTACAATTGATGAGTTTATGATTGAGACACCCGTCCCACAAGGCGCTAAAGCGCAGATATGCCAAGATATTCCGATAGCCGGACGTGATGCATCGGCGCTTAAAATATAAACTTATTTTTGTGCAAGCCCTTAACTACTCTGCCAATGCATGAGGATTGCTATGACAGTCGAGGCATAACGGATATCGTTCATGCATGGAGACGCCATGTATATCGGCATTATGACACCCATCACATTGCGTAACCGCCATATGCTCGCTTTCATGACATTCTATACAACCCATTTCAGAATGAGCTTTTTTACTTGATGTAAGGGCATTGCCCACATCTTCATGACAACTGGCGCAGTAATTATTGGGAACACCATCTGCATAATTGACTTCTTTGGGACTATGCGGCTTGTGACAGGCAAGACAGTCCGCATGTGTCATTTCCTCAGCATGGGGGGTATGGCAATCTGCACATTTTGCCCACTCACGATGAGCCGGATGACATTCAGTACAATTTAAACCGGCATGTTCGCTCGGCTGAGCTTCCATTTCTTTACCTTGAGCCATGTGGCATGAAAGACAGGCGGATGCATCAACCTCACCAAAATCCATTTCAGTGGGATAATGCGGATAATGACAAGCACTGCAATTTTTTATGTTATAATGCTTTGACTCTTCAGGGTCATGACATATTTCACATGACGGAATAGTATCGCTTCCAAGTGGTGGATGTTCCAGATGGCATTCACTGCAACCAATCGACTGGTGCAATCCGCCACGTTCATTGATGTCTTTGACAGCAGATGGATGACATTTTGTGCAGTCCTGATCTTCCAATGGAACCATGTTAAAATCGACCGGTTTAACTTTAACTGTTGATGCAAGCGCTGATGTTGGTTTCGGTTTAACTTTTACTACAGGTTCCTGCTTAACTTTATAACCAGCCCATGCGGGGTAAAGAACGCCGTGTTCAGGTTCCGTTTTAACCATCGGTTTCGATTCAGCTTTCTCAATCGAAACCGGCTCCGCTTTAACCATTGACTCTGGTACAATTTCTTCAGTCGAAGCCGTTTGAATAATTGAAAGAAAACAGATGCCAAAGAAAATTAACAATACCATAAAGCTTAAAATATTAACATAACCCTTTTTTTTCATTCTTCAATCTCCTTTTTTCGGGATGACTCTACACATCTGTGATGTATGCGAGATATTTGTAGTTGTTTTATTCGTTTAGAGATCACGGCAAATAGACACTTTTATGTCCGCATGATGTGCGCTAATTTGAACAATTTATTTTTGTAACCGTTCACGGGAGAACTGGTAGCAAACAAGGCTGCTTCCCAACATGTAAGCTTTTACAGGTGCTGTAGATGTTATAGTTTTGCTATGTTGGTTGCCTAAGAAAACGTGCATATGCAGTGCCTGTGAACGCTTACTTACTTTTTTTTCCGAGTCCCTGAATTTGATGTTTCTATAATATTTTTTCATTAATACTTTTTGAGAACAAATAAGTCAAGCGGCTCTTTCTTTTTTTTGTAATTATTGAATGGTTCGGGATATTTTTTTTGATGTTTTTCCTTTTCTGCTTGACATAAATTTGCAATTTGTTTATAGAATTCTTCTTAAAAAAGTTCGATTGTTATAAATTGAAAATTTTGACATCGGATATTACAAGTTTTTTAAACCCGATTAAATTTTTAGAGTCGGTTAAATTTTTAGAGTCGGTTTCAGGCGCTGTGTGTGCTTTGAAACAGTTCAGGATCTTTATTATTATTAATAATTATTAGAGGTTAAGAAATGAGTATACAGCTGGTAAATCTACTAGAACAAAAAAAAACCACCATTGTAAAAAAATGGTTTGATCTGGTGGTTGAGACTTATCAACCTGACACTTCTCAATTTCTAAAGAGTCGGAAAGATGCTTTTGCCAATCCTGTAGGAAACTGCATTTCACAGAATTTGGGGCCTCTTTTTGACGAACTCATAAGCAAAATGAATTATGAAACTACAAGATCTTTTCTGTTTCCTATTATTAGAGTCAGAGCTGTACAGCCAACTTTTTCTTCTTCACAAGCTATCGCCTTTGTTTTTTCACTAAAAGAAATTATTAGAGAAAATTTAAAAAAAGAGATCAGAGAAAAACAGGTTGCAGATGATCTGCTGTTATTTGAATCAAAGATTGATGGCTTGGGTTTGATCGCCTTTGACATATTTATGGAGTGTAGGGAAAAAGTCTATAGTATCAAGGCGAATGAGGAAAGAAAGAGAACTTTCAGCGCATTTGAAAGAGCGGGCTTGATAACCGAGATTCCGGCAAACAGGTCGAGTCTCTCATAGGTTAAAGTCTTAAGTTAAGTTAAAGTCTTAGAGCGAGGTAATGTTAATGAGTACAAAATACATGTATTCCCTCATAGCGGTTATTGTTCTTGTTTTGCTTGCCTATGTGGGCGTTGAAGCGGCAGGGCTTCAGATTTTTTTCGGGGTTGTAATACCTTATCTTGCCATTATCACCTTTGTTGGAGGGTTTATTTACCGTGTTATGGAGTGGTCGCGTTCACCGGTTCCATTTCGTATTCCCACTACATGCGGTCAACAGAAATCACTTCCCTGGATCAAACACGACAAGGTGGATAATCCATTTACTGCTGTTGGGGTTGTTATTCGAATGTTTCTGGAGATATTGTTCTTTCGCTCATTATTCAGAAATACTAAATGTGAGTTAAGCGAAGGGGGCAAAATCTCTTACAGGTGGGAAAAGTGGTTGTGGCTCTTTTCGCTGGCGTTTCACTGGTCATTTCTTGTCGTGCTGATAAGACATCTGCGGTTTTTTCTTGAACCTGTTCCAGCCAGTCTGCAGTTTTTGGAAAAGATTGACGGGTTTGTACAGGTTGGTTTGCCAGGGCTTTTCTTGTCCGGCGCAGTTCTTCTGGTCGCTGCAGTTTTTTTGTTTCTTAGAAGGGTCTATATTCCGCAAGTCAGGTATATCTCACTTGCCGCAGATTTTTTTCCTCTTTTTCTTATTATCAGCGTGGCTTTATCTGGAATACTTATGCGCTATTTTGCAAAGGTGGATATTGTAGGGGCTAAAGAACTGACGATGGGACTTGCAACTTTCCATCCCACCATTCCGGAAGGTATTGGAGGCATTTTTTATGTCCACGTCTTTCTTGTCAGTGTTCTCTTGGCGTATTTTCCTTTCAGCAAGCTTATGCACTTGGGGGGGGTATTTCTGAGTCCTACGAGAAACCTGCCGAACAATACTCGCGCTTACAGGCATATCAATCCGTGGAATCCTCCTGTTAAGGTTCATACGTATCAGGAGTATGAAGATGACTTCAGGGAAAGAATGATAGAAGCTGGACTGCCAGTGGAAAAGGAGTTGTAATGTCAAAACTTCCAAAATCAGATGAATATTTTTCAAAGATAAAACATGATAAAACATCCGGAGCAGAATGGATGGACACTCCTACCGTTATTAGAGAGGGGATGTTTTGCTACGCTGCTAAACCGGCAAGCGTTGAAACTCTTGGTCTTCCATTTCCAAGAGAGTGGAATCCGCTCCATGAAGACTGGAAACTTCCTGAAAACTGGAAAGAGATAATCCATAAAGGGTTCAGAGACCGTTTAGAGAGATTCAGGTCTTTCAAGGTTTTCATGGATATTTGTGTGCGTTGCGGGGCCTGTTCCGACAAATGTCATTTCTTTATCGGAACAGGAGATCCAAAAAACATGCCTGTTGTTCGGGCTGAGCTTCTTCGTTCGGTGTATAGAAATGACTTTACAAAAGTCGGAAAGATACTCGGAAAACTTGGCGGGGCAAGAGAGCTTACTCTGGATGTCTTGAAAGAGTGGTGGTACTACATGTTTCAGTGTACCGAATGCCGGCGTTGTTCGGTGTTTTGTCCTTACGGCATTGATACGGCGGAAATCACCAT
Source organism: Desulfobacterales bacterium (assembly GCA_030611985.1). Taxonomy (GTDB): domain Bacteria; phylum Desulfobacterota; class Desulfobacteria; order Desulfobacterales; family ETH-SRB1; genus DAOVDN01. Next base: position 15,104 of record JAUWOS010000021.1, on the reverse strand, counting down.
GATGGGCAGGGAATTGCTCAATCTTTTAGGTCTTAACATTGACTGGATTGCGACCCCTGTTTCCAATTGTTACAAGACTGGAAATCATATGGGAATCCAGCCCCATGCATTTAAAGACATGCTTGATTTCTTTGTCGATGAAATAGAGGAAGTAACAGGAGTTTTAGTTGAGCCTCAGTTCAACAAGAAAGGCGCTGACATCCTTTTTATTACCCCGTCGGGCGATGTGTTTGGTGACCCGGGTACTTATACCTGCATGGGATATATGATATTACTTCATTACTTAAAGGTCAAATATGGACTTAATATTACATGGAGTACATATGCCTCAGAGGGTGGAAACTTCGGTCTTTTTACCAGTAATGAAGTAATGAAACGTCTTAACGCAAAGATGTATGCCGAAGCCAAAAGACTGGGGGTAAAATGGATACTTGGAGGTGAGTGCGGACATATGTGGCGGGTCATAAATCAATATATGGGTACCATGAACGGTCCGGCTGATTTTCTGGAAGAACCGGTTAATCCTATAACCGGCACCAAATTCGAGAATGCAAAATCGACCAAGATGGTGCATATTGTCGAGTTTACAGCCGACCTTATAAAACACGGCAAGCTTGATCTTGATCCTGCGCGGAACGATCATTTAAAGGTCACCTTTCATGACTCATGTAATCCTGCCAGGGGTATGGGAATGCTCGATGAGCCCAGGTATGTTATTAAAAATGTATGCAATAATTTTTATGAAATGCCAAGAAACTGCATCAGGGAGCAGACCTTCTGCTGTGGCAGTGGATCCGGCCTGAATGCAAGTGAAGATATGGAATTGCGTTTGGCTGGTGGATTGCCGAGGGCTAATGCCGTAAAATATGTTCATGACAAACATGGTGTAAATATGATGGCTTGTATATGTGCAATTGACAGAGCGGTCTTTCCTCCGCTTATGGAGTATTGGGTGCCGGAAGTTGATGTTACAGGTCTTCACGAGATGGTAGCCAATGCTTTGATCATACCTGGAGAAAAAGAAAAAACCGTTGATTTGCGCGGAGAAGATATTCTGGATAAAGAAAAAGTTGGTACTGATGAATTTTATACACGCCCTTCTTTTTCGGGCCGGTAATTGAATGCCGATTTTGATGAATGGAGGATGGAGCGGATGAATGACAAAAATAAGATCGTTGCCGGTTTAATCATTTTTGCTGCGATCGCTACATTTCCTTTTTGGTATAATATGGGAAAGGCGGTTCCTGTGCCCGAACCTAAACTGAGCGAAAAGGCAAAAGCTGCAAAAGTGTGTGTTGAACCGAAAGAATTCATGAAATCAGAACATATGCAGGTTCTTGATGTATGGAGAGATGTCGTTGTGCGAAATGCCGATAGAGTTTATTTGAGCAGTAGCGGCAAGGAGTATAACATGAGTCTTTCCAGTGGGGAAGAGTCGTGTATGGGGTGTCACTCTGACAAGGTTGAATTTTGTGATAAATGTCACAACTATGCTTCGGTAGACCCTTACTGCTGGGATTGCCATATAGCGCCGAAGGAGAAGAAATAATGGAAAAGAGCAGAAGAAGCTTTTTGAAATTAGTCGGAATTTCAACTCTGGGCTTGGGAGCTAGCCCTGTTCTTGATGTGTTTGCTGCATCCGGAGGGCATGATGGAAAGCCAAAGGCTGGAGTTTCTAAAAGACTAAATGCCCTGACGGCAAAAAGATGGGGCATGGTCATAGATACCAGGAAATTTGAGTCAAAAGAAGACCTTGAGCCGATTATTGATGCTTGCAATAAAATTCATAATATTCCTAAACTTGAAAACAAAAGACATGAAGTTATGTGGATCTGGGAAGATGAATACAAGCATGTCTTTACACACAGGGAGCATGAATTTATTGACGAAAGAATAAAACATCTTCCATTTCTGGTGCTTTGCAATCATTGCGAAAATCCTGCTTGCGTTAGAGTGTGTCCTACAAAAGCAACATTTAAAAGAGAAGATGGAATTGTGCTGATGGACTTTCATCGATGCATCGGGTGCAGATTCTGCATGGCTGCGTGTCCCTATGGATCAAGGAGTTTTAATTTCAGAGATCCACGACCTTTTATCAAGGAGGAAAACAAAGAGTTTCCTACAAGGATGAAAGGGGTTGTTGAAAAGTGTAATTTCTGCGCTGAAAGACTGGCTGTAGGCAAAATGCCGGCTTGTGTTGAAGCATCTAATGGCGCAATTGCTTTTGGTGATCTGGAAGATCCTGAGTCTGAGGTAAGAGAACTATTAAGATCAAATTACACTATTCGACGTAAACCGGACCTTGGTGCTGGGCCGTCTGTTTACTACATAGTATGAGGTGGTTATGCTTGAATTAGCTTTTAAAGGAAGCAAGAAGTACTGGGTGTGGATTGTGAGTTTGTGTTCTGTTATAGGTTTCGCATTTATTTGCTATTTATGGCAGCTTGGTTTTGGCTTAGGGATTACAGGTATGAGCAGAGATGTTTCGTGGGGTTTTTATATAGCCCAGTTAACATTCTTTGTCGGGGTTGCCGCTGGAGGCGTGATGGTGGTTCTTCCCTATTACTTGCATGATTACAAGGCTTTTGGCAGAATAACTGTTTTGGGTGAGTTTCTTGCTATTCCTGCTGTAATTATGTGTCTCTTGTTTGTTATTGTAGATCTTGGTCAACCTATGCGTCTTTTAAATGTTATACTCTACCCTACTCCAAACTCAGTTCTTTTTTGGGATATGATAGTCTTGAATGTATATCTACTGCTGAATATAGTTGTCGGTTGGAATGTGCTTGAGGCAGAGCGTAATAATGTTAAATATCCTGGTTGGGTCAAGTTTTTAGCATATACTTCAATTGTGTGGGCTCCTGCCATACATACAGTGACAGCATTTCTTTACTGTGGTTTGCCGGGCAGAGGCTTTTGGATGACTGCTATACTTGCTCCGAGGTTTCTTGCCTCGGCATTTGCAGCAGGACCTTCATTATTAATCTTGCTGGCTCTTTTTATTAGAAATGTAACAAAATTTGATCCTGGCAAGGAGCAGATTCAATCACTTGCCAAGATCGTTGCTTATGCGCTTATATTAAATGTATTTTTCTTTCTTTGTGAAGTTTTTGTAGTATTTTACAGTCAAATACCGAGCCATATGTCTCATCTGCAATATCTTTTTGCAGGACTGCATGGTCACAATGCATATGTGCCATGGATGTGGTCGGCAATGGCATTTATGACTATAGGTATTATTCTGCTTGTTATACCTACAGCCAGGAAGAATGAATCAGTTCTTGCTGTTGCCTGTATATTTGTTTTTGCCGGTACTTGGATTGACAAGGGTCTTGGGATGATTTCCGGTGGCTTCGTGCCGAATCCGCTTCATCACATAAACGAATATATTCCTACAATTCCTGAATTAGTGATAACGCTTGGTATATATGCAATAGGAGCGCTTATTTTAACTGTTTTGTATAAGATTGCTATAGGTGTTAAAGAAGAATCTTCCGGAGCAAAAGATACTTGCGAAAGCTGTTAAAAAGGAAGCTGTTAAAAAGGAAGCTTTCGGGTATTTGATGAGATTGTTTTATCAATAGAAAAGTTCGATGGGGTTCATCATGCTGGATGAACCCCATTTTTATTAGGACCATGGACGAATTAACTCCACAAGTAGGCGCATAGATTCAGGTTGATCGAAGGCGACCTGAAGCTGTGATGCATAGTTGTGGAAGATATTTTGTTTACGGTTCCTGAGGAAATTAAGAATATTTTATATGAGTATCTGGGATCGAAAGAAACCTTCATTTGGTTTTATTTCTACAAGATTTGCTGGATTAGACGGGGTTTCGCTTGAAACGAGCAAGTGGGCGGATATGCTTACCTCTAAAGGTTGTTCTGTGTATTATATGGCTGGAGAGCTGGACACAGATCCCAAGATTTCTCATCTTGCGCCTAAAGCATATTTTAAGCACGAACAGATCACTAAAGTACAGCAGGCTATTTTCATAGAAAAAAAACGCACCCCTGAAATCAGCAGAGAAATTCAGCAACTCAAAGAAGAACTCAAAGCCGAGATTAGAAAATTTCATTCAAAGTTTGGGTTTGAAATTCTTGTAGTACAAAATGCCTTAGCAATTCCTGTAAATATTCCACTCGGTCTTGCGATTACTGAATTTATAATTGAAACAGAAATACCAACAATTGCTCATCACCATGATTTTTTCTGGGAAAGAGAAAGATTCAACAGTATTGCCGCCGCCGACTATTTAAGAGCGGCATTTCCACCGGTACATCCAAAGATTCAGCATGTAGTTATTAATTCTTTAGCGGGATATAGGTTTGGAAGTTTTACAGGAGCTAGCTGGACATTAATACCAAATGTAGTTGACTTTAAGATTCTTCCTCCGGAAATAGACAATTATAATTGTGATTTGAGAAAAGAAATCGGTCTTGATGAAGATTCTCTTCTGGTGCTTCAACCAACAAGAGTTGTTTCAAGAAAAGGAATCGAAACTGCCGCCGAACTTGTAAAAAGACTTGATCATTCAAAGGCTTCGCTTGTGATAACCCACAAAGCTGGAGATGAAGGTCAGGATTATTTAATGCGCATAGAAGAGTTTGTTAGATTAATAGGAGTTGACCTTAAAATAATATCCGACAGAATTGATTTGAAAAGAGGTTTTGACGAAAACGGCAGAAAGATTTATACATTATGGGATGTTTATCAACACGCAGACTTTGTGACTTATCCGTCCATATATGAAGGTTATGGCAATGCATTTGTTGAATCAATCTATTTCAGAAAACCTATAGTGATTAATAGATATCCAATTTTTGTAGCTGATATTGAACCAAAAGGTTTTGATGTTATTTCTTTTGACAATTTTATAACAAAAGATACCATAAACAAAATAAAAGACCTTGTAAACAACTCCGGACGACTTGCTCAAATGGCTGAAAAAAACTATATGCTGGGATGGCGTTATCTTTCATATGAAATGCTTGAAGAAAAAATCGAGCAGCTTTTAATTAATTATTACGGATCATGAGGATTGTTGATTGAAGGTATTCTATTAATTTTTATACAGAAAGTCACAATATTTTCCTTCGCAAAAGTTTCTGATTTCTTAATCTCATCCGCAGATTACGCAGATTGCCGCAGATCATTTAAACATTTTTGTTCATCCATCCGTAACCGTTCATGAGGAGAACTGGTAGCAAACAAGGCTGTTTCCCAACATGTAAGCTTTTACAGGTGCTGCATATGCACGTTTTCAGGGTAATCAACTATAGTGTTGCTATGTTGGTTGCCCTGAAAACGTGCATATGCAGTACCTGTGAACGCTTACATCCATCCTAATATTATCCAATACCCAAAGTAGACCACATGTCAAGACCGATTTTCATAAAATTTAAACCACCAAAATACTCCTGACATAATCCAATCACGTTTCCAAGAATATGATAATTTCAATTAATGGTAAAATTGTAGATGAAAAACAGGCATGTATGCCTGTTACAAGCGAAGTGTTTCTTTTCGGATATGCTGTTTTTGAAACCATGCGGACATATAACAAAAAAGTTTTTCGAACAGATGATCATCTGGTGCGTTTATATATGTCCGCAGATATTATTGGTCTTAAACCAAAGTGGATATTTAAAAAAACATACGCTGAAATTGAACGGGTTTTAGATAAAAGCAAATGGAAGGAAGCAAGAATTAGAGCAATTCTCACTAAAAAAGAGCTTATAGTAATGGTGGAAGAATTAAAAGAGAAGCCGGAAATAATGTATAAAAAAGGAGTTAAATTAGTTTCCTTTCACGGTAAGCGCAATATACCTTATGCAAAAAAACTGGCGGATACATTCTGTTATTTGGCAAAACAACATGCTTCGGATTGCGGGGTATATGAATCTCTTCTGATTGATCGGAAAACATATGTGAGGGAATGCGCTTATGCTAATATTTTTTGGGTAAACGATGGAAAACTTCACACTACTGATAAAGAGATTTTATTTGGAATTACAAGAGAAACCGTAATCGAGCTTGCCGATGAATGCATATTTGAAGAGATTAAATACAAATCTTTACTCAATGCCGATGAAGTTTTTATTACTCAAACTACGAGTGGAATACTGCCGGCGGTTGAAATTGATGGGCACAGAATAGGCACTGGCCAACCTGGATCTGTTACAAAAAACTTGATGAAAAAAATTCAGCAATTAGTGTGGAAAACAAATGATTTTTTCTAAACCTCAAATCATGGGTATTCTTAATATCACTCCTGATTCATTTTCAGATGGCGGGGATTTTTTCAAGATTCAAGATTCCAAATATAACAGGCGAGCGGAACTCAAGATTCAACAGTTGATTGAAAACGGAGCTGATATTATTGATGTTGGCGGTGAATCAACAGGCCCGGGATCACAAGACATCGGTTTGAAAGAAGAAATGAGACGCATAAAACCTGTCGTTGATTATATTGCAAAAAATAATCCGACTGAAAAAGTTTTGTTTTCTGTCGATACTTACAAGGCGCCTATTGCTGAATATGCTCTGGAAAATGGCTTTCAGATTTTAAACGATGTCACAGCTCTGCGCGGCGATTCAAATATGATTGACATTTTAATCAAGTATAAGCCTTATGTAATTTTAATGTATGCCAAAGATAATACTCCACGCACCACAACAGAGTCTGTTGAATACGACGATGTGATTGCCGGTATTAAAACCTTTTTTATCAGTCGGATCAGCCAACTGGTTGGAGCAGGATTTCCTGAGGAAAAAATCATTATTGACCCCGGTATGGGTATGTTTGTTTCAGCAAATCCAAAATACAGTTTTGAAATTATTGAACGTTTGTCGGAACTAAAAACGTTGGGCTATCCAATTCTCATCGGTGTTTCACGTAAATCCTTTTTAGGCGGCAAGCTTGAAGAACGCGATCTGCCTTCTGTTGAATGGAGCATAAAAGCAATTCAAAACGGGGCCGATGTCGTACGTATGCATAATGTCAAACTGATCAGAAAAGTTTTTTGAACGAGTCCTTAAAAGTATCAAAATAGCAGGCTATTTTAATACTTTTGGGATTTGAGACCTGCCTGCCATGCATTAAAATAGGCATATCTAACTGATGCAAAATGTAGGCGTTACGGGCAGGTCGGGCAAAGGCGGCCTAAAATTGCGAACTTATTTTTGGGCGAGTCCTAAATCAACAGAGTCATGCATAAACCGTCTGAAGAACAAAAAAACAAATTTAAATAAAAAATCTTGACAATAATTTTTTTTTAAATTACTAGATGGGCTTGCTAAGTTAGAGCAATGAGATATAATACATTTATAGAAAAAACAGATAGTTGAAGATAGGAGATTACTTATGGCTGTACCAAAACGTAGGACATCTAAGTCAAAGAAGAACATGCGGCGCGCTCATGATAAAATTGTAGTTTCAAATCTGTCTACCTGCTCACAATGCAAGAAGGTCAAGGTACCGCACTACGTGTGTCATAGTTGCGGTTCCTACAAGGGACGGAGTGTAATTGAGATTGAAGCGGAATAAACATTCAAATATTATGGATTGAGGGATTAAAATCAATAGAGTACCTTCAATTCCTGAATTCGCAATCAAGCTAAGCGAATCCCTAAATTATTCTGTAACCGTTCACGGGAGAACCGGTAGCACAGCAAGGCTACTTCCCAACATGTCAGCGTTCACAGGCACTGTAGATGTGCGTTTTCTTAGACAATCAACTATAGTGTTGCTTTTATGTTTTGGTTGCCCTGAAAACGTGCATATGCAGTGCCTGTGAATACTTACATTATTCTTTACTTTCGATAAAGGTAACCGTTCACGGGAGAACCGGTAGCACAGCAAGGCTACTTCCCAACATGTAAGCGTTCACAGGCACTGTAGATGTGCGTTTTCTTAGACAATCAACTATATATAGTGTTGCTATGTTTTGGTTGCCCTGAAAAAACGTGCATATGCAGTGCCTGTGAACGCTTACCGATAAAGGAATATATAGATGGCAACATCACCTGAAACCGTTCTTGATGGTCTGGACTCCGAATCCAGGCAGATGGTTATTGATACTGTCAGACAGCTTAAAAAACGTCTTCTTACAAAAGAAAAGATTCTCGAATTCGACAAAAACGAATTCTTTCCGGAAGAGACGATCCGGGAAATGCTTGGACCGGAGATTGGTTTGCAACTTCTCGTTATTCCAGAAGAATATGGAGGTATGGGAGGAGGAACGCTTGACTGCGCCGAGATAATTCGTGAAATTTCCAGCATATGCTTAGGAGTAGCCACAGGTTTTTTTGCGATTCAGCTCGGTTCAGATCCTTTACGTGTTGGAGCTACCGAGGAACAGAAAGTAAAATGGCTTGGCGCTATTGCTGATGGAAAGGTCCTTGTTGCCTATGCAGTAACCGAAGCCGGCGCCGGGAGCAATCTTGCAGCTTTAAAAACAAAGGCTGATCCGGTATCAAATGATGCAGGAAAAATTATTGGCTATAAAATAAACGGAACTAAACAGTTTATATCAACCGGAGGATATGCTGATTTTATTACAGTTCTTGCAAAAACCCCTGAAGGGCCTTCTTTTTTTATTGTAGAAAAAGGAACAAAAGGGTTTGTTCAGGGTAAAGGTGAAGAAAAACACGGTATACGCGCTTCAAACACATCTCCGCTTTCATTTACAGATGTCTTTGTTCCTGTTGAAAATCTTATCGGAGGCGTACCGGGGCAGGGATTAAAGCAGGCCAACGAGGTTTTTGGATATACAAGGCTGATGGTGGCTGCTATGGGCCTGGGAGCCGGTGAAGCCGCTCTTAAAATTGTTATTCCGTATGCCATGGAAAGGATTCAGTTCGGATCTCCTCTTTCTGAAAAACAGGGTTACACTCACAAACTGGTTGTTCCGAATGCCGTGAGGATTGAAGTGGCGGCGGCCTATATTGAGGAAACGGCGATAAGATTGGATTCCGGTGAAAAAGATCTGCAAGTGGAAGGCTCTATTGCCAAGTTGTTTGCGACAGAGTCTGCCAACAAGACTGCTGACGATGCTATACAGGCTCTTGGCGGTTATGGATATATATCCGAATTTGAGGTGGAAAAGATAAAAAGAGATGTTAAAATCACTTGCATCTATGAAGGAACCAGTGAAATTCAGCAGAGTATTATAAGTACATTTCGCTGGAAAAAGACACGAAAGACAAAGGGTAAGTATTACATGGCCATTTCTTCCGAGATGGAAGAGTTGAACAACGTAATGAATGATGCAGGATGCCTCTTTTATAGTCTTGCAGCAAGCGCTCTTAACGATACGATCATGCTGGTCAATGACAACAGACTGACAAAAGAACAGTATATTATGTTTGCCTTGGCTGATATGATGACACATGTGGAAGTTGGAGCAAGCATGGCCCGCAAAGCAATGAATTTTACAAAAAGCGGTGATCCTGAGGCGAAAAAGATTAGAGCAATGTCGAGAATTTTTGCAAATGAAACATCTCAACTCGTTGCTCGGAATATACTTAAAATTTTGATGGGTTCAGGGGTATTTGATCAATCAAGCATCTCTGATTTTATGGAGACCGTATCATATAATAAATTGATTTGCAGTTTTCAAAATATCATAAAAGATATGGATATGGTTGCGGATATGTTGTTTGAGAGAGGGTAATTATGTCTGATAAGAAAAAACGTACAGTAGTAGTTACAGGCGCTTCCAGAGGTATTGGACGGTCCATCTGCCTTGCTCTTGCAGGGCCGGATACCATCATTTATTTCAATTATTTTGCTCCTGGTGATCCTGCTGCTGAAATTGCTGCTGCCGCTGAAACGGAAAAACTTGTCGCTGATGCAGGAAGCTCGGCGACAAGCATGAGCGTTAATGTTGCAGTAGAAAAAGATGTTGCAGGATTTTTTGAAAAGGTACTTGATGAAACCGGAAGGATAGATGTTCTTGTAAACAACGCAGGCATTACCAAAGACGGACTTCTGGTGCGTATGAAGGAAAAGGATTGGGATAGTGTTTTAGATGTAAACTTAAAGGGTACATTTACCTGCATGAAGATTGCTGCCAAAACCATGATGAAGCAGCGTTATGGTCGTATTATCAGTATAGCATCGGTTGTCGCTGCAACCGGTAATCCGGGGCAGGCAAATTATTCAGCTTCAAAGGCCGGTATAATAGGGCTTACAAAAACGGTTGCAAGAGAACTTGCTCCAAGAGGAATTACCGTTAATGCAATTGCCCCTGGTTTTATAGAGACGGATATGACCGCATCACTTCCGGAGAAGGCAAGAAATGCGATGCTGGATCAAGTTCCACTGGGGCGTGCAGGGCAACCCGAGGATGTAGCAGCGGCTGTTGTTTTTCTGGCTTCTGAAAGTGCGGCATACATTACAGGTCAGGTAATTCATGTGAGCGGTGGTATGTATATGTGAAACCTTTGAAAAACGCCTCATTGAGCATTTTTCAAAGGTTTCTATGTGAAAAAGGAGAAAATTTAATGTCAATTGAAGATAAAGTAAAAAAAATAATTGCTGATAAGTTGAGCGTTGATTTGGAAGAGCTTGTGCCTGAAGCTTCATTTGCGGATGACCTTGGTGCGGATTCGCTTGATCTTGTTGAATTGGTAATGTCAATGGAAGAGGAATTTGATATTGATATTTCCGATGAGGACGCAGAAAAGATGGTAACTGTTAAAGATGCTATCAATTACATAAATAAGCACTAGCGCATCGTCAAGGCTGAAAATTAGGGTTGAGTATCGAATAAAATATTGTAAGCGTTCACAGGCACTGCATATGCACGTTTTCAGGGCAACCAACATAGCAAATCTATAGTTAATTGTCTAAGAAAACGCACATCTACAGCACCTGTAAAAGCTTACATGTTGGGAAGTAGCCTTGTTGTGCTACCGATTCTCCCGTGAACGGTTACAAAATATTGAAGCACGCGCAAATCCAACTCTATTTGCTCTAAAATCAAGAAACGACAATGCACTATAAAAGTAAAGTGAGCTAAAGCTGTGATGCATAGTTGGTGGAATTATTTCGTCCACGTTCCTCAAGCGCTTTAGCTCACTTTAATTTTAAGGAGGGTCTTTGGACAGACGGGTAGTTATTACCGGCGTAGGACTTTTAACACCACTTGGCATAGGTGTCGATAAAACATGGACTGCATTGTGTGCTGGAAAGTCAGGAATAGGTCCGATCACCAGATTTGATTCTTCTGCTTTTGATACAAAGATCGCCGGAGAAATAAAGGATTTTCACGCAGAAGATTTTCTTCCCAGAAAAGAGGCTAAACGTACGGAACTTTTTATTGCCTATGCTGTTGCGGCATCTCGTATGGCGCTGGAAGATTCAGGACTTGTGATCAATGGTTCTAATGAAGATAGAATCGGAGTTCTCACAGGATGTGGTATTGGAGGGCTTTCGATGCTGGAAAGAACCAGTAGAACCTTAGATACAAAGGGTCCAAAGAGGGTGAGTCCATTTTTTATTCCCATGATGATAGGAAATATGGCGGCAGGGATGGTTTCTATTCATCTGGGAGCCAAAGGTCCGAATGCTTCGATTGCAACTGCATGTGCAGCAGGTACACATGCAGTTGGAGACGCATTTAAAATTATAAAAAGAGGTGCGGCGGATGTTATGATAGCTGGAGGTGTGGAATCCGTTATAACACCCACATGTATTGCCGGTTTCAATGCAATGAAAGCGCTTTCCACTCGTAATGATGAGCCTGAAAAAGCATCACGCCCATTTGATAAAAATAGGGATGGTTTTGTTATAGGTGAAGGAAGCGGCATTCTTATACTTGAAAATCTCGAAGGAGCACTTGAAAGAGGAGCTAATATCTATGCGGAAATATCGGGATACGGAATGAGTGGCGATGGTTACCACATGACTTCTCCTCCTCCGGATGGTGAAGGAGCGGCAAGATGTATGACGGCAGCGCTTGATGATGCCAAAGTCCCATACAACACGGTTGATTATATAAATGCACATGGCACGTCAACCCAATTCAATGATCTTTACGAAACAAAAGCGATCAAGTCTGTATTCAAGGATAAAGCTCATTTAATACCAATAAGTTCCACAAAATCCATGACAGGTCACTTGCTTGGTGGAGCTGGCGGAATTGAAGCGGTTTTTACTGCTCTCACAATCCATGGGGGCATTATTCCCCCTACCATAAATCTTGATAATCCTGATGAAGAATGTGACCTTGATTATGTTCCTGACGTTGCCCGCAAAGCAAATGTTGAAATTGCCATGACTAATTCTTTTGGCTTCGGAGGAACAAATGCATCGCTGATACTTAAAAAATATCATTGAGATCTATGGTTACAGGAAAAAAATAAATGTTAGAAAGCAAAACACCGGTTATAATTGGAAGCGATCATGCCGCTTATCATTTGAAGGAAAAACTCAAAGCATATCTTGCTGAAAGTGGTATTGATGTTGAGGACGTTGGCGCTTATAGTGAAGATTCAGTCGATTATGCAGATTTTGGAATCAAGGTGGCATCGTTTGTTTCAACCGGAAAATTTGAGCGCGGGATACTTCTTTGCGGCACTGGAATAGGAATGTCCATGGTTGCCAATAAGTTTCCGCATGTCAGAGCAGCCCTTTGCGATGACATTTTTTCCGCTATCATGAGCAGACGACATAATAATTCCAATATACTGGTTATGGGCGGTCGTGTTATCGGAGATGCGCTTGCCGTGGAAATATCAAAAGTCTGGCTTGAGACACCATTTGACGGAGGACGTCATCAGTTGAGAGTAGAGAAATTTGACAGTCTGGGTGAAAAGCTGAAAGCTGAAAGTAAGGGGAAAATTTCTATATAATGGACTTGAAATTTATTGAAAATACGGATCCGGATATTGCCGACGTCATTGCCGGAGAGCTTGACAGGCAGAAAAATACTCTGGAACTTATAGCTTCGGAAAATATTGCAAGCAGAGCGGTTATGGCTGCGCAGGGAAGTGTGCTTACCAATAAGTATGCTGAAGGTTATCCTGATAAGCGTTATTATGGCGGGTGCGAATATGTTGATGTTGCTGAAAAACTGGCTGTAAACAGAGCGAAAAAACTGTTTGATGCAGCTTATGCCAATGTTCAGCCACACTCCGGCTCGCAGGCAAATATGGCTGTATATTTTGCGCTGTTAAACGCAGGCGACACTGTATTGGGTATGAATCTTAGCCATGGCGGACATCTTACGCATGGAAGTCCTGTCAGTTTTTCAGGTAAGCTTTATAATTGTGTTCATTATGGCGTAAGTGAAGACACCTGTACTATTGACATGGAAAAAATAGCTTTGCTGGCGAAAAAACACAGACCAAAAATGATTATTGCCGGCGCAAGCTCCTATCCTCGTATTATAGATTTTGAAGCATTTGCACAAATTGCCAAATCAGTTGGCGCTTATCTGATGGTAGATATGGCACACATAGCCGGTCTGGTGGCAACAGGCGTTCACCCCTCTCCGATACCATATGCCGATGTTGTAACTTCTACAACCCATAAGACATTAAGAGGGCCGCGTGGAGGATTAATTCTGGCAAAAGAAGATTACAGCGCCAGGTTGAACAAGGAAATATTTCCCGGAATACAAGGAGGACCGCTGATGCATATAATTGCCGCTAAAGCTGTTGCCTTCAAAGAAGCTCTTACTGAATCATTCAGGAAATATCAGATAAATGTTGTTAAAAATGCAAAAGCTCTGGCAGCGCATTTGATGGAAAATGATATAAAACTTGTTTCAGGCGGAACGGATAATCATATGCTGCTTGCAGATTTGACAAATCTTGATATTACCGGAAAAGATGCTGAAAAAGTTCTGGGTTGCGCCGGTATTACCGTTAACAAAAATGCTATCCCATTTGAAACTAAAAGTTTTTTTGAAACAAGCGGCATACGCATAGGTACTCCGACCTTAACCACAAGAGGCATGAAAGAGCCTGAAATGGAAATTGTAGCAAAGTTCATTGTCGATATACTGAAAAATCCTGAGAATGAGGATTTAATCAGAAATACCAAAGCAAAAGTACGTGAACTCTGCGGAGCTTTTCCGCTTTATTGTGAAGAGAAATTATAAAAAATGCCAGGACAGCGAACACGTCCTTCGTGGGAAAACTATTTTATGGATATTGCGACGCTTGTGGCAAAACGTTCCACATGTCTCAGGCGTTCAGTAGGAGCTGTGATAGTAAAAGATAAAAGAATCCTATCTACCGGCTATAATGGCGCGCCTTCCGGTCTTAAACATTGTATCGACATAGGATGTCTGCGTGAGCAATTAAACATTGCATCAGGTGAAAGGCATGAACTCTGCAGAGGCATCCACGCTGAACAAAATGCTATTATTCAGGCCGCATTTCATGGTGTTTCCATAAAGAATGCAGCGCTTTTCTGCACAAACCAGCCATGTTCCATATGCGCTAAAATGATTATTAATGCCGGTATAAAAAATATCTGTTACCGGTTCGGATATGCAGATTCCATGTCCGAAAAGATGTTGAAAGAAGCTGATGTTAAATTGATAAAGCTATAAACTTTCGGTAGCGGGAGTATATCCATGAAGTGTCCATTTTGTGGTGAAATTGACAATAAGGTTATTGATTCCAGATTGAGCAAGGATGGAAACGAGATTCGCAGGCGCAGAGAATGTAATGTATGTAAGAGGCGATTTACTACTTATGAACGTATCGAAGAAATGCCTGCTATGATAATCAAAAAGGATGGACGTCGCGAAATCTTTAGCCGCGAAAAAGTACGTTCTGGTATTACAAAAGCCTGTGAAAAGCGGAACATAAGCATGAATGTTATCGAAGAGTTTCTCGATGAACTGGAACATGATCTGAAAGAAACAGGAGAAAAAGAAATTCCTTCCTCCACAATAGGCGAAAAGACCATGATCAAGCTTCATGAAATAGATGATATTGCGTATGTAAGGTTTGCATCGGTTTACAGAGAATTCAAAGATGTAAACGATTTTGTCTCCGAGTTAGAAAGCCTTTCGAATAAATAATAGGTAAGCGTTCACAGGCACTGCATATGCACGTTTTCAGGGCAACCAACATAGCAACA
>JAUWOS010000092.1 GCA_030611985.1 Desulfobacterales bacterium | reverse complement strand
AAACCCTAAGGATTTGACAATTACTGCAGAAGATTATGGAACGACCTATAGGAAACTGCTTTGCATGTCATTTGATCTTTCAATTTTAATTCATTATGCAAACCGATCCTTTTATCGTTTTGTATATCATGACGGAGTATTAGAGGCTTTAGACGATAGAAAGAAAATTAAAGTTCTCTCCTTAATTAGAAGGATCTGTAGTAAATATAATTTGCAATATATTTTAACCCTTATTGATTCTGATTTACCTAAAGATGAAAATGGAAAAATTATAAAATTTTCTGACAATGAAGTTTGTTTGTGGCTTCACGATAGGGATGATAGTGGCAAGTTGTTTAAGAAAAGCTTTTGATAGATAGAGAGCCTTCCTCGTCCAACACTTCGATTTTTGCAAAAAGGGCAAGTTTAGGCAGTGTAAATAATAAACGCATATCCAACAATTTATTTCAGCTAACAGACAGGATCAAGGATGTTTAAATATTATCCTGAGTTGTTGTTTCTGTGGCTTTTAAAAAGTTTGTTAATCCCTACCGCTGAATTTCACTGTTGACCCTCCGGCTTGCAGCAAAGTCCTTCATTAGATGAATGCCTATGATCGTTTAGAATCCAGGAGTATTTCATGCCAAAGACCGACCTTACAGATGAAGAAAAGAAAACAATAATTGAGGCGCTGAATAACAACATTGAACCGCCGCCGGAGTTGATGACGAAGCTCTTTCCGGGGTTGTCCAAAAAGTTTGATGTAGCGAAACTGGACAGGGCCAAAGTCGTCACTCTTGAATATGCGGGAAAAAGAAGCGAGGCCGCTATCCTGAGCCAGATGTCTCCGACGGATGCCGGATCTCCATGCTAATATCCCCTTATCAAGCTAAATATTATGCATATCAACTCACAAAAAGGTGTCCTTCTGATACACCTGAAAAACTCAGCGCCATCTTATCTAACGCCCAGGTTGATCTGAACCCTCATCAGATCGATGCGGCTCTCTTTGCTTTTAAATCCCCTCTTTCAAAAGGAGCAATTCTTGCTGATGAGGTTGGCCTTGGCAAGACGATAGAAGCAGGTATCCTTCTTGCTCAGAAATGGGCGGAACGCAAAAAGAAACTTTTAATTATCGTCCCTTCAAGTCTCAGAAATCAATGGTGTCAGGAGCTTTCCGATAAATTCTATCTTCCTTCAATTATTCTTGAAGCAAAATCCTTCAATCAGCTTATAAAACAAGGTTGCAAAAATCCATTTGATCGGGACAAAATTGTTATCTGCTCATATCATTTTGCCCGGAACAAGGAAGAATATATTAAAAAGACAAAATGGGATCTTGTTGTTCTTGATGAAGCGCATAAGCTAAGAAATGTTTACAGAACTGATAATAAAATCGGAAAATCCATAAAACATTCTCTTGAATATTCAAAAAAGGTATTACTCACAGCTACACCACTGCAAAACTCACTTCTGGAACTTTATGGCCTTATCAGCATTATTGATGAACATGTTTTTGGCGATCTCAAAAGTTATAAAAGCCAGTTTACACGTATTGATAATGACACCCAGTTTATAGACCTTAAAGAAAGATTAAAACCAATATGCAAGCGGCATCTGCGAAGAAACGTCCAGGAATACATCAACTATAAAAACCGGATACCCATAACAATTGAATTCATCCCAACTGATGATGAACAAGTCCTTTATGAAATGGTATCCGAATATTTACGCAAAGAAAATCTACAGGCTCTGCCAAAAGGCCAGCGCCATCTGATGATCCTCATATTACGCAAACTGCTTGCTTCTTCAACTTACGCAATTTCACGCACACTCGACATGTTAGCCGGAAAATTAAGGAAGAAACTCAAAGATGCGACTATTGTTGAGTCGTATGATGATATTATTGAGGATTTCAGCGCTGCCGAGGAAGTTCGTGATGAATGGGATGAGAATGACAATGAAGCTGAAGTGCTGACTAAAGCAGATGTCAATGTTATCGAAAGTGAAATAGCAGAACTCGAAGCGTTTAGAGATTTGGCTGAAAGCATTGTTCATAACGCAAAGGGTGAGAAACTTAAAACAGCGCTTGAACAGGGGTTTGCAAAATCCAGGGAACTCGGAGCCAGAGAAAAAGCGCTTGTTTTTACAGAATCAACCCGCACGCAGCAGTATTTGAATAGAATTTTACAGGAGATACCTGAATACAAAGACAAAATAGTATTGTTTAACGGATCAAACAATGATGAAAAATCAAAGAAGATTTTTGCAGACTGGCTTGAGAAATATAATGGCACGGATGTAATTACAGATTCCAGAACATCCAATATTCGCGCTGCAATTATTGACTATTTTAAGAATGAAGCAAAAATAATGATTTCAACAGAAGCTGGCGCAGAAGGGATAAATCTTCAGTTCTGCTCACTTGTTGTCAATTACGATCTGCCGTGGAATCCTCAGCGAATAGAGCAGCGTATTGGCCGTTGCCACCGTTATGGGCAGGAATTTGATGTCGTAGTTGTTAACTTTGTAAATAAGGCAAACAAAGCTGACCAGCGTGTATTTGAACTGCTCAGAGATAAATTCCAGCTTTTCAGCGGTGTTTTTGGCGCATCTGATGAAGTGCTCGGCGTCATTGAATCCGGCGTTGACTTTGAAAAAAGGATAGCCGAAATTTATCAATCCTGCAGAACAAAGGAGCAGATTCAGGAAGCCTTTGACAGGCTTCAGGCTGAAATGGATGAAAAGATTGCCGCCAATATGAAATCAACCCGTGCAAAGCTGTTTGATCATTTTGATGATGAAGTAGTCGAAAAACTCAGGGTAACCCGTGAAAACAGCGAAATATATCTAAACCGGTATGAGCAGTGGCTGTGGGCCGTTACGCAGTTCGGCCTTAAGGAACATGCTGTATTTAATGACAGCGATCCTGTTTTTCATCTGAAAACAAATCCATTCACAAATATAAAAATCCCTACAGGCATCTATAAGCTTAAAAAAAATGTCACAGATGCCCATACCTACCGCATAGGCCATCCTCTTGCTCAGGCACTTATTCAATATGCCGGAAAGCTTGACACGCCTGAAAAGCTCCTGGCTTTTGATTACACCAATACCCAAAGCAGAATTTCCATTCTCGAAGCGCTTATCGGAAAACAAGGGCATCTGGCTGTATATAACTTTACTGTTTCAGCGTTTGAGGATGAAGATTATATTATCTATGCCGGTATTACAGATGATGGGAAACTGCTTGATTCCGAACAATGCATGCGCCTTTTGTCAATACCTGTTATAACCGAAAAACCGCTTAGTGGTTCATTGAATATTAAAGAGTTAGATGATATTAATCAAAAGAAACAAGCGCAAATTCTGGATAATATAGCGGTTAAAAATGCTGAATTCTTTGAAGAGGAGATGGACAAGCTTGATAAGTGGGCAGAAGACAGAAAGAAAAGCCTGGAAATACAGATCAAGGATCTTGACATAACAATCAAGCAACAGAAAACAATGTCCAGAAAAATTGCCCATTTAGAAAAGAAAGTTGATCTGCAACGAAAAATTAAAGTTATGGAAAAGAAAAGAACTGATCTTCGTCGAAAGCTGTTTGACGCACAGGACGAAATAGAAAGGCAGAAAGACGACCTTCTTGACAAAATTGAAGCAAAAATGAAGCGGCGAATTAAGATAGAAGAACTTTTTCGAATTCATTGGAAGCTGGTTTGAACGCTAAACTATTTAAGGAGAATAGTTTCTCTCAGATGAAGGACATACAGCAATTCCCGCTGACCATATAACCTATTGATAATAAAAGAAATTTAAAAACCACTTTCGTAAACAAAAATCGTTAAAAATCAGGTAGTTACATTATTTAACATAAATCACAAACCCCATTTGAAGCTAACCTTTTGAATTTACAACAAAAAAGTTTACGAAAGGTGTGATTCAAAACATTGTTAAATCAATATGTTATCATGCCAGCGGGAATCGCTGAAGGACATACATATATGCACTTGACTTATGACCTGGATGAGAAAGATCTTCAGCAAGGTACCAGAAAAAACTCATTACAAATGCGCTTTTAGTATTCAGTGTGCATGACCGGGAAGGTGAATTAATATCAGACAATTAGGGTACTATTTTTTAGCAAAATCAGTATGAGCATAAAGAGCCTTAAAAATATGGAGGCGTGATAATGATTATATCTCATATCAAAATGAAAAACTGGCGGAATTTCAGAAACGTGGATACTCCGCTTGGAAGACGCATGTTTCTTGTAGGAGCAAATGCTTCAGGAAAATCCAACTTTTTGGATGCTCTGCGCTTTTTACGTGATATAGCCAAAACTGAGGGCGGCGGTTTGCAAAGGGCGGTCAGTGAACGCGGCGGAATATCCAAGATTCGTTGTCTTGCGGCGCGAAAAGAGCCTCAGGTCGAGATCGAAATTCATCTCGCAGAATCTCATGGTGACGAAGTCTTATGGAAATATGCCCTTGGGATAAAACAGAAAAGCCGTGGGCACCGAAATCCCTATGTTTTTTATGAAAAAGTCTGGAAGGGTAATAAACTAATTCTTGACCGGCCAAACAATGAAGACAATAAAGACGAGCCGCGATTAAACCAGACCCACCTGGAGCAGATAAATGTCAACTCCCAGTTTAGGGACATAGTCAAATTCCTTGACTCAATTTATTATCTTCACCTTGTCCCTCAGGTTCTTCGTCATCCTGAAACCTTTACGGGGCCGGCAAGCAAAGAAGACCCTTTTGGCAGAAGCTTTCTGGAACGCATCGTTCAAACTCCGGTCAAGACACGGCGGTCTCGCCTGAAAACGATCGAAAAAGCCCTTAAACTCGCGGTTCCTCAATTAATACAGCTTACTGATACGAGAGACGAAAGAGGTGTTCCGCATCTTGAAGCCATATATGAACATTGGAGACCAAATGCCGGCAAGCAAAGCGAAGATCAATTTTCTGACGGCACCTTGCGTCTTATCGGTTTTCTATGGTCGATCCTTGATGGGGATTCCTTATTGCTTATGGAGGAGCCTGAATTATCACTGCACTCGGCTATTGTGAAAAAACTGCCCGGCTTGATCTGGCGTATCCAAAGCAGAAAAAAGAGGCAGATCATCATCTCCACTCACAGTTTTGACTTACTGTCAGATAAAGGAATTGGTGGTGAAGAGGTCTTGCTGCTCATTCCTGATGTCGAGGGGACAAGGGTTGAGCTTGCATCTTCGGTAAAAGATGTAAAAATCTTGCTGGATAGTGGATTCAGTATATCGGAAGCGGCTCTGCCGAAAACCGAACCGGAAAAGTTAACTCAGTTGAGTCTGTTTAATGGATAAAACCATTCCAATTTTAATAGCAGTTTAAGATGCGCTAAGCGAGGCTGTTTTAAGAGTAATGTTTGAGCAGTCATCCCGCGCTTTTGCAGTCGGCTCCTGCCTGGGACATGAAGGCAGCGGTTACTTGAAAAAAAATATGCGAAAGTTCAATAAGGCGGCAAGAGGCGTTCCATTTTTTGTGCTGACCGATCTTGATCAAACAGATTGCCCTCCAATGCTTAGGAACGGGGACGAAATAACTTCCCCAACTATGCATCACAGCTTCAGGCCGCCTTTGTCCGATTTCAAATCACAAAAACCTTGAAATAGCTCGCTATTCCTTCAATTTTTGTGCTTTGAGATCGAACAAATTCGACCCAAATCTGTGTGCCTACTTGCGAAAGTTAATTCGTCCCCGTTCCTTATTAACAGGTGGTTGAAGGTTCCAAAGCATGAAAATTTGATATTTCGGATTGCAGTAAGGGAGATTGAATCATGGCTCCTGGCTCACAGGGAAGCCTTTGCCTCCTTTTTGGGAATTCAAAAAACACAGATTCCTCTAAATCCTGATGAGTTGAGAGATCCCAAAAGTTTTTTGTTAACACTGACAAAAAAATCAAAAAAACAATCCCTAAAAAAGGCAATTGTTCCTGCCGCCGGTAGCACCGCTAAAATCGGGCCGGATTATAACGGAGTTTTGATATCTTTTGTGCATAATTTCTGGCAGGTAAAAGAGGCTTTAAAAAATTCACCGAGTCTTAAACGGGCATTCAGCGCTATTAAGATTTTTAATCCGGTTTGGACAAAATAAAATCTACCGATATAAAAAGCATTGAGGAGATTGTCGGACAGGGAAAACTATAGTGGTCTATCAAATTGAATGGAGATCGGCATGAAAAAGCGACAAAAACTGGAACTTACGTGGATCGGCAAGGATAACCAGCTTAAGCTGGAGCCGAGAATATCGATAGAAGACCCTGAAAAGTCTTACGGCGATAAGAACAGCGAAAACATGCTGATATACGGCGATAACCTCCTCGCGCTAAAAGCGCTGGAGCAGGATTTTGCGGGGAAGATCAAGTGCATCTATATTGATCCGCCATATAACACGGGAAACGTCTTTGAGCATTATGATGACGGACTGGAACATTCGCTCTGGCTAAGTCTTATGAAGCCTCACCTTGAACTACTGAGGGCGCTTCTTTCCGATAATGGGAGCCTGTGGATTTCGATTGATGATGATGAATCACATTATTTGAAAGTGCTTTGTGATGAAATATTCGGGCGCAGAAATTTTGTGGCGAATGTGATCTGGGAAAAGAAGTACTCTCCCCAGAATGATGCAAAGTGGCTTTCTGATAGTCACGACCATATTATTGTTTATGCAAAATCAAAAAAAATATGGCGCCCTAATTTATTGCCTC
The DNA here is from genome assembly GCA_030611985.1 of Desulfobacterales bacterium. Classification (GTDB taxonomy): domain Bacteria; phylum Desulfobacterota; class Desulfobacteria; order Desulfobacterales; family ETH-SRB1; genus DAOVDN01. The sequence goes on along the minus strand of JAUWOS010000092.1, from coordinate 2,825 downwards.
GAACTAAAGAAATGAACAAAAGATATAAGAATCCAGATAATGACCCAAGAGGTCCGTGGAAACCTGCCGATTTTTCAGTTAAAACTTATAATGCTAACAGCGATTATCCGATTACCTTGCCATCGGGACGAATTGTTAATCCTCCAGAAAGTCGATGTTGGGTTACATCGAAGGGAAAATTTGAAAAACTGATTATTGATAACAGGATATGGTTTGGGAAAACAGGTAATAATGTACCATCATTAAAGAAATTTTTGTCAGAAGTAAAAGATGGTTCAGTAAGTAAAACTATTTGGTACAGAACAGAGGTAGGTGACAACCAAGAGGCAAAGAAAGAAACAAAAGATATTAATGATGTCGAAGTATTCGCAACCCCAAAACCAGAACGATTGATCCAGCGTATTCTTACACTGGCTTCAAACGAAGGCGATTTTATCCTCGATTCCTTTCTTGGCTCCGGGACAACCGCGGCTGTCGCACACAAAATGGGCCGCAAATGGATCGGGATCGAACTGGGCGAACATTGCCACACGCACTGCCTTCCGCGCTTGCAAAAGGTGGCTGACGGAACGGATCAGGGCGGGATTTCAAAATCGGTAAAATGGAAAGGCGGGGGAGGATTCAGATATTACTATCTTGCCCCCAGTCTGCTCAAGGAAGATAAGCACGGCAACTGGGTGATTGACGAACGATACAATGCAGACATGCTGGCTGCTGCCATGGCAAAGCATGAAGGATTCAAATATAATCCTGATGAAGAGATATACTGGAAACAGGGACAATCTACTGAAAAGGACTTTATCTTTACCACTACGCAGTTTGTCACCGTCGAGACTCCGGACAAAATCAGGGAGGAAATGAAACCAGGCGAAAGTCTGCTTATCTGCTGCAAATCATTTCAGAAAGCCTGCGAAAACCAATATCCGGAAATCACCGTCAAAAAAATACCTGGGATGCTGCTTGGCAGGTGTGAATTCGGCAGAGATGATTACAGTTTTAATATTGTAACCATGCCTGTTGATCCCGATGCTCCTGATTTCGTGCCGCCGGGACCCGGAAAAGAAACAACCGAAAAAAAGGAAAAGAATGGTATGGAACAGGGGAAACTTTTTGATTAGCGTTTGTCGTAATAAAACCGGGAGATAATGACAATGGATCGTATCCGAGACAAGGGGCGGGAGTATGCCACGGATCAAGCGGCTTTCAGAATACATAGGTGAATCCTATTTCAATTATCTCTCCAATCTCGACGACCTTATGTTGCTTATGGATGAATCCCATCACTATCGCGCAGACAGGGGAATGGAGGTTATCAACGAATTAAAACCCATCCTCGGATTAGAGCTGACGGCTACTCCACAGGTGGAAAGAGGACAAATCACCATCAAATTCAAAAATGTGGTGTATGAATATTCCCTGGCAAAGGCAATTCCGGACGGATTTGTCAAAGAACCTGCCGTGGCTACACGCAAAGACTTTGATCCTTCGCATTACACTGATGAAGAGATTGACAGAATTAAACTGGAAGACGGTATACGAATCCACAAAGACACCAAAGTGGCCATGGATATATATGCGCGGGACAACAAGGTACAGCAGAAAAAACCTTTTGTGCTTGTCGTTGCCAAAGATACCAGCCATGCGGGCAAGCTGAAGGAGCTGATTATTTCAAAGGCTTTTTTTGAAGGAAATTATGCCGACAAAGTCATGGAAATTCACTCTGCTCAAAGAGGGTCTGAAAAGGAAGAAAATATTGCCCGATTAGTTTCATTAGAGAGTCCCGATAACAAAATAGAGATCGTGATCCACGTGAATATGCTCAAGGAAGGCTGGGATGTGACCAATCTTTACACGATTATTCCTCTGCGGACTGCGGCATCAATGACACTCAGGGAGCAGACTATCGGAAGAGGATTGCGCCTGCCTTACGGGAAAAGAACCGGAAACGACAAGGCAGATAAACTGACTATTGTCGCGCACGATAAATTTCAGGAAATCATAGAGGAAGCAAACAAGCCCGGGTCAATTATTAAAAAGGAAAATATCATCGAGATAGATCCAGATGAGTTTATCCGGAAAAAGGAAGTGATTACCTCGCTTTCAAATATCGAAGAAAAATACAAGGAAGCAAGAACATGCATTGAAGATATTGTAGAACCGGAGGAAAAAAGAAAGGCGTATATCAATCTGGAGCTGAGAAAGACAATCTTTGATACCCTTCCCGAGCTGAACAAAGATGCAAAGAATGTAAATGAACTAACAAGACCGGAAATCAAGAAAATCGCTATCGAGAAAATAAAGCGCAAGATATACAGCAATCCTCAGCAGTCTTTATTTGCCGAAGAAGCGGTAAGGGAAGTTGAAGCCGTATACGAGTCTGTTGTGGGAGATTTTGCAGCTAACATTATAGAGATACCAAGAATTATAATTCAACAAAGTGATGATGTGCTGTCTGGATTTAAGGATTTTGACCTCGATACAGTAAATCTCAATTACCAGCCTGTGTCTGAAGAGATTTTGATAAAAAAGCTCCGTGAGCAGGAAAACAGCACTGATATTATTATAGGTAAAGGCAGGATTATTCCAGACAGTCTTGAAAATATCATAGTCAACGAACTTATTAATTTCCCGGAGATAGACTATGATAGCCAGTCTGATCTGCTATTCAAATTGGCAAGCCAGGCCGTTGAAAAATTCAGGACATATCTTGTCGAAGACAACGCTACCAATGTTACTCAATATCATAAGAAAGAAATCGGGAATTACATCTATGCACAGATGATGGATCATTTCTACTACGAAACGCTTGGGTTTGTAAAAACCAC
>JAUWOS010000041.1 GCA_030611985.1 Desulfobacterales bacterium | reverse complement strand
GTAGGGGCGAACCTTGTGTTCGCCCATTGTGGATTGAGAAATTGAAAATTCGGATAGCATAAACAAGGTTGTTTGTTCATGTTTGAGAAAATTTTAGATTGACAAATCAATCATTCCTTGAACTGCTTTTAAGGCCGGACGTCGTATATTTTCAGGAACTTTAACCTCTCCTTTCATAAATTCAAGGCTTGCAGCTATATCATCAAGAGTTATCTTTTTCATATCCGGGCATACCATGCCGATAGAAGCAGGATAAAACTTTTTATCAGGATTTGCCTTTTTCAGGGAATAAAGCAGTCCAGCTTCGGTTCCTATAATAAATGCGCTGCTTTTTGATTCACCGGCGTATTTGATCATCCCCGAAGTGCTTAGGATAGCATCTGCAAGTTCAAGAACTTCCGAGCGACATTCGGGATGCGCCATAAAAAGAGCATCGGGATGTTCCTGCTTTGCATTCAGAACGTCTTTCGGAGTAAGCCTGTCGTGAATAGGACAATATCCATTCCAGGCATGTATCTTCTTGTCTGTGTGTAAAGCAGCATATCCGGCAAGATTCCGGTCGGGAACCATCATTATTTCCTCTGCGTCCAGACTGTTTACAACCTTGACAACATTTGCAGATGTACAGCAGATAGTAGAAAGCGCCTTAACGGATGCAGATGAATTAACATAAGTTACAACCGGCATTGGAGGAAACCCGTCAAGCTTTGCCTTAAGATCATCCGGAGTTACCATGTCGGCCATGGGGCAGCCGGCATTCTTGCATGGAAGAAGTACTTTCTTGTCGGGAGAAAGAATTGAAGCTGTCTCTGCCATGAAAGTCACACCGCAAAACAAAATAACTTCGGCATTGGTTTGTGATGCCTTTATGCTCAATTCCAGTGAATCACCGCAAAGATCCGCAAGATCCTGAATTTCCGGAGGCTGATAATTATGCGCAAGCATAATTGCTTTTCTTTTTTTCAACAAACTTTTTATTTTATCTTTCATCTTTTACCTTCCACTTCCCACCCGTAACCGTAACCCGCATTACCCATCAAGCTCTATTATATCAACACCTTCCGGTATTTCAAAATCGAACATTGAATCATCCGGCTTCTGTGTAAAGTGAATATCGCTCATCTCAATTCCGGTTTCATCTCCATATGAATTATATGTAACTATTCGTACAATATCAAAAGTCTTTCTTGAAATTGACAAGTATATAAGAGATAAATCAAGCGATTTATCTGTTGGCAAAAGTTTCAGTATATAATAATTACTTCTATTCTTTCCAAAGGTAATACTAAATTTTTTTCTAATAAGCTTTACGTCTGAAAGAAAGCCTGCGCCTTTGCCGTCCCCAAAAAAAGATGGAAACTTTCCAATCGTAACCTGATTATCATCCGGTCTGTAAACCCATAATTTTTTGCCGTCTGTAATAATAATTTGCCTGTCCGGTTTTTCATACTCCCATCTCATCATACAGGGATTCTTGACTGATATCTTCCCGAAAGCAGTATCCGTTATATTCATATCTTTTATGGTCGATTCTTGAGAAAAACGTGCTGTAAAGCCTGGAACATCGTATCTTTCTTCAACCCTGTTTATGACTTCATTCAAAGATAGAGATGATTCTTGCGAAGGCAAATTCAGCTCTGAAAATGAATCTTTGCATAATGCAATCCGTGCTTCGAAAAACAGAAGTGCGCACAAAATAGATATCATTATTATTTTAAACTTCATTCGGCATCTTTCATTTACCAGTTTACACTTAACAAGAGGCAGAGCCTCGCATAATGTATTCCCAGGCAGAGCCTGGGAACGAAAAAATCGTGCCTGAACACAGGTTTTCATTCAGGCACGAATTATGCTTTATCTTTTATCAACATAGTAGAAGGATCCAGAAGCAATGCAGAATGATCAGAAGTTGCAGTCTCTCCCTTTAAAGCTTTAACATGGATATCTTTTCCTTCAGGCTGAAGCTGGATAGCAACTTCAAACAAATCTGCAACACGCGAAAATGAAGCCGGCATACCATCGGGATCAATTTCTTCATGGCGGTGCGTACGAACAGTAAACCACACATGTGTTGAATGATTTTTTGCAAGGACTTTCAAATCAGAAAGCAGTCCTTGTGCTGATTCATCAAATGGAAGTCCATCAACAACGACCACCTGTGGAGAGAATATATTCTGTTCTGTCAGGTCTGTCAGCCTTTCTTCAAGCTTGGGTACACTAAAGCCCTCGACTTTAAAGGTCATGATAAATCTGTGTGGTAGTATAGCTTTCCAAAGTTGATCAATCTGATTGGCTTCGCATGATTTTGAAAGATGGCGAAAAAGCTCCTGATACCACAGGCTGACTTTGTTTACCGGATCATTCAAGCTGATATGAAGGACGTTTTTGCTTCTTAAAAGAGCGTTTAGAGCAAGCTGTACCAAAAAAGCCGTTTTGCCGATCCCGGCACGCGCAAGCACAGCGCCAAACCCTCCTTCAGCGATAATATCTTCGGTCTTATATCCCATAAACCTTAATGGGTTGCAAAGGATAAGTTCCTCTTTAGTCATAATGGTGAAACTCCTCTCTTTAAAGTTATTCCGTCTACATTTCTTACTTTATTTCTTTTTTTCTTCCGTCGCTTTTTTATTAGCTAATTCTTCTGCGATTGATTGCGGCACCTGTTTATAAAGGAGAAACTCCATGGTAAATTGAGCGGTGCCTTGTGTCGATGATCTTAAAACAGTTGAAAAACCGAACATTTCAGATAAAGGAACCTGCGCTTCAATGGTACACATGGTGCCTTCATCCTGGGCGCCTACAATCATTCCGCGGCGCTGATTCAAAAGACCCATAACAGACCCCTGAAACTCGGTTGGAGTTTCAGCTACTACTTTCATGATCGGTTCATGGATAACAGGACCGGCCTTGGCATACCCTTCCAGAAACGCTCCACGGGCAGCCGCCTGAAATGCCATTTCAGAAGAGTCAACAGAGTGCGAAGCGCCGTCATTTATAACCACCTTGATGCCGGTAATAAGGAATCCCATTTTTGGCCCTTTTGCAAGGCATTTTTTAAAACCTTTTTCACATGAGGCAATGAACTGAGTTGGAATCCTTCCTCCAACTACTTTGTTTTCAAATACGAAATCTTCTTCAGCAACAGGTTCCATATAACCTGCCACCCGACCAAACTGTCCAGCTCCACCGGTCTGTTTTTTGTGTATATAATTAAATTCAGCTCTTCCGGTAATAGTCTCCCTGTAGGCCACACGAGGCTTGCCGGTAGTTACATCAGCATTGTATTCACGACGCATCCTCTCCACATAAACTTCAAGGTGCAGCTCTCCCATGCCCTCAATAATAGTTTCATTGGTCTCATTATCAACATATGTTTTGAAAGTAGGATCTTCCCTGGTAAATCTATTAAGAGCCTTGGATATATTAATTTGAGATTTGTTATCATTCGGAATAATAGCAAGGGAAATCACAGGATTCGGAACAAACATGGATGTCATGGTCAGGCTGAGACCCGGAGTTGCAAATGTATCTCCGGAAGCGCAGTCAATACCGAAAAGGGCTCCGATATATCCTGCAGATATTGCCTCAATATCTTCCATCTGGTCTGCATGCATACGCACAACCCTACCGATTTTGATCTTTTTTCCATTACGAACATTTATCACAGTAGAACCTTTGGCAAGTGTTCCCTGGTACACTCGTATGTATGTCAACTGGCCATACTGCCCTTCCTCCAGTTTGAAGGCAAGAGCAACAACAGGCTTTTTCGGATCATTAGAGAGAGTAACTACCGCTTCGTCGCTTTCCATATCAAGCGCCTCGTTTTTCACATCAGACGGAGCAGGCAGCAAACTTGTAACAGCATCAAGGAGCGGCTGAACTCCTTTGTTTTTATAAGCCGATCCAATAAAGACAGGTGTTATTTCGCGCGTAAGAGTTCCCTTGCGTACAGCAGCTATAATCAGATCTTCAGTGAGTTCTTTTTCTTCAAGAACAGCTTCCGCGAGTTCATCTGAAAACATGGAAGCAACATCAATGAGTTCTTCTTGCTTTTCCATAGCATCGGAAAGAAGATTCTCCGGTATATCTTCTACGCGTACATTTTCTCCGTTATCGCCATCAAAATATATAGCTTTCATAGTAACAAGGTCGATAACACCGATCAAATCAGCTTCAAGCCCGATGGGAATCTGCATGGCAACAGCATTGTGACCCAGCTTGTCTTTAAGTTGTTTAATTACCCGAAAAGGATTTGCTCCACTCCTGTCGCACTTATTAATAAAGGCTATACAAGGTACGTTATATCTTTTCATTTGCTGATCAACGGTAATGGACTGGGACTGAACACCACCTACAGAACAAAGAACAAGTATAGCTCCATCAAGCACACGCAAAGATCGCTCAACCTCTATTGTAAAATCGACATGACCCGGAGTATCTATAATATTGATCGTATGATCTTGCCATTTGCAATATGTAGCTGCTGAAGCAATGGTAATTCCGCGCTCCTTTTCAAGCTCCATAGAATCCATAGTCGCACCGACGCCATCTTTGCCCTTGACATCGTGGATGGCATGTATCCGCTTGGAATAAAAGAGAATTCTTTCGGTAAGCGTAGTTTTTCCAGAATCAATATGCGCGCTGATGCCTATGTTTCTGATGTTCTTAGTAGCGTTTTCCATGACAATCCTTCCTTCTTAAATAAAAAAATCCCTCATAGCGTTTTCCATGACAGTCCTTCCCTGGGAACGAGGTTTAATGCGCTTGCCTGAGAAAGTTATTTTTTGTGCGAACCCCTTAAATAAAAAATCCCTCATTTGGAAATTTTATGCCAGATGGGGATTTACTGATAAGTTTTGATTTTGATAAAATCAAATATAATGCCTGTTTGAAATAAATTTGTCAATAAAATATTTTTCATGTTTGAAATTCCGACTGTCATTTCAAAAAATCAAGCGCTAGAATTCCTTTGGCATCTTATCTAACTGAGCTAATGTAAAAACCGGACCGTCTTTGCATACAAATTCCTTGCCGATATTGCATCTGCCACACATTCCGATACCACATTTCATGCGCATTTCAAGGGACATTATTATATGATCATGGGCGTAGTCGAGCTTGTCCAGTACAGGCTGTGTAAACTTGATCATGATCGGCGGACCGCAAATAATAGCATAGGTCTCTGCATTTCCGGGAAGCGCTTTCTGTTCGGTAATGGTTGGCACAAATCCTGTATTGTATTTCCAGTCCGGATCATCTGTAGCGTCTACGGTAATATGCATATTAATATCACTGCTATTTTCCCACCCGGCAAGTTCATCCCTGTAAAGAAGCATTTCCGGAGATCGTGCGCCGTATATGACATGGATATCTTTAAATTTGGGGCGCATGACCGGATCCAGCATATAAACTATGGATGAACGGAGTGTGGTAAAAGCAAAGCCACCGCCAATAATAACAATATTTTTGCCTTGCAGGATATCCCAGGGATAAGAGTTGCCGAGCGGTCCGCGTATCCCTATAACATCGCCTTCCTTCATAGAGTGGAGATGGGTAGTAACCAGTCCGACCTTGTTGACTGTAAACATAATATACCCTTTTTCCGTGGGCGATGATGCAATTCCTATGGGTATTTCGCCCTTCCCTGCCACGGAAAGCTCAGCAAACTGACCGGCCTTATAATAAAACTTTTCTTCGTCGGCAGGATTTAAAAAGACGAGTTTGAATGTTTTGAGATTTTTATCTTCAGTTTCAGTTACTATTTCATCAATGCGAACCGGATAGGGCAAATATGGATTTTGCACTGGCTGCTCCCTTGGGATTGAAGAATGAAGAGTGAAGATTGAAAAGTGAAGATTTAAGATTGGCTCAAGAAGTATTGGCGATTGTTAATTTTATTAATTATCACTCTTCATTTTTCACTCTTCACTCTTCACTCTTCACTCTTCACTCTTCATTCTTCACTCTTCATTCTTCAATCTTCATTTCTCATAACTGTTCATCGTATTACAAATCTTTCGTATATCAATGTTGACCGGACACAGACTGACGCATCGACCGCATCCAACGCATTGAATGCCATTATCGTACTTGTCCACGTAATACTTTAGCTTATGCATAAATCGTTGCCTGACTCTCTGCATTCCGGTATTTCTTGGGTTGTATCCTGATCCGTGGAGTGTAAAAAGAGGGTACATGCAGCTATCCCAATTGCGCATACGTGTTCCTGAGCATCCGTGAACCTCGTCTTGAATATCGAAACACCAGCACGTAGGGCAAGCATATGTACACGTTCCGCAGTTTATGCAGGCAAAAGCCATATCTTCCCAAAAAGGTGCATCAAAAAGATCCGCAGTTATTTTGTCCTTTAATTTATTGGTGGCAATAAAAGAGGTTATTCCGGTCTCAGCATTCTGTTTCATGCTTTCAATTTCTTTACCGGCATCAACTTTTGTATCCCAGCCCGCAGCTTTTAACAGGTTTTCTCCTTTTGAAGTAATTATTTTTGCAAAATAATGATTTCCTGCGTCAATAAGGAGAATATCAAGCCCATCTTCATGAAAAGGTCCGCAACCTGCGGTTGTGCAGAAACAAGCGCTGTGCGGGTTATTACATGCAAGCCCAACAAATGTGGTTGCTTCATAGGCTTTGACCCAGTATGGATCTTTACACTCAGGAGTGTCAAAATTACGTTTAACAAGTAAAAAAGCTGCTGCGTCACAAGGTCTTATGCCTATTACAGCCCGCTGTGAATAATCCTTGCTTGCTTCTTTCATTACATGATGATCTTTTTTTCTTTCATCCAGACAATATTCAAACATCGTCTCGGACTGCGGATAAACAATCGATTTTGGTGAAAGGCGTGTATTAAAATAATCAAGATCAGGCAGCTTATCTTTGTCAAGCTCTTCAAATCTATGAAAATTATCATCCTTCACAGGACCGAACAATCGGTAGGATCTACTTAAATTTTCAATATCTCCGACCCAATTTTTTTTGTCAATTCTCACAACCTTCATGGTATACCCTAAATTCATCAATCTCTAAATCCATCAATTCTTCAATTCTTCAATCCCTAAATTCCTAAATCCTTCAATTCCTAAATCCTTCAATTCCTAAATTGCTAAATTTGTTTTTATCCCTAAATTTTTTCAATTCTTCAATCCGGATAATCAAATTTATAGGTATCAAGCGGTGGACGTTCATCCAAAGACATGCCCGCTTCCCAACCATACAGTTCAAAACAATCTTTTTCCAATTTTTTTGTAAATGTTCTTACTTTTATATCCATTGGACATGCGCTCTCACAAGCGCCGCAATCAGTACATCTGCCTGCGCAATGAAAGGCCCTCAAGAAATGGAATGTTCTTATATCCACAGGATTTATGCTTTTACCTACCCACTGAGGCCTGGATTCGTCCACAAAACATGTAGGACAGTAGCAAAGGGGGCACGCATTTCTGCACGCATAACAGCGAATACAAGCTGAGAGAAGATCGTCGAAAAGTTTATATTTTTTTTCCACCGGCATGGCTTCAATTCGGCGCACATCCTCATACCTGTCCACATCCTTTTGTTCTTCTACAAGATCGGCAACAAGCTCATCGTATACAACAGGGTTTCGGTGGATGCATATAGCGCAATTTTCCTGCAAAACTTCAGCTTTTTTTAATATTTTCTCAAAACCATCACTTTTTACAATGATCTTGTTTTTTTCTTCTGTGACCTCTTTTATTTCTCTTTCAAAGATTGAGACAATCTTGCGTCTGTCAACCATACCCTTGCATGGAACACCGATAATAAATAGCTGATCCCTTTTTATTTTGTTTTCAATTATATGGTTGACAATGTTTCGCGAATCGCATCCCTTGGCAATAATACCTATTTTTTCTTTTCTATCTGCCGAATAGTTTGTCAAATAGTTTGCAAGGTTGATTCCGCAGTTGCTGTCCCATACAAGGTTTTTTATGTCTTCGGGACTTTTTGCGAAACATGGCTCATTCATCATTGGCATGGTTCCTTTGCGGAAACCTATGATTATGTCAACAATGCCTTCTTTTAAGAGCCTTTCTGATATTTCTTTTATTTTATTTATATATTCTATCATGTTAAGCTGCCTTAAGATATCCGGAGGCTGGTCCTGTCTTTTTTACCGCTCTGACCACCTCATTTGCAACTTCAGCAAACCTTGTTCCCTCTGCCGAGGAGATCCATGAAAAATGGAGTCGGTCAGGCTCAATTCCCATATGTTCCGCAAATCTTTTAAAGAGCGCAAACTTTCTGCGAGCATAGTAGTTACCTTCTATGTAGTGACAGTCTCCGGGATGACATCCTGATACCCATACTCCATCTGCTCCCTGTCTGAAAGCAGTCAGAATAAACTTGGGGCTCATCCGTCCGGTACATGGAATCCTTATGACCCTGATATTGGGCGGATACTGCATGCGGCTGATACCTGCAAGATCAGCAGCTCCATAACTGCACCAGTTGCACAAAAAAGTTACAATTTTTGGTTCCCAGTCAGACATTCTAAAAAACTCCTTTTTACATCGCAAAGATTTGCGCAAAGATCTGATCGTTGTCAAATCCTTTGAGATGAATAGCGCCGGACCGACAGGAGGCTACGCATAGACCGCATCCTTTGCACAAAGCGGACTCGATTTCCGCTTTGCCGCTCTTTTTATTAAATTTTGAAGCAGAATAAGGACAGATAGATACACAAACACCGCAATTGTTGCAAAAGTTTGGATCGACATAAGCTACTGTGCCGTTTGCCGAGATGCTCATTGCCGCAAGAAGCGTAACCGCTCTTGCGGCAGCGGCCTGAGCCTGTGTTATGGACTCATCTATAGGTTTCGGAGCATGGGCGAGTCCGCACACAAATACACCATCTGTGGAAAAATCAACGGGTCGGAGTTTGACATGCGCTTCCGCAAAAAAACCGTCATCATTCTGCGGCACTTTGAAAAATTGCGTCAATGGGTTCTTTTTTTCCGGGACAATGGCGGAAGCCAGAATTAAAAGGTCTGTCCGGATATTGATCTGTCGTCTGAGTACGCAATCATTGAAAGAAATCTGCAAATTCTTTTGGTCGGCGTCCACTGTAAGTTCTTTATCGAAATCATAACGGATAAAATTAATTCCGGCGCAGCGCGCTTTGCGATAAAGATCCTCTCGCAGCCCATATGGTCGCATGTCCCTATAAAGAACAAAGATGTTTATTTTTGGGTTGATCCTGGTAAGTTCTAGAGCGCTTTTGATGGATTGCGTGCAGCAGACCTTGGAGCAGTATGGCCGCTCAGAAATGCGCGAGCCGACGCATTGCACAAACACAGCGGTATTGAACCGTTCCAGCGAGTAATCATTATTAATAAGCCGCTGCTGCAATTCCAGACCGGTTACAACGCGTGAATCTTTGCCGTAAAGATACTGGTCAGGCTTCAGTTCCGAAGCGCCGGAAGCGATAATCGTTACCCCGTGTTCCAGAACTTTGCTTTCGTCATTGTTTGCAATCGTTGTTTTGAAATTACCGACAAAACCATCTACCTGTTTTATTCTGGAATCTACATATACATCTATATTTTTATCTGACTTTATGCTTTCTATCAACTCTGTCAAATATTGTTGAATGTTTTCGCCCCGCCATGTTTCGTGGAGATGGCGCGCCTGTCCTCCAAGAGTATCGGATATTTCAATCAAAAAGATTTTGTAGCCCTGCTCTGCCAGGTTTTTAGCAGCGGTCATGCCTGCAACGCCTCCCCCAATTACAAGAACCTTTTGGTCAATCTTCATGCCGGGTTCGGTCAGGGCATCAAGAAGGGCTGCTTTAGCTGCAGCCATTTTAACAAGATCTTTGGCCTTTTCAGTGGCCTGTTCCGGATTTTCTTTGTGTACCCAGGAGCAGAGGTTGCGGATATTAGCCATCTCAAAAAGATATTTATTTAAACTCGCATTGATTAAAGTCTCCTGAAAAAGCGGTTCATGGGTCTTCGGGCTGCACGCTGCGACAAGTACCCGATTTAAATGTTTTTCCTTTATAACCTTGGTCATTCTATCCTGAGTATCCTGAGAACAAGTAAACATGTTCTCTTCCGCATGAACAACATAGGGCAGGTTTTGCGCAAACTCAACCACAGCAGGAACATCTACGGTATCCGCAATATTTGATCCGCAACGGCAGACAAAAACGCCGATCCGTGTGGGTTCTCCACGGATATCAATCTGATCGGGAATATGTTTTGTTTTTGTAAGAGTCCACCTGGACTTTGCCAGTTTGCCTCCTGCCGCACCCGCAGCAGCGCTGGAATCTATGACTGAAGATGGGATATCCTTTGGAGCCAGATATGCGCCGCAAACATAAATACCAGGTCTGGAACTTGCGACGGGTTCAAAGCTGCCTGCACTGGCAAAATTATAGTGATCAAGTTTGATGCCTGATTTTTGAGCAAGCTTAGCGCTTTCTCCGGTTACACCCAGGCCAACAGACAGAACCACCATATCAAATTCTTCTTCAACTCTCTTTCCTTCCTCATCCGTATAGCGGATAAGATGTTTTCCGCTTTCATTAATCGGGGCTACATTGGTAATTTTTGATTTTATAAAACGGACGTTTAAATCATCTTTTGCTCGGTTAAAATATCTCTCAAAATCTTTTCCGTTAGTACGGATATCAATATAAAAAATTGCCGTATCAAGATCTTTCCTGCTGTGTTCTTTGGCCAGCATTGCTTCTTTAACGGCGTAGGTGCAGCAGACAGCGGAACAGTATCCTGCTCCGCCTGTGTGTTCATCTCTGGATCCTATGCATTGAAGCCAGGCAATTTTTTCAGGCTCTTTTTTGTCTGAAGGTCGAACCAGGTGTCCGCCATAAGGTCCGGAAGCAGAAAGAATTCTCTCAAATTCCAGACTGGTCACAATATTGGGTGATTTTTCGTAGCCGTAAGTATCATGAACACCCGGATCAAAGACACTACTGCCGGCAGCCAGGATAATTGCTCCTGTTTTAAGCGTTAATTTTTTTTTCCGGTCGTCAAAATTAATAGCCCCCTTTGGGCAAAATTTTTCGCAGGCTTTACATCTTCCCTTGGTGAGATAGATACAGCGCTCCGGATCAATAACGTATTTTAACGGAACAGCCTGTGGATATTTCAAATAGATTGCTTTGCGCTTACTCAAGGAGCCATCATACTCATTTGGCACTTTTTTGGGACACTTTTCAGCGCACAGGCCACACGCAATACACTTATCAGTATCCACATAGCGCGGGTGCTGCGTTATACTGACCTCAAAATTTCCCTCATTGCCGGAAATGCTATTCACCTCGGAAAGAGTAAGCAGCTCTATATTGATGTTCCGGCCGACCTCCACCAGTTTTGGAGAGATGATGCACATAGCACAGTCATTGGTTGGAAAAGTCTTATCCAGTTGCGACATCATCCCGCCAATCGAACTCGACCTTTCCACAAGGTAAACATAATAACCGGAATTAGCCAGATCCAATGCTGCCTGCATTCCGCTGACTCCACCGCCAACGACCAGTACCGAGCCTGTTTTATCCTTTGGCATCGTTTAATGTTCCTGAAGTCAAAAAAGATGTGATATTGCTGATATCAAGCTGATTCATCTTGATTCCCAGTGTCTTTTTATCGATGTCCATACAAAGTCCGAGCAATTGCGGATAAAGAACAGGGGCAAGATGTTTCTCATTTCCATTATGAGAAATCATCATTTTCTGCATCGTATCAAATTGCAGGTGGCAAAACGGACAGGCAGTACACAGATAATGAGCGCCTGCTTTTTTACCATTCGCCAGCTTTTTTTTGGTTAAATCCATTGAGAGAGAATCGTTAATTCCGGTTAAAGGAGCGCCGCAACATTCCAGCTTGCCGACCCAATCAACGCTTTCAGCGCCTGTTATATCCACCAACTCATCAAACAAAACAGGAGCGACCGGATCATCAAACCTGGTGATTTTGCTCGGACGTAAGGCATGACACCCGTAATGGGTCGCTATTTTCAGACCTTTATATGATCCGGTATATGATTCGGATATTTTGCTTTTTAAGTTGCCAATGCCGACATCATGATAAAGCACGGAAAGGAGATGCTTAACTTTGATTTTGCTTTCGTATTTCAAGCCCTTTTCAGCAAGAAACAGATTGACTTCTTGCTGCAA
This sequence comes from Desulfobacterales bacterium, assembly GCA_030611985.1. Lineage (GTDB taxonomy): Bacteria > Desulfobacterota > Desulfobacteria > Desulfobacterales > ETH-SRB1 > DAOVDN01. The sequence continues at coordinate 3,579 of JAUWOS010000041.1, read as the reverse complement.
GCTTCCATCTTTGTTCATTAGATGCTCTGCTTTTTTCAGACTGCCATAACAGCATTTGCACAGACACAGCATATCAAGTCCTGCTTTTTCCGCCACAGCGAGGTTGTAAGCTGCTGAAAAGAGAAATGCTCTTTGGCTTATATTCTGCAGAGGATATCCACAGCAATTAAATTCTCTGATATCCGCAAGTTCCACACCCAGCTTTTTTAAAACCGCTCTGGAAGAATCGGCATACTGACTGACCCGTGCAGGTATATTACAACCCAGGAATAATGCATATTTCATTATTTTATTCGACATCCTTCGTTAGGAACGTGGACGAGATAACTTCCCCAGGTAGGCGCACAGATTTGGGTCAAAGGTGGTCTGAAGCTGTGATGCATAGTTGTGAACGCTTACATGTTGGGAAATAGCCTTGTTATGAGTTCTTCCGTGAACGGTTACGTTATTTCGTCAACGTTCCATACAATTCCGGTCTTCTGTTCGGAAGAAAGAATCGCATTCTGTGGTTTCGTGTTCTGAATAGATCGCTCGCATTTAAACATCCAATTGTCATGCCTTCCTTTCCGCTCAAGTCCTTTTCAATAATCTTTCCCGATGGTCCTATTATAAGAGAAATACCAGGGAAGCTAAGCCCATTTTCATTCTTGCCGCTCTGATTGCATGCAATAACAAAGACACTGTTATCGTAGGCTCTTGCGGGAAGATGCCGCATCCATGATTTGAATTTCTCATCAGGAGTTCCTCTGGGTGATGCATGCGGAATAAAAATAACATCTGCCCCTTGCATGGCCATATGGGTGGAAAGCTCAGGAAAGTGAGCATCATAACAAAGCTGTATTCCAAATTTAACGCCATCTGTCTCAAACTGCGGAATTTTATTACCAGGTGTAAAAATGGTTCGTTCGGGAGGAGCTATATGCAGTTTTCGGTATATGCCCAAAACACCGTCAGGCTTTACAACTAAATGGCTTGCAAATATATGGCCATCTTTATCTCTTTCGAGCATTCCTGCAAGGATGACAATATTTTCACTTGCGGCCAAATCTAAAAGATTTACGGTTATCGGACCGGGAACAGGTTCTGCCAGCTCTTTTGCGTGCTTGCTTAGAACATATCCTGTGATATTCATTTCAGGAAAACAGATAATAGCAGCATCTTTTCTTTTTGCCTTCTTTATCCATATGGCCATTCGATCAAGATTATTGATTGTTTTGCCAATCAGTGAACAAAAATTTACAACTGCAATGCATATATTTTTCATGACTCAATGCAATAATCCGGGGAAAGTTAGTCGACAACCTACTTGCGGAAGTTAATTCGTCCACGTTCCTTATAGATCGAAGTGAGCTTTTATCTTAAAAACCTTTGTTGCAGGCAGGTTGATAATATCTGTTACCCCTGTTTCCTGAGAGATCGTTTCAAGGTTTCTATTTATTTCTTCCATAGACGGTGCAATAAATGTAAACCAGATATTAAACTTGCTGTCCCGCTTATAATTGTGAGTCACTCCGGGATAGCGATTGACTGTCATGGCAAAACAATCAATTTGATCTTCCGGAACCTTTGCTGCGCAGAGAGTGCTGACAAACCCTAATTTTTCAGGGACAAAATTGCCGCCGATTCGACGTATGATGCTCTTTTTCTTTAACCTGGAAAGCCGCTTTAAAACATCATTTTCAGAAAGACCGAGATTATCGGCAATGGAAAGATAGGGGCGAGATGTGATAGGAAAGTCAGATTGTATCCGGTTGAGAATCGTTCTGTCTGTATCATCTATCGGTAACATGAGTTATTCCTTATAGCACAAAAAGCCCTGCTTTAAATGCAGGGCTTTTTGTTAGAATATAGACAAATCTGATCATATTCTTTTTTGACTAAACGCATCCGGTCGGTTTTGGAAGACCGGCCATCTTACATGCTCCCTTGCCTGGTCCGGACGGGAAGAGTTCGTAAATATGTTTTAGTTTGAAACCGGTAACCTTGGAAAGAACACGAACCATAGGAGCGATTCCGTTCTTTTCATAATACTCTCTAAGCATAGTAATCACTTTTTTATGCTCATCATTGACCTCATCAATACCTTCCTCTTTTTTTACATGCTGTACCCAATCTTCGGTCCAATTTTCATAATTGTCGATAAACCCATCTTCATCTACGGTAAATGTTTTTCCATTAAATTCAACTTCTGGCATTTAAAAAACCCTCCTTATAAAATGTAATTATTTTTTACGGCCAACGACCTCTTAATCCAACTTTTATACTTTTTTCACATTTATATTATAAATTTATTAATGTCAATATGAAAAATATAAATCTGAAAATTGACATCCTTCATTTTGTAGTTGACACTTGATTGAAAAGTAGCAGCGTCATCTTGTGGTCAAAAAAGCGGTTCCAAGGCTGAAAATAGCCTGTTTTTGAGGTTTTCTTTCTGCAATATCAACTAGTTGTAGTGGTCAGACTCCTATCAATTTGTGTGCAATTATGTGGAGACCTCGAATACACATCATCGCTAATATCCGATACTTTTCCATCTATTAAATAATGGTAGCCGGTAGCGGCGATCATGGCTGCATTATCACCACAAAGCTGGAAGGAAGGTATATGGACTGTAATTCCTTTGAGACCTGCATCATGTCTGACCTTTTCCCTTAATCTCCTGTTTGCAGCCACGCCTCCTACCACAGCAATATGACTACACCCCTTCTTTATGGCAGCGCTTATAATCTTATATGACAGGACGTCAACAACCGATTCCTGAAATCCTGCCGCAATATCACAAGCCGGCTCTTCATGTTTATCTTTGTGAGTCTGAATGTATCTGTTTACCGCTGTTTTCAGGCCGCTGAAGCTAAAGTCAAAGTCGGTTTTATTCAGATATGCTCTTGGAAAAGTAATTTTTTCAGGATCTCCATTTTCAGCAAGCTTTCCTATAATAGCTCCGCCGGGATAACCAAGACCGAGCATTTTGGAAACCTTATCAAATGCCTCTCCTGCTGCATCATCCCGTGTTTGCCCCATAAGTCTAAACCTTGTGTGGGATGTTACATGATAGATACTTGTGTGCCCGCCTGATACCAGGAGCGCTACGAATGGAAAGGGGGGCGGGTTCGGTTCAAGAAATACGGAATTTATGTGAGCCTCAAGGTGATTGATACCTGTCCATGGAATATCAAGAGCAAAAGCAAATGATTTTGCAAAGGAAAAGCCGACAAGCAGCGAACCAATAAGTCCAGGCCCCTGGGTTACAGCAATTCCGTCAAGTTGTTTGCAGGCAGGAACCTTGTGCTTACCTTTGAAAGCTTTGCTGATAGCTTCATTGACCACAGGCACAATGGCTTCGATATGTTTTCTCGAAGCAAGTTCCGGAACAACACCACCATATGGATGATGCACTGCGATTTGAGACGATACCACAGAAGACAAAATTTCGGTGCCGTCAATTACTACTGCCGCAGCAGTTTCATCACAGGATGTTTCAATACCGAGTATTATCATAAAAAGTTATTTCGTCCACGTTCCTTTCGATGCGAACATAATTGCCCGCTTTGTAAGCGTTCACAGGCACTGCATATG
>JAUWOS010000022.1 GCA_030611985.1 Desulfobacterales bacterium | reverse complement strand
AATCTAAGGAGTTGTCAACTGTTTGGATTTACAGCCTGTCCCGCTTTACGTTGATAGCCCACTTTCGTTCCCAGGCTCTGCCTGGGAACGCATTATGCGAGGCTCTGCCTCTTGTTAAGTGTAAACTGGTAAATGAAGGATGTCCCTTTATACTACCGGTTCTTCCGTGAACGGTTACAAATGAGCATATTTTTTACAATCCTGAATCCTCATTGATCAATATAACCTTGACTCTCTTCTTTGGAAAAGACTTTTCCGTTATGGCCCAGGTATTGCAGATGCGCTCAGGGCTTTTGCATTCCTCACAATAAGACGTTTTGGCGCAAGGAGTTTTCATGTCGAGTCGCATGGCATTGACAGGTGCGGCATAGTTTTTAATTCTGGATATTGCCTCGTTTAGATCAGCAACAATCTTATTTCGACCGATCAGAACAACTACATGTTCAGGTCCAAAGGTCAGACCTCCAATTCTATTTCCGATCATGTCGAGATTAACTAGCTGACCTGCTTCAGTCAATGCATTGGTTCCGGTCAAAAACAGATCTGCCTGTAGTGACTGCCTGCGCCGTTTAAGTTTTTCCTCATCAGATATCTTTTGTTCAAAGGTATCTATGATTTCCACATTTTGATTATCTTTAAGAGCCCAATATAGTTTTGTGGCAACAAGTGTCATGGAACCACCCCAAGATATACTTTTTGGGCTTAATTTCGGTATAATATTTTCCAGAACAATTTTTTTAGCTTCTTCGGCAGTCTCTGCAATAAAGACTTCAAAATTGTTTGATTCCAATGCCTTTTTAACATTGGCCAACTTAATTCCCCAAAAATTTTCAACCGGTTTATTCATATCAAACCTCTCTAATAAGACCTTTATTTAAGATTTAAGATTGATGGTACGCCTTCGGCGTGCTAATTGATAAATCAAAGTTTTTTGTAACCGTTCACGGGAAAATCGGTGACACAACAAGGCTACTTTCCAATATGACAAATGGGGCAACCACAAGAGATTGCCCCTACGTGAAAACCGTGTGATTAATTTAATAGTATAGGAAGTTTCTGTTTTACGTATTGAATGATTTTACAGAACATGTAAGCTTTTACAGGTGCTGTAGATGTGCGTTTTCTTAGATAATAAACTATAGTGTTCTATGTTGGTTGTCCTGAAAACGCACATATGCAGTGCTTGTGAAAGCTTACCTATTCCGCAATTGTAAAGGCGCCTTTAAATCCGTTTTTCAGCAGGATGTTTTCGTACTCCGTGGCCTGTTCCAGGGTTGAATAGCTACCGACGCGAACTCTGTAAAAGGTTTCAAGCCCATTATTAAAAGTTGTTATATGTGCGTTTTTGTATTTTTGATTAAGTTTTTGTTTTAGTTTCTCGGCGTTTTTCCGTTCGATAAATGCGCCGATTTGAATTGCAAAATTTCCTTTATAATAATCCACTGGAACATAAAGTCGTCTTTCGCCTTTTTTTTCCGCTTGTTTTACAGCAGCGCCAAGAGCGACTATTTTAACCGGAGCAGTGCCTGGCCCGACAATTCCGAGTTGTTTTGCCGCCTTGTAGGAAAGATCAATGATTCTTCCACGAATAAAAGGGCCACGATCATTAATCCTGACCTTAATTTTTCTGTTGTTATCAAGATTGCGCACACTGACATATGTGCCGAGAGGAAGGGTTTTATGGGCAGCAGTCATTACATGCATATTATAAATTTCACCATTTGCGGTTTTTCTTCCATGAAACTTCTTTCCATACCACGAAGCTAATCCGCTCTGGTTGAAACCCTGCGAATGTGGAATCGGTCTGTACCATTTCCCCATGACTTTGTAAGGTCTGGGATGTCCGGTAATGACCGGAGGAGGAATCGTTTTTGAACATCCGCAGATGAAAAACAATAACAGGCTGCAGGTTGCAAGGAATCGACAAAAAAAAGAAAAATGTAACCGTTCACGGGGAGAACTGGTAGTAAACAAGGCTGCTTCCTAACATGTAAGCTTTTACAGGCGCTGTAGATGTGCGTTTTTATAGATTTACTATGTTGGTTGCCCTGAAAACGTGCATATGCAGTGCCTGTGAACGCTTACAGAAAAATTTACTTTTATTTTAAGGAACATGGCTTATGTGTATAATTTTAAAGGTAGAGCTATTTCCAAAACATCCATCATCTTGTCTACAAAGTGAAAATGAATTTCACTCTTCACTTTTTTCGGTATGTCTTCCAGATCTTTCTCATTCCACTTTGGCATGATAATGGTTTTTATACCAGCTCGATGAGCAGTCAGAACTTTTTCCTTTACACCTCCAACCGGCAGCACCTGCCCTCTCAAAGTTATTTCACCGGTCATGGCAAGATCTTCTTTAATAGTTTTATTTGTCAGAAGCGACGTCAGGGCTGTAAGCATGGTAACACCGGCGGAAGGACCGTCTTTTGGTATAGCGCCGGCAGGTACGTGTATATGTATATCGTGTTTTGCAAAAAAGTTTTCGTCAATTCCAAGCAAAGTGATATTTGATCGAATAAAACTTAAAGCGGCAATTGCTGATTCCTTCATGACATCCCCAAGTTGACCGGTCAAGGTTAGATTATTTTTCCCTTTCATGGATGTGGCTTCAATAAAGAGAAGCTCCCCTCCTGTCTGCGTCCATGCCAATCCCATTGCTACGCCCGGTGTCAAAGTCCTCTCACTTGCCTCGGAAATAAATCGTATGGGACCAAGAAATTCGGCGATATTCTTTACATTGATTACTGCAGATTTAGCACTTCCTTCCGCTATCTTAGTTGCAACTCCACGGCAAATACTTGCAATTTCTCTTTCCAGATTTCTTAATCCAGCCTCTCTGGTATAGCCTGAAATTATATGCCTCAGGGCGCCGTTCGTAAAAGATATCCAGGCAGCTTTAAGACCATGAGCTTCCCGCTGTCGGGGTACAAGGAAACGATTTGCAATTTTAACTTTTTCATCCTGCGCATAACCTAAAAGTTCCAGAATCTCCATTCTGTCTCTTAAAGCAGGAGGTATGGTGTCGAGAATATTTGCAGTAGTAATGAATATGACTCTGGAAAGATCAAACGCCACGTCAAGATAGTGGTCTGAGAAAGAAAAGTTCTGTTCAGGATCAAGAACTTCTAGCAGGGCTGATGACGGATCGCCGCGAAAATCACTTCCCACCTTGTCTATTTCATCTAACATAAAAACCGGATTGTTTGATTCAGCCCGTCTGATTCCCTGAATAATTCTGCCTGGAAGCGCTCCTACATAGGTGCGCCGATGCCCTCTGATTTCAGCTTCATCCCTTACGCCACCCAATGAAATACGGACAAACTTGCGCCCTAAAGCTCTGGCTATAGAACGACCCATGGATGTCTTGCCGGTGCCCGGAGGGCCGACGAGACAGAGTATAGGACCTTTTGAATCCGGTTTTAGTTTGCGTACGGCAAGATATTCTATAACACGCTTTTTGACTTTCATGAGTCCGAAATGGTCCTTGTCTAAAATCTTTCTCGCACTTTTTATATTAAGCCTGTCTTTTGTGCTATCATTCCAGGGAAGAATCGTCAACCAGTCAATATAAGTTGACGCCACAGTATATTCGGCAGAAGATGGGTGCATGCGTGAAAGTCTGTTAATTTCACGCTCAACCTCTTTGGCGGCTTCTTCGGGAAGATTTTTGCTCTTTACTTTTGCTCTGTATTCTTCAATTTCAACAGTAGTTTCATCTTTTTCACCTAATTCTTCCTTAATTACTTTCATTTGCTGGCCCAGATAATATTCCCTCTGTTGCTTATCCATGCCGCCTTTAACCTGGCTTTGTATCTTATTTCCGAGTTCGAGAATTTCCAGTTGATAGTTAACAAGCCTGTTAACTTCTTTCAACCGGTTTTTTATATCAAAAACTTCCAGAACTTTCTGTTTTTCTTCAAGCTTGCAATTGATGATGGACGCAATCATATCGGCCAATGTGCCTGGTTCGTGTATTGATTTTGTCATAACTCCGATTTCCTGCGGGAGACCGGGAGAAAGCTCGACAATTCTTGCGAACAGGCTTGTAATATTGGATATAAGCGCTTCAGTTTCTTTATCCTTTTCTTCTTCTTTATCTACAATATGTTCCATGCGAGCCTGGAGGTAAGGTTTTGTTTTTACAAAATTTTTTACCTTGAACCTGCCCAGACCCTGTACCAGTAATTGCGCTTTGTTATCTTCCGTTTTTGCCATTTTAAGAATTAAAGCGCTTGTGCCTACGGTATATAGATCTTCTGACTTATAAGTTTTCTTTATTGTCGGTTCTTTAGATACAAGAAGTCCTATGATGCGATTTTTAGACATTGCTTCATCGACCAATTGAATAGATTCTTTCTGTGCGACAACAATAGGCACAACCATTTTAGGAAAAAGCGTTGCATCAAACAAGGGCAGAACAGGTAAAATTTTCGGAATTTTTTTAATGCCAAATCCCAAGTATGGTTGCTGTTCGGTCATAAATACCTCCAAAATAACTTTTGAAATCTTGGCATCTTTCAAAATAGGTCAAAAAAGCAGTCGATACTTTATTTTAACCTGTACGATTACACAGAAAATTACAAGCGCCTAAAGAGCATTCAGCCAAAAAATCTATTCATCTGTAATTGGTTTATTGCGTGTTTTTTTCAAGTTCAAGGAAGGCGCAAATTTTAACCGCAGGAATACATTGAGGATTAAAATTTAAGCCTGACGCAGAAATTGGGAAAATTAGCAGTTTTCGTTCAGGCACTAATTATCTCTTCATGGGTTTCATGCATATCCATTTGAGGCTTCCATTTCATTCGGAAAGAGAGAACATCGACCCCATTGATCGAAACGCATGCTCAATGGCTCTTTCAAGTCTGGAATCCAACCGATCAAAATCGTTACTGAATCGTATTTTGATATACTCCATTTTATGGCTCCCACTTTTATCATCTCCGATTTTTGTAAAAAACTAACACTACAGGAAGGATTTGTAAAGAGAAGAATGCGCATATTAAATTTAGGGATTTAGGGATTAAAACAAATTTAGGAATTTAGGAATTGAAGGATTTAGGAATTGAAGGATTGAAGGATTGAAGGATTTAGGGATTGAAGGATTTAGGGATTGAAGGATTTAGGGAATTACAATCATCAGTAGAATGATTTTAATATCTGAATTCTTGAATTCTTCGTTGATTCATATTTGCGATTTAAATATAAATGACGTATTAAACAAGTATGTGCAAAGACTATAAGGGTTCATTAAAATTCGTAATCAGCTCCCAGTATTTTTTATATTTCGGCATAATGGGCATTTTTTTGCCTTATTTTAATTTATACTGCTTTCATCTGGGTTTCAGCGGTTTTCAGATAGGATCTCTGTCTGCTTTAAGAACAGCGACAACTGTTTTATTTCCCTTATTCTGGGGAGTTATGGCTGACCGCTTTCAGATCAGAAGGCCGATATATATATTATGCAATTTTGCAAGCGCTGCAATCTGGGTATTTTATATCTATACTGTTGATTTTTGGGTAATGCTTGTTATTACCACCTGTTATGGAATTTTTTATGCCCCGATTATATCTTTTTTGGAAGCCTTTACAATGGATATACTGGGCAGAGAAAAACAAAGCTACGGCAGGACAAGAGCATGGGGTTCAATAGCTTTTATCATGGTTGCCATAGTACTCGGCAAGATAATTGATTTTTACTCTATAAAAATAATCCTTATCCTTATTTTTGCCGGATCGTTACTGCAGGCTTTTATTTCTACCAAAATCCCCGGCATTACTATTGTAAAAAAAGCCTCTCTTGCTACAGACCCAAAAGCTTTTTCAAAAAGACGTATAATTATTTTTCTGTTTTGCGCTTTTTTGATGTTGGCGAGTCATGGAACATACTATGGTTTCTTTTCCATACACCTTGCAAATCTTGGTTACGATAATACATTTATAGGAATTGCCTGGGCTCTGGCATCAATTGCCGAAATCCTGATAATGATAAAATCAAAGAGTATATTTAAACGCTTTTCCACAGACAATGTTCTGGTTTTTTCGTTTATGGTGGCGGCATTAAGATGGTTTATACTTTTTTTATCCGAATCTTCCGCTGTTATACTTATTTCGCAGACTTTGCATGCCATAACATATGGAACATTTCATATAGCCAGTATTCTTTATATAGATTCATTGATTCCTGATAAAGCCAAGACTTTCGGACAGGCTTTAAACAATGCTGCAACGTATGGACTTGGTATGATGGTAGGATTTTTCATTAACGGCTATTTCTACGAAAGCATAGGTTCGTCCGCCCTGTTCGTCATAAGCGGTTTTATCGCCCTTGCAGGAGGCATAGTGTTAAAGGGATTTCGAATGATTGATTGCCTGGATAGCAAAAAGATTTAACTTGCCGAATCTATGACTCCTTACCAGTTGTTCTATTTTGGTTACATTCTTCCTTTATTTTTGCGCAAGTCTTAAATATTTTGTTTTAATTCCCCAAATATAAAATTTTACCCATTCAAAACCAAAATTCATCAACTCTACATCATCTGCCTTGATCTTCTTGAGGATTACTGATTTTACTTTGTATCTCTTCAAAAAGCTGCTGTTAAACAAAAAATTGCGAAACTGGTCCATGTTGTATGTTGCCATAAAAGCCATCTTTTTCCTGGGTCCGTTCGGCCCTTCATTTCCCCACGGGTCGGTATAAAACAAACCCTTTAACTCTGCCCACTGAAGAGTCATTTTATTATATAAAACAGCATGTTGATCATTTGACCATGTACACGCTGTCCACTTTTTACTTTCGTGTCGACCAAGGCAAAAATCAGGAGGTCTGAAAAAATGTATCAGGACTTTCTTTTTTGTTTCAGCATCATACATCATTCCCTGTTCTACAGGAAACGTGCGGCAAGTATCAGGACGGTCAGGATAAACCGAACAGCCTGATTCAGTTAAAAAAGGACACGTTTTCTTTTTATTTTCCGACATACGCAGGAGTACTTCCGGGAAAAAACTCGAACGTCGCAAAACAATATCTACATATTTATCAATGAACTGATCTGAAGTAATGCCAAGACGCTTTTTGAGCCTGACAACATCATAGGGATACAAAAAAAGATTGAGATTTCTGCAGCATAGATTAAAGCAGGAAAGTCCCTGGTGGCAATGAAATGAAAAAGTGTCATTATTTTCAAGCCTTCTGCCAGGCAACTTGTCAAGATTGTTTGTGTCAACGTATTTCATAATTTCAATTCAGGCATTATTTAAATATTTTGCCCATCCATCCATCCATCCCATCCTAATTATCAAATCTATCCAATTCCTAAAATCAATATTTCCGCTACGGTCATTTTAAATTTTTGCTTAATGCCGGTGGCTTCTTTCAGCTCCTTTTCCAGTACGGCCATTTCAATATAAAAAGGAGTCCGGTCAAATTTGAAATAACTCTTTTTTTTACACTCCTCACTAAAAGCCTCGCATCCAGGACTGTATATAACACCCCGACCGGGTCTTTGAAATTCGTGAGGCATACCGTGTAATCTGCATATCATTGGACGGTAAGCATACAGGAGGCACAAACCGTCAAAATTAAGCGGGCATATCAGTCGCACAGTCGATCCTTTTTTATCAGCCTCAACAGTTTTCGCACATACCTCCAACGCTCTCTTTTTTACTTTGATCTGTTTTCCACGCTCAAGCGCATTGTACCCTTCAAGAATATAAAGGTATTCCAAAAGCGTATGATGATGGAAACGAGTAAAACAACAATTATCTTTACACCCTTTACAATGAAAACCGTAATAGTCGGCAGCCTCTCTATATTTATGTTCCATTGCCGCAAAAATTATCTTCAATCTCTTTAAAAAGGGCAAATTTCTGCTATGCTGTGTTCCGAGTTTTTTAAGTTGCGAGGACATTGTAACACCATATGAAACGTGGACGAAATAACCCGTTCCTTAAACAACGGGTGACGGAAAAAATATTTCCGTGTAAAGATTCAGAGCATATCTGTCTGTCATGCTGGCAACAAAATCACAAGCCAGCCTCTCATTGGATTGAGCGTCACAATCGCTTCTTCTGATCTCCATCTTTTCAAGTTCTTTTTTAAGCATCTTTTCATCATTCAAGAAATAAGTATAAAGTTCGGAAAGAACTTTTTTTGCCTTTACAAACTCTTTATGCACTATTGGTGAACGATATACATTTTCATAAAGAAATTCCCTCAATGTGATCACAGCAGAATATACTTCATCACTCATGCGTAAGCACTGTTCGTTATCGGAAAATTTGCTTGAAAAAATAAGGTCTTTTACCATGGTAGTAGCACGCTCCCAATAATTATGTCCGAGAATTGTGGAGCATGATTCAGGAATTTGTTCCTCACTTATAACACCACTCCGCATAGCATCATCCAGATCATGATTCACGTATGCCATAATATCCGCAAGCCGCACTATCCTTCCCTCAACAGTACATGCCTGCTCATTCGGATCATCGGGAAAAATCATTCCATATCCCTTGGAGTGTTTTAAAATTCCATCACGAACCTCATGAGTAAGGTTAAGCCCCTTGCCGTTATTTTCCAATATATCAACCACGCGCAGGCTTTGTTTTGGATGTGAGAAACTTCTGGAATATATCTCCTGAAGGACAACCTCGCCACTATGACCGAAAGGTGTATGTCCAAGGTCATGACCAAGAGCAATGGCTTCAGCCAGATCCTCATTAAAGAACATGGCACGTGCTATTGTTCTTGATATCTGAGCGACCTCCAGCGTGTGAGTAAGACGGGTTCTGTATTCATCGCACAATGGTGTTAAAAAGACCTGAGTCTTGTGTTTTAACCGTCTAAAAGCATTGGAATATACAATTCTGTCTTTATCCTGCTGAAATGCCGTGCGGACAGGACATGGTTTCTCCTCTTTCATGCGTCCACGTGATTCAGAGCTTAAATATCCAAAAGGAGACATAAAACTTTTTTCGCGCTTTTCAAATTCTTCACGGATAAGCATAGGCTTGTTGATTTAATTATTCGATTAATGCAAGTAGTACTGAATGAAAATTGCTAATTTCTCCGACCCAAATCTATGCGCCTACTTGATGAAGTTGTAACCGTTCACGGGGAAAACTGGTAGCAAACAAGGCTACTTCCCAACATGTAAGCTTTTACAGGTGCTGTAGATGTGCGTTTTCTTAGACAATCAATTATAGTGTTGCTATGTTGGTTGCCCTGAAAACGTGCATATGCAGTGCCTGTGAACGTTTACATGAAGTTAATTCGTCCACGTTCCTAAGGCGGCGTACAAAAATGGCAACTTCGTCTTTTCTGATTGCCAGGTAGATCAAACTACCCAGCACCCAACTCCTACAACACACCTTCAGGCATGGGCGCTACCTTTTCACCACCGATTACATATCCGCCGTCAAGCCGCAATATGCTTCCGGTCATAAATAGCGCATCCTTGATTATAAAGTTTACGGTCTTAATCACATCCTCAATAGCGCCTGTTCGTTCAAGAAGAGTATGATTAATAATAGATTGTTTCTGCTCTCTAGTCAACAATTCCCAGCCCCTGGTTTTTTCTCCATGTCTGGTTTCAACAATCCCCAACATGATTTCATTTACACGCACTTCCGGTGCGCCGATTCGGGCCCATGTTTCAGTAAGAAGTGATATCCCGCGATTTGCAGCGGCATAACCGTCGTTGAAAATACAGGCGACAGGACCCGTTCTTCCAACAATTCCGGCAATAGAGGAAAAATTTACTACAACTCCGTTTCCTGATGCCTTGAGATACGGCAGGGCTGAGTCAAAAACCCACCATTTTGCGCGAAGGGTAGTAGCCATCTCAATATCCCACTGTTCTTGCACATAACGTCCATGCACCACAGGCCATCCTCCTCGTTCTATGTTATTAATCAGAATGTCAAGGCGGCCGAAGCGATCTACAACCTTTCTGATAAGCCCAGGAATTTCTTCAGTTTCAAGCAGGTTTGTTTTTGCAATTAGATACTCCGTACCTGTTCCGGCAAAATCCTGATTCATTTCATCAAGATTTTCTTCCCAGTCAAAATAGTTTAAGGCAACTTTTACTCCATCATTTGCAAGAGCAAGACCAATTTCCTTTCCTATGCCTTTTATGGCTCCAAGCACCAGAGCTACTTTGTTTTTAAGTTTCATATTCGATTCAGTGTCTCTTTTACCCATTTCAGCCCAAGTTTTAAAAGCGCAACATCGTCATTCTTCACAATATTCAGAGTGTCGGAACCTGGATTAAGGCTGTCCAATATTCCCTTTTCAAATATATGGGATTTGAATGTATCAAGATCATAACATGCCATGTGAAAAATATGCCTTGATTTAATATCCAGCGGGCCCGGTATAAGGCGATTTTTGAGACTGATGATTTCCATGAGCATATCATTCATTTCATTATAAATCGCAATGCCTTGATTTTCTATCCATTCTTTAACCGTCCAGATCTGTCCTTGATTCAACCCAAGGCAATGAGGTTCCTTTAATAACATATACTGTTCTGCAATTTTGCCTGTTTTTCTGGATCGTGATGCAACACGAACAAGAGGGTATGTGCGACATGATGACGGGCGGTCTTCATAAACACTGCACCCTGAAGGTGTAACGAACGGGCATTTCAATTCAGCGGCATGATCGGTTTTCAATGTAATGACAGGGAGACCCGATTCGGGACCCGTGTGTTGAGTGGCGTAGCGCTCCAGAAAAAGTCCTGACGATATACCGAGGCGATTTTTAATACGGAGTATGTCATAAGGAGTTAGAAACTGATTAACGTCTTTGCAGCATTCATTAAAACATGCAACGTTCTTTGAGCATGAAAATTTAAATGTATCATCCATTGAAACCGGCATAATGTTGTTATCATCCATAAAATATAAATCCTTAAATCCTTAAATTTCTAGATTTTCGTAGATTATTTAGCGCCTGAACGAAAACTCCGCTCAGGCACAGTTTTGAGTTTTTGGTTTTGAGTTTTGAGTTAAAAAAAGCAATCTCAGAGAGTTGAAAATCTCTAAACAAAATTAAAAAACCATATTTCAGAGTTTTCGTTCAGGCGCTATTTAAACATTCCTACCATCCCATCCATTCCTACCATCCTAATCATCCAATTAAATTCCTAAATCCCTTCTACCATATCAATATAAAAATACACGGCAATTCTAATTATGGTATTTTTTCTTTTGCAATTGTGTGCTATATTTCCAACATTCGTCCACGTTGCCTTAGCTGTCCGGATATTGATAGCTTAAGAGATACAGTATTGCAACTGTTTCCATATTTTGAATTTGTTTAGCCAAAAGTTCTTGACAATCAAAATGTCGGGTGATAAAGAGTATTCCTATTTACTCGTAGTTTATCCTTTTGATTTTAAAGGATATTTTTTGTATTTTGCGTTATGTTTCAGTTGCTTTCTTCAGTTGCCTATATATATTTTGAATAAATATTTCGGGCGATACGTAAAATTTAAAATTGGCCGAAAAGATGTTTTTCGGGCCACTACTTTTATGAGGGGAGGTGTAACGAGCTTAAGTTTGTATTAAAAATGGAATTGGCGTAAAACAACAATACTTACAGAACAAAATTTAGGAGGTTAATTAATGCCAAGTTTTGTAATTCAAGAAAAATGTGATGGCTGTAAAGGTGGGGACAAAACAGCTTGTATGTACATTTGTCCTAATGACCTGATGGTTTTGGATCCTAACGCAATGAAGGCTTATAATCAAGAGCCTGATCAGTGCTGGGAATGTTTTTCATGTGTAAAGATCTGTCCTACACAGGCAATTGAGGTAAGAGGTTACTCTGACTTTGTGCCCATGGGAAGCAGCATAATGCCGATGCTCGGCACGGAAGATGTTATGTGGACATGCAAGTTCAGAAACGGCCTTATAAAAAGGTTTAAGTTTCCCATCAGAACAACTCCCGAAGGAACTGCCAACGCTTATCCTGATTTAAAAGGAAAAGACCTTGAAAGTGAGTTGCTTTCAACACAAGAGGCCGATGGATACACTATTCCGGTGCCTACGGAAACTGCATAGGCAAGATGAAAGTTTTTTGCAAAA
Organism: Desulfobacterales bacterium; assembly: GCA_030611985.1. Classification (GTDB taxonomy): domain Bacteria; phylum Desulfobacterota; class Desulfobacteria; order Desulfobacterales; family ETH-SRB1; genus DAOVDN01. Next base: position 8,584 of record JAUWOS010000022.1, on the reverse strand, counting down.
CCAGTAAATGACTGAATTTATAAATTATTTATTTTTTTAAGGAGGATGTAATATGGCATTACCGAATAAACCTTTGGGTGAACTCAAAGCCGTAAGAGATCCGGAAGTTGAAGAGCGAGAAGTCGATATTCTGATCGTAGGCGGCGGAATGGCTGCTTGCGGCACCGCTTTTGAGATTAAAAAGTGGGCTTCCGACGATACGAAGATTCTGCTCTGCGACAAGGCTTCTATGGAGCGCAGTGGTGCTGTTGCCCAAGGTCTTTCAGCAATCAACACATATATTGGTGATAATAAGATTGAAGACTACGTTCGCATGGTCCGCAATGACTTGATGGGAATTGTTCGCGAAGACCTTATCTATGATCTGGGCTGCCATATTGATGATTCCGTTCATCTTTTTGAAGAATGGGGTCTTCCGATGTGGAAAAAGACAGAAGACGGAAAGAATCTTGACGGGAAAAAAGGCCAGAAGATGGGGACATTAAAGGGAGGAGCTACTCCTGTCCGCACCGGCAAGTGGCAGATCATGATCAATGGTGAATCTTACAAGAGGATCGTTGCTGAAGCCGCAAAGCTTGCTCTCGGAGAAGACAATATTCTGGAGCGTGTTTTTATAGTTGAGATTCTTCTCGATGCTAATAAAGAGAACCAGATTGCAGGAGCTGTCGGTTTTTCCGTGCGTGAAAACAAAATCTATATCATCAAGTGTAAAACCATGATGGTAGCATGCGGCGGAGCTGTTAATATCTATCAGCCTCGTAGTGTTGGTGAAGGTAAAGGTCGCGCATGGTATCCTGTATGGAATGCAGGTTCCACATACACTATGTGCATGAAGGTCGGAGCAGAACTTTCCATGATGGAAAACCGTTTCACCCCGGCGCGTTTTAAGGATGGTTATGGTCCTGTTGGCGCATGGTTCCTGCTGTTTAAAGCTAAAGCGTTAAACGGTCTTGGTGAGGCATTTGCAGGCAGCGATGCCGCCAAAGAAGAACTTGAAAAGTATGCTCCTTATGGAACAGCGGCTATTACACCGACTTGTCTCCGTAATCATTTGATGCTCTTTGAGATGAAAGCAGGCCGTGGACCTATTATTATGGATACGGTTACGGCTTTGGCAGCGCTCGGCGAGACCATGAGCAAGAAAGAACTCAAGCATCTTGAATCAGAGGCATGGGAAGACTTCCTTGACATGACATGCGGGCAGGCAAATCTCTGGTGTGCACAGGACTGTGAGCCTGAAAAGAAGAATTCAGAGCTTATGCCGACAGAGCCATATCTTCTTGGATCTCATTCAGGCTGCTGTGGTCTCTGGGCTTCCGGACCTGATTTTGACTGGGTACCGGATTCATACAAGGTCAAAGCAGACAACGGCAAGGTTTACAACCGTATGACTACTGTCAACGGTCTTTTCACCGCAGGTGATGGTGTGGGCTGCTCCGGACACAAATTTTCATCCGGTTCCCATGCAGAAGGTCGTATTACTGCCAAGGCCATGGTCAGATATGCCAAGGATCATGCGGACTTTGCGCCGGCTCTGAGCCAGACAAAGGAAGAGCTTGTCGATTTGATTTACAAGCCTGTCAGACTTTATCTTGATAATTGTGAGTATACTACTACGGTCGATATTAATCCGAATTATGTGAAACCAAGCGGAATGGCTATGCGGCTTATGAAGGCTACTCACGAGTACGGAGCAGGTACAGCCACATACTATCAGACAAGCAGCAAGTCGCTTGAGATTGTTATGGATCTGCTGGCAACAATGCGTGAAGACTGCGAAAAATTGGCCGCCGGCGATCTCCATGAGTTGATGAGAGTTTGGGAAATCGAGCATCGTATCTGGACTGTTGAGGCTCATCTGCGTCATATCCAGTTCCGTAAAGAGACACGTTATCCCGGATTCTACTATCAGGCTGACTATCCAGGTCAGGATGATGAAAACTGGTTCTGCTTTGTCAACTCAAAGTATGATCCAAAAGCAAAGGCATGGGATATATTCAAGAAAGATTACGTCAAAATTATTTCTGATTGATGAAGGATTCGGCTCTACTTACAATTATTGTAGTCGAATATAAACTGCCTCCAGGTATTGAAAGATGCCTGGAGGCTTTTACTAGTTAAGAATGATGAATTCGCAAAGAAGGGTAGATGAGCAAAAAGTGCCTAAAATATATTAAAATGCCTAAAGTTAAGGAATTCTGCATGGGATCGGACTCTTGGTATAGTGCTATTAATCAACACGCCGAAGGAGTGCCACAACTTTAGGCACTTTAATATATTTTAGCTCACTTTAGGCACTTATATCCACGCCGAAGGTGTACTAAGGAACGTGGACAAATTAACTTCCCCAACTATGCATCACAGTTTCAGGTCGCCTTTGTCAAATCTCAAATCAGGGCTCAAATCCCAAAAATATTGAAATAGCTCGCTATTTATTCAACTTTTGTGATCTGAGACCTGATTTGAGATTGGGCAAATCCGACCCAAATCTGTGCGCCTGCTTGGGGAAGTTAATTAGTTCACGCTCCTAACCTGAAGTCAGACTTAACGTTATAAGTTCATCATTTTTAACTTTTTTTAATTAAATTTTAACTCTTAGCGGAGGGATAGCATGACAGAAGAGAAAGCAGCCCCTGCCGGCGGAAGTATTTTGGTGGTTGGGGGAGGGATAAGCGGTTTAACTACTGCCCTTGAAGCCGCTGAAGTAGGGTACGAGGTATTTCTGGTTGAAAAAAATCCTTACCTTGGTGGAAGAGTAGCACAGATGAATCAATATTTTCCTAAGCTCTGCCCTCCTACCTGCGGGCTTGAGATCAATTTCAGGAGAATAAAGGATAATCCGAAAATAAAGATTCTTACACTTGCAGAAGTTAAAAAGGTCAATGGAGTATCGGGAAATTATGATGTAACCATAAAATTAAACCCAAGGTATGTTAACGAAGATTGCACGGTATGTAATGATTGCGTTGATGTGTGTCCTGTTGAAAGGGGCAATGAATTTAATTTTAATATGGACAAAACAAAGGCCATTTACAGACCTTTTGAAATGTCTTTTCCCATGCAATATGTGATTGATTCATCTGCATGCAAGGGTGCTGAGTGCGGTAAATGTGTAGAAGCATGTAAATATAACGCTATTGATCTGAACATGGAAGCAAAGACGATCAATCTGAATGTAGGAGCTGTTGTCTGGGCTACCGGATGGGAGCCATATGATGCTGCAAAAATAGATAATCTTGGATTTGGAAAGCATCAAAACATCATTACCAATATGATGATAGAAAGGCTTGCGTCCCCAAACGGTCCGACAAAAGGAGAGATCCTCCGTCCGTCAGACAACAAGGCACCTGAGAGCATTGCTTTTGTACAATGCGCAGGCTCAAGAGACGAGAATCATCTTCCTTATTGTTCATACGTATGCTGCATGGCTTCGTTGAAGCAGACTACATATATAAGGGAGCGGTATCCCGATGCCAAGATCTATATTTTTTATATTGATATGAGAACTCCCGGTCAGAGGTATGAAAAGTTTTATAAGAAAATCAAAGACGATGAAAATGTCTTTTTAATTAAGGGTAAGGTTGCAGAGGTTAGTGAAGATCCGGATTCCGGAAATATTACCGTGGTTGCAGAAAATGCGGTAACAGGGGAAAAGATCAGCCAGGATGTCGAAATGGTCGTTCTTGCCACCGGTATGCAGCCGACAACTGTTACTTCCAAGCTTCCATCTGAACTGAAATGTAGCGATGAAGGCTTTATAATAAACGATTTTGAAAAAGGGGGCATGTTTGCTGCAGGATGTGCCAATAAGCCGGCAGATGTGGTATCATCAAACCAGAATGCTACCGGTATGGCCCTTAAGGCTATTCAAACCCTGGTAAGGAGGTAGGAGGCTATCCATGGATAAAAAGTATGGTGTATATATTTGCACAGGTTGTGGAATTGGGGATGCCCTTGACATAGACAAGTTGTGTGAAGTGCCAAAGGAAGAGGGTTTGAGTGTTAAAACACATCCTTTTCTTTGTGGAAAGGAAGGGATTGAGCTTATAAAGAAAGATATAGCAGATGAAAGCGTCAATAGTATGGTTATTGCGGGATGTTCCAGCAGGATCAATTTTGATGTTTTCAAGTTCGATGGCTGTATTGTTGACAGGGTTAATTTGAGAGAACAGGTGATATGGTCTCATCCCAGATCGGAATATCCGGCTCCTACCGAAGAGCAGAAAGATGATGAAGAATTTGTTGATCATGTTCAGATGCTGGCAGCGGATTACCTGAAGATGGGAATGGTAAAGCTTGAAAAAATTGATTTGCCGGAACCATACAAGCTCGAAACAATAAGCAAAAAGATTCTTGTTATCGGCGGCGGCATAACGGGTATATCATCTGCAATAGATGCGGCTAAGGCGGGCTATGATGTAACAATAGTTGAGAAAGAGTCATCTCTCGGCGGGTATGCAGCCAAAATTCGCAAGCAACTACCTTTAAAATACCCCTATGAAAACCTGATTCCACCGGTAATTGATGCTAAGATCAAAGAGGTTGAAGCCTATCCGAATATAACGATTAAAACTAATGCAATAGTTGCCCGTATAGCTGGTGAACCCGGTGAGTTTACGGTGACATTTAAAAAGCCCGGCGAAAAGATAGAGTTTGATGTTCCATTTCCTCTGCCTGATGAAATGAAGGTTGATGAAAACGGCAAGGAGCTTGATGTCGAAAAGCTGGCAGAAGTTTATGCGGAATACAACAAGGGCAAAAATGATATTCTTACCCTGGATCCGAATGGTGAATTGTTCGGAGCAGTTGTTCTTGCCGCAGGATGGAGACCGGATAAGCCGGAAGGCGACAAAGTTGCTCATCTTGGATTTGGAAAGCTGGTCGATGTTGTAACTAATCACCAGTTTGAGGAAATCGCTGCAAAAGGCAAAGTAATAAGACCGTCGGATGGAAAAGAAGCAAAATCGGTTGTATTTATTCAAAGTCCGGGCAAGAGCGATGATGACAGCGACTTTGACTATTGCGGTTCGGTTACAAGTCTTGTGTCTTTAAAACAGGCAAAATATGTTCGTGAGGATTATGATGACGGCAAAGCATATGTTTTTTATCAGCATATGCGGACACCTGGACTTCAGGAGAACTTTTATAAGAGTATACAACAAGATGAAGGAATCTTTTTAACCAAAGGGAATGTTGTAAATGTATCTCAGAATGGTGACGATCTGATTGTCGAAGCCGACAATACTCTTCTCGGAGAAAAGGTTCAGGTTAAGGCGGATATGGTAGTGCTGGCAACGGGCATGGTTCCGGCTACCGTAGATGATTCTGTTGTCAATCTGGCCTACAGACAGGGTCCTGCTTTCCGTGATATCGGTCTTTTTAACGGATATTGTGATTCAAATTTCATATGCTTTCCATATGAAACCCAGAGAACCGGTATTTATGCAGCCGGAGGTGTTCGCCGGAGCATGACCATTGAAGAGTCGATGGAAGATGCAACAGGCGCTGCCCTGAAAGCGATTCAATGTATTGAATCGGTAAACAGGGGCGTTGCCGTACATCCAAGGTCAGGCGATATGACATTTCCGGACTTTTTCTTTCAAAGATGTACTCAGTGTAAACGGTGTACGGAGGAATGCCCATTTGGCGCTCTTGATGATGATGAAAAGGGAACACCCAGGCTGAATCCAACAAGATGCAGACGTTGCGGTACATGTATGGGAGCGTGTCCTGAGCGTATAATAGGTTTTGCTGATTATAATATTGACAGTATCGGGTCTATGGTCAAGTCAATCGGTGTTCCTTCGGAAGACGATTTTGATGAACCGCCTTTCAGGTTCCTTGGACTGGTTTGTGAAAATGATGCCTATCCGGCTCTGGATATTGCGGGTTTGAACAGACTTACTTATTCTGCTGATGTTCGGTTTATTCCGGTTAGATGTCTTGGTTCTGTAAATGTAATATGGATCAAGGATGCTCTCTCTCAGGGTATGGATGGTATTTTTCTGCTCGGCTGCAAGCATGGTGATGATTACCAGTGTCACTTTGTGAAGGGTAGTGAGCTTGCCGACATAAGAATGAAAAAGATAGGTGATGCATTGGCAAGTCTGGCTCTGGAAGAGGAGCGTGTAGCCCAGTTTCAGGTTGCAATTGATGAATATGACAAGATTCCGGAAATCATTAATACTTTTGTAAAATCAGTTGAAGAACTTGGTCCGAACCCGTTCAAGGGATTTTAATAATTGACGATTGAAAATTGACGATTGAAAATTGACGTCGCTCTTTATTGTTGCTCTTTATTGTTGCTCTTTATTGTCGCTCTTTATTGTGCGAATCCTTAATCAATCGTCAATCAACAATATTTAATCGTCAATGTAATAAGGAGGTAATAGTATGGCAGATAAATACCTGATTGAGCCCGATTTGAATTTTGTTAAAAAAATTGTCGGGCTTGGGGGTGACACATTAAAAAAGTGTTTTCAATGTGCAACCTGTTCAGTGGTTTGTCCAATTTCCCCAGACAACAAACCATTTCCAAGAAAAGAGATGATCGCTGCATCATGGGGACTAAAGGATAAACTGGTAACAAACGCTGATATATGGCTTTGTCATCAGTGTGGAGACTGTTCTACCATGTGTCCGCGAGGCGCAAGACCAGGTGATGTTCTTGGAGCTATCCGTTCCTATGCGATTTCGGAGTATGCAACACCGAAATGGTTGGGCGAAGCTGTAAATGATCCAAAGAAACTCCCCATGCTGCTGGGAATTCCTGTAGTAATTTTTATAGTTCTTGGTCTTATTACAGGGCTGCTTGATTTTTCTCCGGAAGGTGATAAGATTGCTCACTCCAGTTTTTTTTCTTCCTGGCTTGTAGATTTGATTTTTGTTCCACTTGCAGCATGGGTTGCAGTAGTTTTCGGAATGGGAATTAAAAGATTTGTAAATGATATTCATAACAATGCTGTGCTTGAAGGAAAAACAGATAAAACAAAACTGGAAATTTGTGGTTTTTTAAAAGCGCTTGTCAAAGTTTTGCCGACAATATTAAAACACAGCAAATTTTCAGAATGCGGGGAAAATAAAGACCGTGCTACAGCACATCTTATGGTTTTTTATTCATTTTTAGGGCTTTTTATTGTAACAAACATATTCTTTGTCGTACTTTATGTTTTTCAGATTCACGGTCCATATTCTCAGATGAATCCCGTTAAATGGCTTGCCAATATATCCGGTGTAGCCCTTATTATCGGAAGCGCCTTGATGATAAAAAACCGTCTGGCCAAAACCGACCAGACTTCCAGCTACAAGGATTGGTATCTTCTGGGACTTGTTCTGGGGCTCGGGCTTTCCGGCATGCTTACCGAAATGACAAGGCTGGCAGGTTTTGCCGGCGCTTCATATTTTCTGTATTTTGTTCATCTTGTTTTTGTATTTAATCTGTTTGCATTTCTGCCATTTTCCAAGCTCGCTCATTTCGTTTACAGAACAATCGCTATGGCATATGCTGAGTATGGAAACAGATAGGTGAAAGTAAGCTAAAATTAAAAAAAACTTACGGCCAATCATAAGGATTGTTTCCAAATGTTTTTAGTAACCGTTCACAGGGAGAACTGGTAGCAAACAAGGCTGTTTCCCAACATGTAAGCTTTTACAGGTGCTGTAGATGTGCGTTTTCAGGGCAATCAACTTTATATAGTGTGCTATGTTGGTTGCCCTGAAAACGTGCATATGCAGTGCCTGTGAACGCTTACTGTTTTTATAAGCCGTAGGTTGTCTGTAATTGACTTGAAATAAAAAGGGAGATGTTTAACATCTCCCTTTTTATTTGTCGAGCACGAGTAGTCAAATGCTTGATGAAATCCCGAATAACAGCGTTTGAAACATTTTGAATGAACATGTAAATCCCTGAATGAGGTTTTTCTAACACAAAACCCCTATGAAAAACTCTTGAACCGTTTTTGTGTAAACCCTGAACCCCTACGTGAACTTTGACATTTTTTCCTGTAACTTTCTTCTTGACAATTTCCTTTCTACATTTTAATTAGAAGGATGTATAATAAATGGATGTTCAGTTGCTAAGTAATAAATAATATTTAAGAAGGAGAGAAAATTTATGTCGAAATTAGTAGCGCCACATGGAGGAAAAGGATTAGTTTGTTGCTTGTTGCATGGAAAAGATCTGGATGCAGAGAAAGAAAAAGCAAAAACTTTAAAAACCATTGTCATTTCAGGTCGTGAGAATGGCGATCTAATTATGATGGGCATTGGTGGATTCAGCCCGCTAACAGGTTTTATGACAAAAGCTGACTGGAAGAGTGTCTGCGAGAATTATCTGCTGGCAGACGGCACATTCTGGCCTGTACCTGTAACATTGTCTGCCTCTAAAGAAGATGCCGACAACATCCATTCCGGTGATGAGATTGCCCTTAAGAATGCTTCCGGAGAGATCATGGCCACCATGAAGGTCACTGAAAAATATGAGATGACCGAGGCTGATAAAAAATGGGAATGCGAAAAGGTTTACAGAGGCAAAGGCGAAGAATCTGAAGGCGATAACTTCTGGAAGATTGCTCCTGAAGATCAT
>JAUWOS010000053.1 GCA_030611985.1 Desulfobacterales bacterium | reverse complement strand
TACTTATGAATTTTATGATAATCGACTGTCATAAGTGCGAACACTATTATGTTACCTGGGATAAGGACTTTCCTCATGGCTGTCGAGCCATAAAGTTTAAGAGCCGGCAATTGCCATGTATAGTAGTTCGAAACAGCTCTCTGGAGATAGAAGAAGGTTGCCTCTTATTCAAGAAGAAAAAGTAATTATTCAGCTATTTGTTGACAGGATGAACAGGATACAAGACCGGCCGGCAGGAAAGTAAAGAAATCATGTAAATCCTGTCGAATATTCTTATTTCCTTTCCTGTAAAATTTTTTTTAAATCTCTGCAAACCAGATCGGAAGCTTGTTCTAATAGTGAAGGAAAGACTTCCATATATCCTTTAGACCGTATTTTGGTTTTCATTTCTTTCCTGCATATCTTTTGGCTTTTCCTTATGGTTTTTTTCAGCCGATCTATAATTTCCAATGGTTCTATTTCTTCCGGCAGTACGAAATCACCTACTATCCTGGCCGATTCCTTTCCAATAAGCTCTAACTGAAAATTGCATTCTTCGGGAAGAATACGATTTTTTGCATGGTGAAATCTTACCGCATTACAAATATCTTGTGGTATATTGAAATTTTCTAAAACGAGCGCTCCGATTTCAGCATGAGTAATGTTTAATATTCTTTTTTCCGCCTCAGCGGTAGAGATATTCTCTGATTTCTTTAAGGCAATAATTTTTTTGTGCTCGTCTTTAAAATAGACCGCTATAATCAGCTTCCCGATATTATGCAGTGTTGCTACGGTGAACAAATCTTCAGGGTTGCTATAATCAATTATTTTCCCCAGAATCATGGAAACCGCGACGCAAAACTGTGCCTGTTTTTGAAATTTATTGAAATCAAAATCCTCAAAATTCAAACGTTTGACAAAATGCCCTATCAGAATTGATGAGTTGAGAATTTGCGCCATTTTTTCATAACCAAGCAGTCGAACAGCATAGTTAATTGATTTAACCTCCCGGCTGTAATAATCTGAATTAGCCATCTTGAGAAATCTGGCAGCAATATCCGGAGAGAGTTTTTCAACAATCTGTTCAAAGTTGCTCTCAGGATTTTTCAATAAGGATATGATTTCAAAAACAGCCGTATCGGTTAATGGAAGGTGCTTGATCTTATCTTTTATCATCTCTATTGTGTTGGTGTTTGTCATAGGTTTTACCTTTCACCCCCCTCCCACAATGTGGACAGTTTTTCCAGCCCAATTCTAAAAACTTGCCGCACCCTGCACAAAGCGGGTTGATTGCCGCTCCGCAAAACGGACAAAACTGGAATCTTTCTTCAAGGCCGGTTCCGCACTTCGGGCATGGGATTTCCAGTCTGTTTTGCGGCCCGATAACTCTCAGTATCTCCTCGCAGGTTGTAATGCCTGTTTTAACTTTATTGACGGCATCATCCAGGAGAGTCGTCATGCCGGCCATACGGGCTGCCGCCATAATTGTTTTTTCAGCTACATCCTCATTAATTATTCTCTTGAGCTCCTCATCAATCTGAAGAACCTCAAAAATAGCAATTCTTCCTTTGTATCCGGTATGATTGCAATACTCGCATCCGGCTCCCTTTCGAGAAGTGAAGGAGGATTTGTTTTTATCAAGCTTGAGGGCTCGCAGTACCTTTTCGGGTGGATTATCTTCAACTATGCATTGCGGGCAGATTTTTCGAACCAGCCGTTGAGCTACAATACCGGCCAGAGCTTCAGCAATCACATAAGGTTTAACTCCAATATCCTTCAGGCGTATAATCGAAGAAATACTGCTGTTCGTATGCAGGGTACTTAAAACCAAGTGGCCTGTCAGCGCTGCATGAAAAGCGACTTCAGCAGTTTCAAAGTCCCGGATCTCACCTAACATTATTACATTTGGGTCCTGACGTAAAAGAGAACGTAAAATAACCGGAAAGTCAAGACCGATCTTTTTCCGAACATGAACCTGTTCCGCCATGCTCATGAAATACTCTACAGGATCTTCAATTGTTGTAAAATTCTTTGTGATGGTGGCACCTTGCAGCAAAAGCGAGTAGAGTGTGCTGGTCTTGCCGCTACCGGTCGGCCCCGTAACCAGGACAATTCCCTGGGGCAGATCAATAAAACGGGAGACTATTTCAAAATCCCTGTCCGAAAAACCCAGCTTTTCAATATCCATAATAGCCGCATTTTTATCCAGTATTCTCAGCACCACCTTTTCTCCGCCAATAGTTGGAAGTGTAGAAATGCGCATATCGACCATTCTCGACGAAGTTTTTACGGTCACCCGACCATCCTGGGGCTTTCGACGTTCGGATATATCCATCTCGCTCATGATTTTAATCCTGCTTATAATTGCAAGATGCATTGAAAGTGGAATATGAATCTTATCGACGAGCAGGCCGTCAATACGGTAACGGACCATAATATATTTTACTTTTGGTTCTATATGAATATCCGAGGCATTATGGCGAAGGGCATCGGAAATAATCGCATTAACGATCCTGATGGCCGACGGCTCGTCCTTGATGTTAAGAAGCTCATCAATATCAGTCTCTTCATCATCATCTATAATGATTTCAAGATTTTCGGAAGGGTCGATCAGATCAAGTTCAGCGAACTCATGCTTCAAAAGATCATTGTCATCGTATAGCTCCCGGAGCTTTTCAATAATCTCTTTTTGCGCAGACAGAACAGGTTTAATCGGGAGACTGGCAATAAACTTCAGCTCATCCACCTTAACATAATCGGTGGGGTCTGCCATGGCCACAGTCAATATACCTTCTGAGCGTTTGAGTGGAACGAGCAGATTTTTTTCACATATTTCCCTTGGGATGAACAATGCCAGCTCCTTTGGAACTGTAAACTCTTTCGGATAAACCCGTTTGATGTTCATCTCTAATTGAATCGTTTTTATAATGGTCTGTTCATCTACGATTCCCATGTCAATAAGGATTTCCGGCAAAATCTTATTTGTCCTGGCCTGAATAGACTCTGCCTTTTTGAGATCATCCTTGCGTATAATTTTTCTCCGAAGTAAAAACCGTCCGATCTCGCTCCTGCTAGAGTTTACATAGCGGCTTAACTGCTTGATCTTCTTTTGCTGGACATCCTTTTGTTTTTTTAAGGATTTATTTTCTTCAATCAGATCATATTGCTCAAGTGCAAGGCTGACGGTAAGACGCAGGTCATCGTCATTCCAGGGCTTGGTGATAAATTTGTAAACAGCCCCCTCATTAACAGCCCCCATGATTGCGTTTACATCTGCATGACCGGTCAGCATAATCCTGATGGTCTGAGAATGCATGGCCTTAATCTTTCGCAACAGGTCTGCTCCACTCATTCCCGGCATCTGGTAATCGGAAATTACGACATGAACCGGCTCATCTTCAATAATCTTCAAAGCGTCCGAACCGGAAGCCGCTGTCAGCAGGGTATAATTCTCGCGCCTGAAAATGCGGAGCATCGCCTTTAAAACATTCTCCTCATCGTCAACAAACAGGATTTTATAATTCTTTTTGTACGTTTTCGGTGCATCCTGTGTTCCATGATGATTTGATTCTTTTGATTTTTCTGGTTTCCCAATAAAAAGGGATGCTAATCCGGCCATAGCTCTTCCTGAATCCCTGAATCCCTAAATTACGATTATGCCTTTAGCTCCTGTGCATCTCTCTAACTATTTAAAATTAAAGGTGAAAAAGACTATTGCTATAAAAATTGGATTAATCATGCCAATACTACAGCAGTATTGACCTTCAAATGCAATCATGCTTGTTTTACAGGATTAAAGTATGTAATCAGACCCTAAATTCCTGAATCCTTTACTGGTATTTTAATTGTAAAGACGCTGCCTCTGCCTAACTGGCTTTCCACATTGATGGTTCCACCGTGGCTTTTGATAGTATCATAGGAGGTTGAAAGTCCGAGTCCCATCCCATTTCCAATATCTTTTGTCGTAAAAAATGGTTCAAAGACGCAATTGAGATTTTCGGGCGGAATGCCTACGCCGGTGTCGGCTATGGATATTTCGACATACGACTTGTTGTTTTTGTGTGCTCTGGTGGCAATGGTGACTGTTCCCCGGTCTTCAATCGCATCCGCTGCATTTAATAAAAGGTTCATAAAAACCTGATTTATCTTTTCACGATAGCAGGTTATCAGAGGAAGCTCGCTGTAATCCTTGATGATTTTTGCCTTGCCTTCAAACACATTAGCGAGAATGTTTAATGCGCTGTCAATACATGCATTAATATTAGCTTTGGTTTCACCAGGCTGATCTATAGAGGCAAACTCTTTCAGGTCTGATACGATCTTTTTTATTCGATCCGCTCCATCTTTGGATTCCGATACAATATTTGTTGTGTCGCTTAATATAAAGTCGAGATCAATGTGTTTTTTAACGGCATTGATCTTTTGAAATATCAGTTCGATTTCTTTTGTCGCTGGATAATTGTTTGCAGAGGCATAAAAAACTTTTTCAAGGGAGTTATACTCTTCGACCAGTTCGCAGAGGTCTGAAATATACTCACCGAGAATTCCAAGGTTGCTTCTTATAAATCCGAGCGGGTTGTTGATTTCGTGGGCTACTCCTGCGGCCAGTCGTCCTATGGCAACCAGCTTTTCCTGCTGCATCAACTGTGCCTGGGTTGCTTTTATCTTTTTAGCCTTTTTTTCCACCTCTTTTTCGAGACTTTCAGCGAGCAGCCGGTATTTTTGCTCCGATTTTTCAAGCATGGCGGCCTTTTGTTTGAGCTGAGCATACGAGTCCTCCACCACTCGCCCGTGAAGACCTGCTGTCAGAAGTCTCTTGTGCTTAGAGATTACAAGGTAGTTCAAAAGCTTTATAATAAGAGAACCAAGAGGGATGATCGGACACGATTGCCGTTCCTCGGTTTTTTCATATCGGAGAAGCAGATAACCTATAGTTTCAAGTTCGTGTATTAATGGAAAGATTGTGATTTTGTTCGATGATGCTCCGAATGTTTTAATTGTATCAATCTGCTCCAGACGCAATATCTTGCGAAGAGATGCTTCTTCGTTTGCGGGAAGCATGCTATTCGCATAGTAAGATGTACCGTCAGGCAACAGCATAATGAGAGAAACAGGCGCTATTTTCTCTATTTCAATGCGCAGTTCGTCGAACACTGATGTTGAAACAAGTTCGGTCAACCCGTATTCACGATCAAAATTCTTCTGCTCTCCGACATGTGGAATCATTTCTTTATTGTCCATTAGTTTTTTCCATTACACCTTTCGGTAGTTTCTCGTTCCCATCAATCATCAATCAACAATTTCAAGAAATCTTTCTGTGTCAGCGAATAATTTTCATTTAAGCGCCAGATACCGTTTAGACTGAGATAAGTCTTTTTTAGCGCTATTTCAAAGGTTTCTTTTACGCCACGACCATAAGCCGCAGAACTAAAGGTAACTGGAAGGCCTGTGGGTTTCCAGAGATTTAACACCTCTTCTTCGGTAATAATATCTTTCAAGTCCCGCTTGTTAAACTGAATTACGAGAGGAAGCTTGTCAAAATCAAGGCCTACGCGGGCTGTGTTTTTTTCCAGGTTGTCAAAACTTTCAAAATTGTTCATCGCCTGGTTTGTTTGTGAATCGGCCACAAAAACCACAGCGTCCGCTCTGGACAATACCTCCTTGCGTGTGGCATCATGTGCCGGCTGTCCGGGGACGGTAAAAAGTTTTATCTTGACCTTGAAACCGCTTTCCGATTTTATCAGCATCGGGAGAAGATCAAAAAAGAGGGTCCTGTCTCCCTTGGTCTCAAAGACCATAAATTCACCACACCTCGCTGGATTCATGAGTTCATGGAGCTGCATAAGGTTAGTGGTCTTTCCGCTTAATGCAGGACCGTAGTAAACAATCTTGACCACCAGTTTCTTTTCTCTTTCGTTAAGTTCAGCCATAAAATTCCTAAATTCCTAAATTCTTCAATCCCTAAATTCCTAAATTCCTAAATTCTTCAATCCCTAAATTCCTCACCTCTCTTAAAGACAGAACAACTCCCTTGCCGCTAAACTTTCCAGAAAGTGGTATTAAATCAATATCATAGCTTGTGCCGGATAAGCGGTATCCTTTTAGCGCCATGGATGTGCCGGATATCATCGCTTCTTCCATCTTTTTTTCCATCTCATTTGAAAAGTAATCCGAAAGTCTCTTCCCGATCTCAATACTCTTGCCGCTTTTTGACAAGGATTGCGCTTGCCGATTGATCAACACAATCATCCCTTCGACGCTGACGCCGATGAGTGGAACAGGCAGGTCTTCCAGGATGGCACGTGAAAGCTCCAGTGCCTGATTCTGAATTTCAAGATCCTTTATTCTTTCTTGAATAAGCCCTTCTAAATTTTCATTTATTTTTTTCAGCTCTTCATTCTGTTCCAGAACCTTTTCATGTAGCCTCTTATTTGCCTGAATAAGATCGTATTGTTCCAACGCCTTGCCGATCTCCAGCTTTAAATTCTGGTCATTCCACGGCTTCAGGAAGAATTTATAGATATTCCCCTTATTGATCGATTCGGTAATTGAATCTACTTCCGTATAGCCTGTAAGGATGATCCTGATCACATCAGGGTATTTTACTCTTACTTCTGCCAGGAATTCCGTGCCGCTCATCTGTGGCATCCTTTGGTCGGAGAGTACCAGATGTACATCATTTTCTTTAAGAATTTTCAGCCCCTCTACGCCACTTGAAGCCGTCAACAGCCTGTAGCCTTCCTTTCGAAGCAATCGTTTTATAGAATTCAGTATATTTGCTTCGTCATCCACGCATAAGATTGTATGCTGGTTGTCGTTCATTTTAAATCTCCCTCGCCGATATCGAAAAATTGACAAGCTGATTCGATCTTTTCCGACACTTCAGGAAACCATTCCGACACAGTCTCTAATTGAGGCTTCATTAGATTTGCAGCATCAGGATAAATTAAAGAAAAATCAAGCTTGTTTTTCTGATCGGTAATAAAACTGTTTGCTATGATATCGGCTACATGTACGGTCATCAACAGATTAAGGTTATTGGCGTTTTTACTTAACGCATGATGGTATTTGATAGCATCAGTCAGAGACTCGGGAAGCTGCCATTTTTTGGCCAGATATCCCCCGATTCTGGCATGAGTGATCGGAATTTCCTTTTTTTCAGCATCATAAAATGATAGATTGTTCTCCTTGGCTGACGTCCACACTTTTTTGAAAAGATCCTGGAAATACTGGAAAAGAACAATCTTTCCAATATCATGCAAGAGCCCTCCTGTAAAAGAATCATCCGGAAGCTGAAGACGGGTTTTTTCGGCAAGATGCCTGCTGATCACAGCTACTGCCAGCGAATGTCTCCAGAATTCCGCAACATCAAAACCTTCCAAGGCTTCTTTGTTTTTTGAAAAAGTATCAATAATCGAAATAGAAACCACAGCATTTCTGACTGTGTTGAATCCCAATAAAACCACGGCATGAGAGATACTGCCGATCTTGGAGCGAAAGCCGAAAAAGGCCGAGTTAACCAGCTTTAATATTTTGGGGACAATCGCCTGATCTTTTTCGATTGTTTTAGTTAGTTTGTTGATGGATATATCGTAATCCTGAAGCATCTTGTTTACTTCCATGGCAATGAATGGCAATGTGGGAAGATCATCAATGCGATCAAGTTTTTTCAATATTGTTTTTGAATCCATGCAAGAAACGACCTCCTTCTAACCTTGTGAAATTAATTATCTAAAAATCTATATATCCGGTTCTGTCTGCAAACGGATGATAAAAGTGGTACCTTTTCCCACTTCACTCTCCGCATCAATCGTTCCTTTATGTTTTTGAATAATATTGTATGCTATATTCAACCTCAGGCCGGTTCCCTTTCCCACGTCCTTGGTCGTAAAGAACGGCCTGATTCAGTAGCTGTGGATAAACATTTTACCTGGGACAGGTCTCCGTATTCTTTAACGATCCTGGCCTTGTATTTCAACTCACTCCAGACGATATTCAAGGTTGATTCCATGTTCCTGTTGATATCTGTAAACCTGGGCTTGTCCTCCCCGGGATGCGCAAAGCCCTTCAGGTCAAGTACAATCTTTTTGATTCGTTCAGTTCCCTCTCGGGATTCTTTAACGAGCTCTGAGATATCATTCAGAACAAAATCTATGTCGAGTTCAGCCTCAAGGTCGGCAATACACTCGAGTTGTTCTGGGATGCCAACGGGGTAGTTCGCTGTTGGTATGCTCTTTTTAAGATATGAGGTCAGACTTTTGTACTGTTTGATAAGCGTGCTTATGTCATCTCGATAATCCGACATGGTCTTCAGGTTGCTGCTCACAAATCCGACAGGGTTGTTGATCTCGTGAGCCACACCCGCTGCAAGCTGTCCAATGGATGCCATTTTTTCAGACTGGAGGAGTTGCGAATGGGCTTTTTTGTAGTTTTCTTCAAGCTGAATAATCCGCTGACCGGCATGTATTCGGGCATTTAGTTCTTCAGGTTCAAATGGTTTGATAATATAATCGTCTGCACCTGCCTTAAGCCCTGCCACTGTATCTTCTTTTCGATCTTGAGAAGTCAGAATGATGAAATATACATAATAGGGATGCTCTTTTTCTCGTATTTTCCGGCATAATGTGATGCCATCCATTTGCGGCATCATCCAGTCGCTGATGACAAACTTGATATCATTTTTTTGAAACAAGTCCCAGGCTTTCAGCCCGTTTTCGGCCACAAGGCATTTGTGGCCGAAGCTCTCGAGTATCTTTTTAAGAAAACCACGAGAAACAAAGTCATCCTCTGCAACAAGTATCTGCACGAGTTACTCCTTTCGGCTACCAACGTAAGGCGGGACAGCTTGTAATCTCAAGGAGTTGCAGTAGGGTGGACTACGCCCACCAATGCTATGCAGTTTGCAGCGATCGCCCATTGATGGTGGACATTGCTCACCCTGCAAATTGTCCCGCTTTAAGTTGGTAGCCGTTTCTTCAAGGTCTGCAAGTATTCATAAAGATCTTGGCATAGGAACTCATCCTTCAGTGATTCGGTTTCATCCAGTCAAATAACAAGCAACCAGCAACTTTAGTGTATTGTATTAATCCGATCGTTTATGAGTTTTTTTTCTCCAAGTTTTTGAATAGAACTGATTGACAATTTCTTAACTTTCATACCCCTGGCAAGTAAAAGCCTGCCGTCTTTTAAACGAAGATCTTGAGCCATGATCATGCCTTCTTTCAACTCATTATAATCGATCCATCGGTTCTGCTTTTTCTCTTCTTTGTTTGTTTTTTTAAATAACTGTGAGTTTCCTGCTATTTTTATCAATTTTGCTACAACACCAATATCATATTTCTGATAAGCACCAAGCATGATGATTTTTGACGCAACTTCTTTGATCATTTTTTCAGGTTCTGTAACATTAAATTTCCTGATTGCAGGACCAAAATATTTTTTTGCATTATCACAAATATATTTTATATCCTTTGGCCATCTGTATGTTATGTTGCAATAATCCGCTACAGCTCTTATGATACGTGCCCCTAAAGGAATTTCATCTTCTTTCAACCCATCTGGAAAACCGCTGCCGTCGAAGTTTTCATGGTGATAAAGTACAATTTCAGCTACTTTTTCAAATTTTTCCACAGTTTCGAGACAGATGGAAGCAATAACAGGATGCTGGTGGTACATCTTTAATTCCGCCTCGCCCATACCTTCTTCATCCTTTAATGTTGTCTTTTCGTTTAATCCCAACATGCCGATATCATGTATCATGCCAGCTATTTCAATTTGATCAAGCTCTTCAGAACTAAACTCGTATTCTTCGGCAACCTCTCTTGCAAGTTGCGCCACGTGTTTCATATATGCTCCAAGTTCGGGATTTAAATTTTCAATCAATGAAGACAGCAATCGCATTGTGTTTAAAAAACTTTCTTCCAGTTTTTTGTTGGCTTCTTTTAATTTTATACTTTTTTGCCTGATTTCCAGTGTTCTTTCATTTACCTTTTTCTCAAGATTGTTGTTTAGTTCATTGAGTTCTCTGTTTTGCGTATTCGTAAGCTCTAAAAGCCTTCGGTTTTCCAGCACCAGTTCATATTGCTCAAGTGACTGTCGAACCTGAATCAACAGATCATCATCATTCCACGGTTTGGTCAGATACCTGTGAATTTCCCCTTTGTTAACGGCATCAATAACTGCATCCATATCGGAATAACCGGTCAAAAGATACCTGCCTGCATCAGGAAAAATTTTTCTTGCTTTCTCCAGAAATTGAGCGCCACTCATTTCCGGCATACGTTGATCCGAGATAATCAGTGAAACAGGCGTCTCTAACGTGTTAAGCAGTTCAAGCCCTTCCTTTCCGCTGGAAGCTGTGAAAATCTTGTAAGCTTCCTTGCGAAAAATCCTTTCAAGCGATCTTGTAATAGATATCTCGTCATCTACAAGCAAAATAGAATGTTGATACATGGGTGTCACCAAAGACCCTCCCTTGCTAATTGATTTGTTGACTAATGACCGAGTGGTATTCTGATCGTAAAAATGGTTCCCTCGCCAACGGTACTCTCTACATCAATAGTTCCATTGTGCTTTTTGATAATGTTGTAAGCAACATTCATACCTAATCCTGTACCATAGCCGATTTCCTTGGTGGTAAAAAACGGATCAAATATTTTAGAGAGGTTTTCTTCTGGGATGCCTGATCCTGTGTCACTTATCTTGATCTCTACCTTCCCATCCAGTGCTCTGGTCGCAATCTTAATCTCGCCCTGTTTTTCTATGGCTTGGGCTGCGTTCACCAAAATGTTCATAAAGACCTGATTGAGTTGCTGTGGATAGCACCCTACAAGAGGTATGTTTCCATAATCTTTTGTGACAACGGCTTTGTATTTAAGCTCATTCCTGATAACATTCAGAGTTGATTCAATCCCCTTATTAATATCTACAAATTTTAGCTCATCTTTACCGGGATGGGCAAAATCTTTCAGATCAAGCACAATATTTTTTATCCGCTCGGTTCCGTCTTTGCATTCTCCAACCAGATTTATAATATCATCAAGGATAAAATCAATATCAATCTCCTTTTCAAGCGTTGCAATTTGCTCTATCTTCTCTCCAATAGAAAAAGGCAAATCTTTTGTAACCCCTTTAAGGTTTGAGATAAGCTGTTTGTAATGTTCTATGAGATTGTTAATATCATTCTGATAATCGGACAATGTTCTCAAGTTGCTGCTCACAAACCCGACAGGGTTATTGATCTCATGGGCTATGCCTGCTGCAAGCTGCCCAACAGAGGCCATCTTTTCAAACTGCAAAATTTGTGACTGGGTATTTTTCAATGTTTCAAGTGTATTTTTCAATTTCTCATTTTTTGTTTGAATCTGATGAATAGCTTGCTGAAGTTTTTTATTGAGAGATTTTATTTTTTCGGATTTTTGCATACGTTCGGTTATATCTCTTGCAACAATTACCAGTTGAAAAACCTTGCCGGCATCATTGATTATTGGTAAACAACTAAATTTTCTATATCTTGTTTGATCATAGTTATCTTTTGCAACATCAAAATAATTTTGAGGCAAACCTGAGGCAAAAGCTTTTTGAACATGCTTGGCAAGGGATGCTGCTGTCTCTTTACAGTATTCTGAAAACAGCCTGTTTTTGTTCGAGAAATATGGTTTACCGACAAACTCGCTAAAAGGAAATTCCATATTCTCCTGAAATGCTCTGTTTGCTGAAACAATACAATACGCTTTGTCGATAGAAACAATTTCTTCCTGCAAAGAATCGAACACAATTTTAAACTTGTTTCTGCTCACCATCAGGACATTTTGCATATCTTTGTATTTTTTTTCATACTTCAAAAACCGTTCGCCAGCCTTTAGGCCAGCGAGAAGTTCTTTAAAATCAAAGGGTCTGGTGATGTAGTTATCTACCTCTTCCTCAAGAATTCCGGTAATATCTTTTTGTTTATCCTTTACAGTAAGAATAATAATGTAGATATAGTCATCTTTAACTGATGATCGTATTTTCCTGCACAAAGCCTGGTCGTTTATCTGCGCAATTGCGAAATCAGCAATGACCATCTTGATTTTGTTTTTCTGAAATATATCCCACGCCTTCAGACTATCTTCTGCTGCCAGAACAGTGTAGCCTGAATCCTCGAGCTTATTTTGAAGAAAATTGCGATCAACGGATTGACTTTCTGCAAGAAGAATTTTCATAATCTGACTCCTATATTCTGCTGTAATTACTAAGGAACGTGGATGAAATAACTTCCCCAACTATACATCACAGCTTCAGGTCGCCTTTGCCAAATCTCAAATCAAGGCTCAAATCCCAAAAGAATCAAAATAGCTCGCTATTCCATCAACTTTTGTGATCTAAGATCGGACAAATCCAACCCAAACCTATGCGCCTACTTAACTTGGAGAAGTTATTTCGTCCGTGTTCCTAAACCAGCTCAATAAATCAGAACCCCTTAAAATCATCCTCATCTAAAGGAATTACCTGATCAGGCCTTACTTCAGTGCCCTGGCTGATCTGTGGTTTCGTTTTGCGAGCTGCCGGGACTCCGGCTTTTTTTGCAAAAGCTGGAAGAGCTTTTTTAGGTTCTATTCTATGCTTTCCGGTTAATGTATGTTGCCTGCTTACGGTCTCGGTCCCGCTTCCGCCAACCATGGCTGATAGTTCTCCTACAATCTCCATCATTTGCTCTGCCTGTGCGTTCAGCTCTTCAGACGCGGATGCGGATTCTTCGGCATTGGCTGCGTTTTGCTGGGTTACCTTGTCCATTTCGGCTACCGCGGTGTTTGTCTGTTCAATACCCTGAGCCTGTTCGTTTGATGCCGCGGCAATCTCGGAAACCAGTTCTCCAACCTTTGAAGAGCTTTCTGCAACCTTTGTAAATGCATCATTGGTTCGTGCTACCAGTTCGGATCCGTCTTTGATCTTTTTTACCGTTCCATCTATCAGCTCAGCCGTGTTTTTGGCTGCTTCGGCAGAGCGGAGTGCAAGATTTCTGACCTCTTCCGCTACTACTGCAAAACCTGCTCCGGCCTCGCCTGCACGGGCTGCCTCTACTGCTGCGTTTAAGGCTAGAAGATTGGTCTGAAAGGCGATCTCATCAATTGTCTTGACGACCTTCTGAGTTTCATCGCTTGCCTTTGAAATTTCTTTCATGGATGTGGTAAGCTCAGACATTGAAGAGTTGGCATCT
>JAUWOS010000003.1 GCA_030611985.1 Desulfobacterales bacterium | reverse complement strand
TAACTTCCACAACTATGCATCACAGCTTCAGGCCGCCTTTGTCCGATCTCAAATCCCAAAAATATTGAAATAGCTCGCTATTCCTTCAACTTTTGTGATCTGAGATCAAACAAATTCGACCCAAATCTGTGCGCCTACTTGGGGAAGTTAATTCGTCCACGTTCCTAATCAGTATTGATTTCCCTTGAACGGTTTCTAAATAAATTTATCCCCTTCACTTTTCTCAAACCGCATCTGACAAATCTGCTCGGAAACAAGCCCCATCATGAATATAACTATGGAGGTGGTAAACAAAAGAGCGCCCATGTTGGTAAAACGTCCTCCTATGCAAAAGGTATAAAGGTAATAAAACAAACCTGTCAGGAATGTAATAAAACTTACCGGAAGAAATATTCTGAAAGGGGAATACAGCGTGCAGATCTTTATTATGATCATGAAAAAACGGATGCCGTCATTGAATATGTTTATGCCGCTTTTCCCGGATTTGCGCATCTTTGCCTTGATAGGAACATATTTTAACGTCCTTCCGTTTCTCAAAACACATAATGTCAACGTAGTGGGATATGAATAGGTGTTGGGAAGCAGATATAAAAAATCGTGCGCTATATCCGATTTAATAGCCCCTGAACCCGGAAGTAAGATCTTCAACACGGAACTTTGCAACATATGATGCGAGCCGATTATATATCTTGTTGCCAATAGCTCGTCCCAATGATGCCTGATCATTTCCCGATCGGGCGCCAACTACCATATCGTAAGAACCAAGTTTTTCGAGAAGCTCAGGAATATCTTCCGGCGCATGCTGGCCGTCCCCATCAAGCATGACCAGAATTTCACCATGCGCTTTTCGGATGCCTGTCTTTACGGCAGCACCGTTTCCAATATTATATGGGTGAGATATAACTATAGCGCCCGCGCCTTTTGCTTTCTTTGCCGTTTCATCATCCGATCCATCATCCACGACAATAATCTCATAATGACTACCAGGCACATCCATCACCTGACGAACTTCTTCAACAACAGTTGCTATGCCTTTCTCTTCACGGTAGGCAGGAATAATGATGCTGATTTCAGGCGTAAAATTTGCTTTATTTCCTTTTAATTCTGTGGCGCCAGGATTTACCATTATTACATGTTCTCCTTGAAACAAGCAGCCAGTCTCTGTTTCAGACAGGTAAACCGTTTTTGTGTTTTGTTGTTATTCACCCCGATTGCCATAGCTCTTTTTGAGCCAACTATTACAACCAGGTTTTTACCTCTGGTAACTGCCGTATAAATAAGATTGCGTTGTAAGAGTATATAATGCTGGGTAAGAAGGGGAATAACCACAGCAGGATATTCAGAGCCTTGCGACTTGTGTATAGAAATCGCATAGGCCAGAACGATTTCATCCAGGTCTGCAAAATCATAAACCACATTTCGACCATCAAAGGAAATGATCACTCCCCTGTCTTCCTGGGAAAGACTGATGATTTTTCCGATATCGCCATTGAAAACATCTTTATCATAATTGTTTTTGATCTGCATTACTTTATCGTTCACCATATAATTTCTGCTGCCCAACATTATACCGGTTTTGCCGGAATTGAGCGCTTTTTGCAATTCTATATTAAGGTTTCCGGCTCCCACCAGACCCTTATGCATTGGAGTTAATACCTGAATGTCTTTAACGGGATCAAAGCCAAAACGTCGGGGTATGCGCTCTTTTATAAGTTTTAATATAATTTCCAGCGCTTTTTCAGGGTCTTCCTGATGAATAAAATAAAAATCATTCTTTTGCCCGGATTGA
Organism: Desulfobacterales bacterium; assembly: GCA_030611985.1. Classification (GTDB taxonomy): domain Bacteria; phylum Desulfobacterota; class Desulfobacteria; order Desulfobacterales; family ETH-SRB1; genus DAOVDN01. The sequence continues at coordinate 39,914 of JAUWOS010000003.1, read as the reverse complement.
TCAGGCGGTTCAAATGACGGAATAATACCGCTGTTTATCTTATGGGCATTGACAATGATCTGACTCTCTCTGGCCTGACGAAAGATCTCTTTTAATCTTACTACCGGCGCCACATTTGATGTGATAATATCATTAAGAATATTGCCGGCGCCTACAGAAGGAAGCTGGTTTACATCGCCTGCAAGAATAAAAGTTGCTGTGGCGGGAATGGCTTTTAAAAGGTGGTGCATCAAAATTGTGTCGATCATCGATGCTTCATCTATGATCAGCAGGTCACAATCCAGCGGCTTTTCCTCGTTTTTCTGAAATCCTCCTTTCTGAAAACTGAATTCCAGCAACCGATGAATGGTACTGGCTTTGTGACCCGTATTTTCACTCATTCGCTTTGCAGCTCTTCCTGTGGGCGCTGCGAGCATTATTTTTACATCAATTTTTGAAAAGATCTTTAAAATAGCATCAATAATTGTGGTTTTGCCTGTGCCCGGCCCCCCTGTAATAATCATTGACTTGTTTTCAAGAGAGCATCTTATTGCATCAATCTGGTTTTTGGCCAGACTGATATCAAGCTGTTCCTGCACCCACTTTATGGCTTTGTCCAATTCAATATGACGGATTGATCCGGGAGTGTTTATCAGAGTTTTTAATCGGTCGGCGATGCCGGTTTCGCAAACGTGAAATTTGGACAGATAGACTGCCTTGCTGCTTTTGCCGAATTCTTTAATTTCGTTATCAAAGGTCTCAATAACTATTCTTTTTTCAACAGCGCTGTCGGCAAGCGCCTTGAGAATAATTTCTTCTTCTACCTGAAGAATTTCCCGACTTTTTTTTACAAGTAATTCATAAGGATAATAAACATGCCCCTCATTTGCGAGCTGATTGAGGACATAGAGTATGCCTGCGCCGGCTCTTAATTCGGAATTTTTGTCAAATCCAAGTTTTTCGGCAATAGTATCAGCGGTCACAAATCCGATTCCAAAAATGTCCATCGCAAGGCGGTAGGGATTTTCTTTCACCACTGCTATTGATCTGTTTTTATATTGTTTGAATATTTTGGTGGCATAGCCTGAACTGACGTCATGTGACTGCAGAAAAAGCATTACTTCACGGATCTCTTTCTGGTCATCCCAGGCTGTCTTGATCATTTCGATCCGCTTTTTGCCTATGCCTTCAACTTCTTCAAGCTTTTCAATTTCATCCTCAATAATGTCGAGAGTCTTCTTGCCAAATCGGCCTGTAATCCTTTTTGCCATCACGGGTCCAATTCCCTTGATAAGACCGGAGCCTAAATATTTTCGCATTCCATAAACGTCGGCCGGGACAGAAGTCTTGCAATTTACTACTTTAAACTGCTCACCATACTTCGGATGATTTGCCCATTCTCCATTCATTTTCAGGATCTCGCCTGGAAGGGGAGATGTCAGATTTCCGACTACAGTAACCAGATCTTGTTTTCCGTAAACTTTCACCCTGGCAATGGTAAAACCATTTTCCTCGTTGGCATAAGTAATTCTTTCAATTTGTCCGGAAAGATCGGTAAGCATAGTTAATTGGCTGAAGTTTAAACTTGAATGCAGATTAATTTGACGCTTATGGAAATCAGTGGGCAGATTGCGGTTGCGCAATTTTTACCACGGTTCTTTGCAGTATTTTACCATTTTTAAGTGTATGTGATATTTTTACGGTTTCCAACCGACTATGCGCAAACAATTGAATGCATTCCGGATAAAGCTCCCACTCTATCTTTAAACCTTTTTTCTTGATTGTATCTAATGTATCATTCTCCTGAATCCGGAATGTTTTTTGACCTATAATCGGTCCTGAATCTTCACCATAATCAATAAAGTGTACCGTACAGCCTCCAACTTTGCATCCATATCGAAATGTATCGCCATAGCCATCGGTGCCTGGAAATGCGGGAAGCAGGGCGGGGTGAATATTCATTATTCGAAGATCGCCCGGAACAGTATTGACTCTGTCAATAAAGTACGGACTTAAATTTCTCATAAAACCAGCTAATATCAGAAGATCGAACTGGTAGGGTTTCATTTTACCAAGCAGTCTTGCTTCGGCAGCAGCTCTTGTAATTATAAAAGACTTTATTTTTTCATGGGGCATATCTGCGGAAAAAAAATGCTGCTTTGAAAGCAAATCGTTCATATCAAAATCTTCGGGAAGAATAATTTTTTCCGGCTCTTTTTTGAAATTTTGTATAATAGATGTATAATTTACAAAAAAAGTAGAAATTCCATGCTTTTTTGCCCTTTTAAGACCGAATGCGCCGGGATTGTCGGATCCCACAAATATTATTTTTCCATCTATCTTTCCGGATTCACAAGAATCTATTATGGCCTGAAGGTTTGTTCCGCCACCTGATACAAGAGCTCCGATACGTATTTTTTTGTTCATTTCAAGCTCCTTTCAAAAGGTCAAAATTCTATCACAAATAAAGCCTTGGCACACGATCTGTTATCGTAGATACGACTTCATAATTGATCGTATTAAGATTTGAGGCAATTTCATCGACAGTTATAGATGAACTACCCTGTTTGCCAAAAACTACAACTTCTTCTTCCAGTTCAACATCCGGAATGTCTCCCACATCCAGCATTGTCAAATCCATACACACACGACCCACTACCGGCGCTTTATGTCCGCGTACCAGCATATAGCCTCTGGAAGAAAGCAGACGGTTAAATCCATCCGCATATCCGATAGAGACTGTAGCAATTGTTGTCGGCTTTCTGGTCTCATAGGTAGCGCCATAACTGATCTTAAAACCGGCCGGCACTTTTTTTAAATGAATTATTCTGGTTTTTAACTCCATGGCAGGTTTGAGCGCAATACGGCTCTTGTCTGTTTCGTTAGAGGGATACAAGCCGTAAATTGATATACCGGCGCGCACCATATCAAGATGGGTTTCAGGCATTTCTATAACAGCCGCACTGTTTGCAGCATGTTTTACAGGAAATTCCATACCTGCAATGCGAAGCTGGTTTAAAAAATCAATAAACACTTCAAACTGATTTTCGGCAAAAGATTTATCCATACTGTCGGCAGTAGCAAAGTGAGTAAATATGCCTTCCAGCTCCAGGCCGGAAAGACATGCAATAGATTCCGCTTCATTTACAGCATTTTTCATTGTATCTTTGCCTGAGCTAAACAACCCGAGACGGTCGGGCAACAAACCGAGTCTCCCCATACCTGTATCTACTTTAATATGTATCTTGATTTTTTTACCAAGTGAATGAGCAGCAGCAGAAAACGCTTTGGCTGTTTTGTATGAGCAGATACTTTGGGTCAGATCAAATTCAACAAGCTTTCCGGCCATTGCCGGAGAAGTATAACTAAAAATCAGAACGGGCACATCAAAGCCGGCTTTTCTAAGCTGAATTCCTTCACTTGCTCTTGCCACACCAAGAAATTCTGCGCCGCTGTGTATGGCTTGCCGGGTTATTTCTATAAGGCCGTGCCCGTAAGCATTGGCCTTTACAACCGCCATCAGACGAGCATATGGACTGGTAATTCGCCGTAACTCACGAATATTGCAAGCTATGGCCTTCAGATCGACTTCCGCCCATACAAGTTGAGAATCCAAAAGGTTACCTCAGAAAATTCAAAACCAAAAATTCAAAATGTATCAGCCAGTTCAGTCTTGCGCCATTGCCCTTCCATGACACAGTGCATTCTTGCAGAACGAGATGAGACCGAATATGGAACTATTGTGGCAGGAAGGCATGGACTTTCGCGGAGTGAGGAATTTCTCTTTGGCAGTGTTTCCAGCAAGATCGTCAACCATGCGCGCAACTGTACAGTCTGGGTGGTAGAATAACGGCCAGGCATTGCGGGCAGGTCAAGCAAATCCTACCTGAATCTATGCGCCTGCTTGTTGAAGTTATTTCGTCCACATTCCTAAACTATCCGGTCTCTCTGGTCTGATTTGTGGCATTTTTTATATATTCGATAAAAAAAGCAATAAAAACAGCCATGAATAACGCGACCACACTGGTAAGCAGAACGATCTTCTCCATGCTTACAGCTCTTGCTTTATATGTTTCAGTATCCCTTGCAACCTGAATAGCATTATTTATCAACCTGCCAAGATATTCTATATTCAAATCGTTTGCCCTCTTTGATAAGGCAATAATTTCAATCTTTATATTCTTTAGTTTTGTTTCAACAAAGGTAATATTTTCTGTTCCTGTTTCTGTTTTCTTTAAAAAAACAATTTCTTCTTCCAGGAATTTTTTATCAACTTCCAGATTTTTTGCCATTACTTCTGCCTGCAAAGCAGTCTTTAAGAGAAGTGAAGAAGAATCTTCCTTAATCAAGTCTTTGATAAAGGAAGTATCAAGAACCAGATTTGTGTCTCCTTTTTTGCTGACCGCACCCTTTGATGGCTCGTATTTTTCCAGTTGCCTCATATCTTTCAACAGTTTCCTGGCAATTGATGCCTCCTTTTCTTTCTTTTCTCTTTCAACATCAATCATTCTTATTTTATGTTTGTATGAGTTGATAAGATGCTCTTTATTCTTGGCAAGTTTTAACGTTTTAATGGTCGTCTCTATTTTGGAAATTGTAATATTATTAAGCAATTCAAGATCATTTTTTATATCTATAAATGAACTGCCTGTTTTCTGCGACCTGAAAAACCCGGCTTTTGCTATCTTGGAATCCAAAAAATCAATAAAGCTATTCACTCTGATTTTAAAGGTACTTATTGTATCAAGATAATCTGAATTTGCAAGAAAATCGGCAGGAAATTTAATTGCCACCAACGGTTCTTCTCCATATGTTTTCTCAAAGTCTTTTCTGTATTCGTCCACTATTGACAGCAAAATCCGATTTTTTTCTTTTATCGAAAAAATGTTGTCTTGCTCCAGGGCAAGGGTTAAGCTAAAATGATTTGGGTAAAACGTATACGATTCTTTCTTTTTTTCAGCCTTCTTCATCTTCTCTTGAATCTCTATCGGTATTGCAGCTTCTATAGCTATCATTCCCCTTATATCTTCTTCGGAGAAACTTTTGTCTTTTTTTTGAAGAAAGGCGGTTGCTCTTGTTAAAATAGCGGGAGTAATAATCTGATCTTTGCTGAACAGCGTATTATCCGGATTTTTGTGTTTTTCTATACCCGGAAAATTTAGAGAAATAACACACTCTGTTATTTGTTGTGCAGGATATTTGATAAGTGTCAGTCCTGTGGATGCTCCTGCACACAGAATAATTATAAGGGCTATAAAAACCTTCCATTTCCAGATAACACGTAAATAGTCAATAAGATTAATCTCATCTTCCTGATATTGATAGTATTGTTGTTTCTGCGTTTCTTCGTGGTTCAACATTTATTATCCTGATAATTTGATGTTTTCATAAAAAATTATGCCTAAGTCATTTATTCCCAGATTCTGCTATAGAATGCATTCTGCGAGGCTTTGTCTTATACAAATGGCTGTATTTATATGATAAAATGAATTATCTAAAAAAGTCCGTTAAGCTTTGTAACCTTCAGGATATCTGCTATGCCATTTCCAGGCGGTTTCGATGATTGTATAAAGATCAGGAAACCGGGGTTTCCATCCCAACTCTCCAGCGGCTTTTTTGCTTGAACCGACAAGTACTGCAGGATCGCCAGGCCGTCTCTCTACAATGTTTATCGGGATCGGTTTTCCAGTAATTTTGCAGGCGGTCTCAATCACTTTTCCAACAGAATAACCATCTCCATTTCCTAAATTGTACTTCCCTCCAGGTAGACCATTTATAAGCCTTTTCAGAGCAAGGAAGTGGGCATCAGCCAGATCATTGATATGAATATAATCCCGGATACAGGTTCCGTCTTTTGTCGGATAATCGTCTCCAAATATACTGATTGATTTTCTCTGACCGAGAGCTGTTTGAAGGACCAAAGGAATAAGATGGGTTTCAGGTTTGTGATCTTCACCTATTTCACCATCGGGATCCGCACCTGCTGCATTGAAATAACGAAGAGAAACAGATTCTAATCCATAGGCGTTTTTGAAATCGTCCAGAATCTGTTCAACCATCAGTTTGGTTCTTCCATAGGGGTTGATAGGATTTTGAGGGTGCTTTTCCGTGATAGGAATTTCAACCGGTTCTCCATAAGTGGCGCAGGAAGATGAAAATATAAAACTGGAAACATTTTTTTCAACCATAACTTCAAGCAGATTAATGGTATCTGCAACATTATTTCTGTAATATTTGGCTGGCGCCGTCATTGATTCGCCAACATAACAAAATGCCGCAAAATGCATTACAGCAACAATTTGATATTTTGAAAATATCTGCTTCAGCAATCTGGAATCGGATATGGAGCCTTCAATAAGGGGTCCCCATCTCACAGCTTCTTTATGTCCATAAACAAGATTATCAAGAACAATTGGATTGTAACCATTGTTTGCCAGATATTTGCACATATGAGAGCCGATATAGCCGGCTCCCCCTACAATTAAAATATTTTTCATATTTACAACCTATTAATAATAAAAGTTTCCCAAATGACTTAACATTTTGTAATTTTTAAATTAGCACACCGAAGGCGTAACAAGTTTAAGGTTCAGGCACCCTTAAATCTTAAATCTTTACTTTTTTCAGAAGCATTGCTTTTTCCGGCAGAGTCGATTTCATTTTGCCTCTTGCTGTAAAAGAGAGATCTGTAAATAGTTTGGAGAAGAGCCTCGGGTTGACACGAGAGAAACGGTCAAAATCCGCTATCAGCTCCAACCCTGGGACTAAAGCCTTTACCACCGGTATGCGCGTCTTTCTCGGTAAGATATGCGAGAACAGACACGGACAAATAAGTTTGTCAATAGCGATTCTTACTATAATTCGTAGTGGGAGCCATTCTTCAAAAGGCTTGCAGTGAAGCGACTCAAAATGGCAGTTTTGTAAAGGTTTCGGGGATATGCAGAGGGAATTTGGTCGGGACGACTGGATTTGAACCAGCGACCCCAGCGTCCCGAACGCTGTGCTCTACCAGGCTGAGCCACGTCCCGACTTTGGTTCTTTTAGAAAATCATACACCAATTGTCAATCAAAATTTACCAAAAGGCAATTGGTCGAGTAATTGAATTTTTGGTTTTTGAGGAACAAAACGGCAATGATCTCTCACAAAGGACACAGAGAAAAACTTTTTAATGTAATTACACTCTGTGCCTCTGTAAGAAATTTCGTAAGCGTTCACAGGCACTGCATATGCACGTTTCCAAGGCAACCAACATAGCAACACTATAGTTGATTACCCTGAAAACGTACATCTACAGCACCTGTAAAAGCTTACATGTTGGGAAGCAGGCTTGTGAGATAAACCTGCAACCCCTAAACCCTAAACCTTTGAATACTCACTAAAAAGGATTATTTATTACAATTGTCTCATCCCTTCCAGGACCCACGGATACTATATTTACAGGTGTTTTTATAAGTTCTTCAATTCTACTGAGGTAGTTTCTCGTATTTTGAGGCAGACCTTCTATTTTTCGTATACTGGAAATATCTTCCGACCATCCCAGCATAGTTTCATATATTGGTTTGCATGCGGCAAGAACTTTGAGATTTGCAGGGAAATCATGAATAATACTTCCATCATACTCGTATCCTGTGCAGATATTGAGTGATTTTATGCCTCCCAATACATCCAGTTTGGTTACAGCAAGACCTGTAAGACCGTTCAAGCGCACGGAATTTCGCAGCATTACAGTATCGAGCCATCCGCATCTGCGTTTTCTTCCGGTTGTAGCGCCGAACTCCGCTCCATTTTTTTGTATCTTGTCACCTGTTGCATCAAAGAGTTCCGCAGGAAATGGACCCTGCCCCACTCTTGTAGTATAAGCCTTTACAATGCCGATTACGCCTGTGATCTCTTTTGGACCGATACCAGCTCCGCAGCAGGCATTTCCTGAAACAGTATTTGATGAGGTAACATAAGGGTAAGTGCCGTGATCAATATCAAGATGGGTTCCCTGCGCGCCTTCAAAAAGAATCTGCTTGCCTGCCTTAATGGCCTCATCTATCACAATGGAGATATTTGTAATATAAGGCGCAAGCTTTTTTGAATAATTTTTATATAAATCAATTATTTCATTAAAATCCAATGTGTCGGAAGAAAGGTAATTTTTAAGATAGAAATTCTTCTCCTTTAAGATGATATCTACTCTTTCGCTGAAAACTTCCGAATCAAGAAGTTCAACAAATCGTATTCCTCTGCGCGTTGCCTTGTCTTCATATGAAGGGCCAATTCCGCGTCCAGTTGTGCCTATTTTTTTATCTCCATTCATTTTTTCCCGGGCAAGGTCGACCTGCTTGTGATAAGGCATAATAATATGAGCTTTTTCGCTGATTCTGAGTTTTTCCGGTCCGATATCTATTCCTTTACTGTTTAGATAATCAATTTCTTCCAGGAGAACCGCAGGATCTACCACCACCCCGTTTCCTATAAGACAGATTTTTTTCTGCAAAATACCGGAAGGCACCAGATGGCTGATAAACTGTTTGCCATTTACAACCATTGTATGACCGGCGTTGTTCCCTCCTTGAAACCGCACAACAATATCTGCAAATTCCGACAGAAGATCCACAATTTTACCTTTACCTTCGTCTCCCCATTGAGTTCCGACAATTACAACATTTGACATTTACCGCTCCTTTTCGCTTTGTAATTAGTTGAATAATCGCCTTGTGCGGAAAAAATCCTGAATTATTTTTCTACACTCATTCTCACATACACCTTTTATGATTTCCGGTTGATGATTTAATTTGATATCATTCGGAAAATTATACAAAGAGCCCGCAGCCCCCCATTTTGGATCTTTTGCGCCAAAAACAACCCTTGAAATCCTAGCATGTATAATTGCACCCATACACATAATACATGGTTCAATCGTAACATAGAGTGTTGTGTTTAACAACCTGTAGTTCATAGATTTTTTAGCTGCCTTACGTAATGCTAATATTTCCGCATGTGCCGTAGGATCAGTAAGACTTATTGTCAAGTTGTGTGCTAAAGAAATGATACTTCCTGATTCTGCAACAAGTACGGCGCCCACAGGAACCTCACCGTTTTGTGCAGCTTTTGCGGCTTCATTTAATGCCAGCTTCATTAATTTTGTGTGATTTTCGTTCATTTATAGCTATTTTGTGTCTTAGGAACAGTTTTGAGTTTTTGGTTTTGAGTTTTGCATTAAAACTTGTATATTAATGTTTTAACGGGAACATAAATATAACAAAATGCCTATTGATTTAGCTCATAAAAGTAATGTGCCCTTAAACACAGGGGTACAACCATGGCGAAAAAATATAGGGAACGTGGCTTGCTTGAATTCCAAAGGGAATTTTTTACCGAAGAAGCGTGCGTTCAGCATCTTCGGGAAATGAGATGGCCTAATGGATTCAGATGTTCCAGATGTAATCATACTGAAGCGTGGTTTATCCGCACGAGAAATATCTTGGATTGCAAATCGTGTCGGGCAAAAATTAGTCTTACAACTGGAACTATATTCCATAAAACTCGTACACCTTTGATCAAATGGTATTGGCTTATCTATCATATGGCTATGGCCAAAGTTGGTGTTTCGATATCTGAGATGCAGCGTATTTTGGAAATCAGAGATTACAAAACTGCGTGGTTAATGGCCCATAAGGTTCGTAAGGCGATGGCTGATAGAGATGCTGGGTACAGCCTCGCTGGTTTGGTAGAAATGGATGAATCGTTTTTTGGACCAAAAGGTAGCAAGAAAGGCAGAGGGAGTGAACGGAAGAGCACGGTTTTGTGTGCAGTATCCCTTTATCGGGACCGGAAAGGAGAAGAAAGGCCTGGTTTTGCGCATATGCGAGTAGTGGACAATGCTTCTGCAAAAACTATTGAAAACTTTTTGGAGAGACTTGGCTACGGGCATATGAACCAAGAAAGGAAAAATCTTCTGAAGGCTATTCGCACTGACGGTTGGAGATCCTATGGAAAAGCGATTAAAGGGCAGAATTTGTCCCATTATAAAGTTGTCCTCCAAGATCCTAAAGCTGCTGGAAGGCTTTTGCCTTGGGTTCATCGCGTTATCTCCAATGCCAAGGCCGTCATTAGAGGATCTCATCGTGGCGTCTCCGAAAAACATTTACAATCATATCTCTCTGAAATTTGCTATAGATTTAATCGGCGTTTTTGGGAAAGAGAACTTTTTGATCGACTTATAAAAGCTTGTGTATCAACTGAAACAATGACTTATTCCCAATTAGTAAAAACTAAAAAATTATTATGAACTAAGTCAATAGGCATTTATAACAATTACAATTACAAAATGTTAAGTTGTTTGGGAAACTTTTATTAACTTATTATTGACATGATTGGCAGAATGACTTATTTACTCATATTAAATTTCACTTGCGCTCGTAGCTCAGTTGGATAGAGTGCCGGACTACGAATCCGTAGGTCGCAGGTTCGAATCCTGCCGGGCGCACCAATAAAAACAAGGGGTTAACCCACTTTGGGTTGCCCCTTTTTTGCGTCAAAATCGGCGATTGTGCCCGGATTTGTGCCCAACTGCGATTCCAGGTAGGCGTGCTGACACTGAGCCGCAAGTCTCAAATCGGCATCGCTCACGATATGGTAAGGGATGCAACTTCCTTATCCACCAGGTATTCCCACGTTTGTAGATCATTCCCATGCTACACCTCCATCTTGTAATTTGACGGACACAAGATGGAAAAATCAAAAGGGCCGCCCGTTATTGAAGCAACCCTTTTGACACTCACATCTTTACAAATTTTAATTGTCTTTGCAATAGGCAATTAGCAGTAATCACATCCACTATTCCAAAATTGATTTCAATAATGCATCCTGGGCATCTGAATAAAACTGGATATCCACCTTTGTGGCCATATCATCTGAAAGATCAAAGAGCTGACGACGGCAGGTAATGGGCATCAGCAGGGCGGTTGCTCCTTTTTCGACGGCTATCTCAGCCATAGTTACCGAATTGTGAATCTCCTCGATTGAACCGCCAAGATTAATCTCGCCTACAATAATGAGTCCACCGCGTATACTTTTCTTGAGCAGAGCTGTGCATAAAGCTATAATAGCGGCAACTCCCAATTTTGCGAGCTGTGCGGTTAGGTGATTTCCAAGTCCTTTTTCAATCTTTTCCGGCAGCTTTTTGATGCGGGTTGGGCCGAGGGGATCCCTTTCGAGCCACTTCCCGCTTTCGGGGCCAAAATAATCGATCAGTTCGGGATGATGGCTGATAAGCACAGCTTGAGGGAAGCCGTCCCCACAGGCATCGTTAAGTTCCATCAGCCAGGGTTGGATTTCCGGCAAGGAAACATAGTTTTCCGGTTCGTCGATAAAGACGGTATGCCCCATGTCCTGCAAACCAAGCAGGAGCGAGTAAAGAACAATCATTACGCGCTGGCCGTCAGAGAGTTGTTCAAAATCAAAATAGATTTGCGCTGTGTTTTCCGGCAGGTACTGAATGGGAGTATGTTTTTATTTCTTTTGTGAATGAGTACACTGTGCAGATCCGGGTTGGCAAGCGATTGGAGTACCGGTCTTTTGATGAGATGGGTTTCAGCGACTTGAGAGCAAGAGCGGCCGAAAGCCGACCTTCTAACCTTTAGGGTGTTTTCCGCCAGTTAGCCAAATTGAATGGAGAGATGACCTTAACCTCTTATTTCCAGAGACATTTTTGATCGGGTGCAGGAAGTCATGGCCGAAAAAGGCCGCCGGAAAACAGGCCGGCAGAAACACAACTGGGCTTTTCAGGGATTGCTGTCATGCGGACACTGCGGTTGCGCCATGGTAGCCGAGATAAAGAAAAAGCGGTATGTCTATTATCGCTGTACCGGAAACAAAGGGAAGTGCCAGGAAAAATGGGTGCGGGAAGAGGAAATTGCGCGCCAGTTCGGCCAGGCAATCAGCGCCATAAAAATGGATGATGATGTCCTTGGTTGGGTCGTTGCCGCTCTCAAGGAGCGGAATGACATTTTTTGCAAAATCGAGCGACATCAGACAGCCAACAGATCATATCCGGATGAGGGTGTGAAGTTACTCGAACTCGCGCAACATGCTGTAGTTCTTTATAAAAAACAGACTGAACAGGAAAAGCGCCGAATCATAAATTTCGTGTGTTCGAACTCCACCTGGAAGGATGGGATACTCCAGCCGAACTACAGACAACCATTTGATATGCTGTCAGAAACCAACATTGCTCATCAAAAAGAAAAAGCCCTTTTTCCGAAGAAAAAAGAGCTTTTTGAATTCTGGCTCCCCAGCACGGACTCGAACCGCGGACCTAGTGGTTAACAGCCACTCGCTCTGCCAACTGAGCTACTGGGGATCAATTGAAAAAAATCTTTAAGTATTAAAAAGTAAAATAAAAGTCAAGAAGAATTTTGAATTCATTTAGAGCAATCGCATAAAATTAAGGAACGGAGACGAAACAACTTTTCCGTTCCTTATGTGGCGTTTTATCGTTTCTAAAAAACTATTTTTTATATATCTGCTTTACTTTAAGCTTATTCAGCTCACTTTGTGTGAACGGTTCAGCATAAAGCCCCATCTGAACAAGAGGTTTTTGTTCAGGTTCAAAAGGCACCCATTTGCCATCTTTTTTATTTAAAAATGGCCATTTCAAAAAATCAGGAGCTAAAGGAACTATGCCTTTGTAAAAACTGATTTTACCATCCTTAAATTCAGCCATAGTATGTGTTTTTCCGGAAGCAATTGTATTAACTGCTTCTGTCCCGTGACATTCTTCGCACTTTCTGCCGTCACTCATTATTGAATGAGTTAAATATGGAGCATAAACAATAAAAGGTTTATTTTCAGATGAAACTAAAGTTTGCAAATTACCACTTGTAATTTTTCCTTTATATTTAACTAAAAGTAAAAAATCCTTAATTTTTCCAACAAAACTTTTAGGCTTGCTTTTAGTCTTTGCAAATTCGCCAAAATGACAATTATAGCAAGTCATAGTGTTTTGAACATGGCAGGCACTACAATCCAGCTTATCTTTATGGACAATATGAGATTTGGTGTCTGGTACAACAGGATAATCTTTTGAGTCTCTGGTATGACAGTTAACACAGGCAGCATCCTTGGCATCAGGGTCTCTCATGGTTTTGTAAGAATTTCCATCTCCATGTATTTCCCTTAATGTATGACAATCAGCGCAAGTCATACCTGCTTTTGTGTGTACATCCAAAGTGTTACGATCTTTATCCATTTTCACTACAGCGTTTGCTCGAACGTGGCATTTAAAACAGGTCTCATTTTTTCGAGCCATTTCCAGTGAGTAGCCGGTACCTTCTTTTGTTTTTTTAAGGTGGCAGTCATTGCAGCCTTTGGAATGACATTGTTTGCAGCCAAGCTTGTCATATGGAATGCCTGTTAATGCCATAAATCCATCTTCAGCCTCATACCAATATCGCATTCCTTCGCCTGTATAATGGAGACTTGATGAAAAACAATCCTGCTGCTGGTCAGCGTAAACCGGCCAACTGCACACCATTGACAGTGTTACGATGGACAAAATAAAACAAAATGCACTCTTCATAATTTTTTCCTTTCTTTTAGAGAATAAATAGTTGAGAATACACAGATAACGATAAAGCCAAGACATGGAAAACGCGGCAACGCCTTTCCGTCAATTTCCAACAAGCAGTTATGCGTTGAATGATTCCATAGCACTTTTTTGCGACCTTTCAATGAATAGTATCCGTTAAATGGTTCAGTGGTTCAGGGTTTACATAAAAAAATGGTTCAGTGGAAGTTATTTCGTTAGCGTTCCTTTTATATACATCCGTTTTTGTTCAACGCACAGTAACCATCATTTTGTTTTTCAACCTGTATTGTAGAATGTTCTATGCTGAAACGGTCATGTAATTGCCGCTGAAGTTCAAACAGAAAATTATTATTCAAGGAATCATCAACTATAATCAAATGAACAGACAAAGCAACTTCTGTTGTACTCATCGGCCAAACGTGCAGATCGTGTATCTGAGAAACATTTTCAAGGCCGGTTAAGTATCTTTTTATTTCATTTATATCAATGCCTTCAGGAACAGAATCTATGGCAAGATTCATCGAATCACGAAGCAAAGACCAGGTGCCTGCGAGGATAACGGCTGCAACAAGGAGACTGATTATAGGATCAATCAACAACCAGCCTGTAACCATGATAATTATACCCGCCACAACAACACCGAATGAAATACCGGCATCGGCGGCCATATGAAGAAATGCGCTTTTGATGTTCAAATCGTGTTTCCGGCCGGACACAAAAAGCAACGCTGTGATTGTATTGATAACAACGCCAATAGTGGCAACCACTATAACGATCACCCCATCAACCGGTTTTGGATCGAAGAATCGGCCAATGGCTTCCCATGTAATGCCGCCCAGCGCTATAAGCAGCAATATTGCGCCAGATAGAGAAGCCATTATAGTTACCTTGCGAAAACCATATGTCCTTTTTTCTGTTGCAGCTTTCGCAGCCAGCAAGCCAGCGCCCCATGCAAGCAATAAACTTAGCACATCGCTTAAGTTGTGTCCGGCGTCTGCTATAAGGGCCAAAGATCCTGCCGCAAATCCATAGCCTGCTTCAATAGCAACGAAAATAACATTGAGTGTAACGCCAATGGCAAAGGCGCGATTGTAATTGCTTATTGTATGGTTGTGATCATGAGACATATTCATTTTTGTCTGCCCGAGGAAGTTATTTCGTCCACATTCCCTACCGATATCAAATATGAATTAATGTAAGCGTTCACAGGCACTGCATATGTGCGTTTTCAGGGCAACCAACATAGCAATACTATATAGTTGATTACCCTGAAAACGCACATCTACAGCACCTGTAAAAGCTTACATGTTGGGAAGAAGCCTTGTTTGCTATCAGTTCTCCCGTGAACGGTTATGAATTAATGAACCTTCATTCCTTCTTCTTTGAAGATGAAAATGCGTTAACAGCTTCTGATATTTTTTCAGAAGATCCAAGGACAAAAAGCACATCGTTGGATTGAAGGACCATGTTTGCGCCAGGGTTGGCCAATATCTGTGAGTCCCGTCGTATTGCCACTGCAGAAATCCCATAGCGCCCTCTTAACTCAATTTGGGCAAGGCTTTTCCCAATAAGCGGTGATTCTTGCAAGATCCGAAATGTGCTGATTTCAACATCATGAAGTTCTAGTTTCAAATCAGAAAAAGATGCCGACACACTGGAAAGACTTCGAAGCATCTTATAACTATCTGCTCTCACCTCAGCAACCAGCCTTTCGATTTCATCTCTGGGTATAAGATATTTTGTCAAAACCCGAGTAAAGATCTCCACCGATGTCTCAAATTCTTCCGGAATGACTTCGCTGGCCCCTAATTCGTATAGAGGTTTCATTTCTTGGAGATAACGAGTTCGCACGATCAAATGAATTTTTGGATTAAGTCTCCGAATGCATTCAGCAATTCTACGGGTTGCTGTGGGATCGTTAATTGCAACCACAACAATTCTCGCTTCTTTAATGTTTGTATGTTGAAGTACGATCTCGTGAGTTGCATCGCCATAATAAACAGGTTCACCCTTTGCTTGCTCGCTTCTTACCGTTTCCGGATTCATCTCAATAATTGCATAGGAAATACCGGCTACTTTGGCGGCGTGCGCCACATTTTTCCCGTTTACTCCGAAACCGATTATAATAAGATGGTCTTTTTTATACACAGCTTTTACTACTGGAACAGGATAAAAACCCGATATTAATTTTTTGGGTAGCGGCAATCTGAGAATAATATCCGCTATTCGTGGCGCCTGTGCTATAATAAATGGTGTCGCTGCCATGCCAAGTATAGAAAAAGCCAGGAACATCTGATAAATATTTCCGGAAAGCAAACCATGTTCAATACCAGCCCTTGATAGAATGAAAGAAAATTCACCAACCTGACTGAGTGCAAGACCAACCAGGATTGAAGTGCGCAAAGGAAATCCCAACAAAATCGTTGCAAAACAGGCAATGATAGATTTTAAAACTAAAACCCCCAAAGCAATCAGAATAATGGTTCCAGGTTGCTGAAAAAAGAAGCTTATGTTCAGCAGCATGCCAATGGAAACAAAAAAGAAGCTTGTAAAGACATCCCGAAAGGGTAAAATATTCCCGAGCGCCTGATGGCTGTATTCAGATTCGGAAATAATCAATCCTGCCAAAAATGCGCCCAGAGCAAGGGACAGCCCTGCTCTGGAAGTTAACCATGCAATACCGAAGCATATTGCAATCACACTTAATAAAAAAATTTCTTGATTGCGTGTTCTTGCGATTTGATACAATGCCTGGGGTACAATCCATTTAGCGCTGACCATCACCAACAGTATTATACCGATTCCCTTGACTATAAGAATGAGGACAGATTCACCTAAATTCCCTGTTGCGCCGGCTAATAGCGGGGTGACCAGTAGCATGGGAACAATAATAATGTCCTGAAAGATCAGGATACCAAGAGTCGTACGCCCGTGTGGACTATCAACTTCAGCTCTTTCCTGAATTAGTTTGAGCACAATCGCCGTACTGCTCAGAGCTACGAGAAATCCGATGAAAACCGCCTCACCAAAAGCCTGACCAAACTGCCTGGCTATGAAAAAAGTAGCCAAAGAAGTCAGCAACACCTGAAACGGACCGCCAATCAGGACAGATTTCCTGATTTGCAGCAGTCTTTCAAGTGAAAACTCAATTCCGATGGTAAAAAGCAATAGCACAATACCGATTTCAGCTAAAATTTCAACTTCATGAACTGCCTTTACCAGACCAAACCCGTAAGGCCCGACGAATATCCCCGTGAGAAGGAATCCCACAACCGCCGGCACACGAAGCCAATGACATATAAAAAGAACAGCAACAGCCAGTCCAAATATGATTACAATGTCATTTAGTAACGGTATCTCCATATTCAACTCTACCACTTTTTAATTTAAATTATAAAAGTTTCCCGTAACCGTTCACGGCTGGACTACCAACTTAAAACGGAACACTTTCCGCTATTTTGGCTATACGGCAATTTTACAATCAAACAAAATCCAAGAGTAGTAAACGGCGTCCTCGCCGTTTACTACGCAACAATGTTTTGTAACCGTTCACGGAAGAACCAGTAGCATAATAAGGCTACCTCCCAACACGTAAGCTTTTACAGGTGCTGTAGATGAGCGTTTTCAGGGCAATCAACTATAGATTTGCTATGTTGGTTGCCCTGAAAACGTGCATATGCAGTGCCTGTGAACGCTTACAATGTTTTAAGGCTGCCAATTGAATTTACAGACTGTCCCGCCTTATGTCGGCAGCCAAAATCACAGTATCAAATCCTACATTTTTAATCAATGGCGGGTTGGAAAATATCACTTTACATCAGGTTGTTCTTTCAAAGGATGCCGAAAATCCCGAAGGTTTTATCAAAATAATGTTTGACAAAGTAACCTGTTTTCTATATCCACTCAGTAAAGGAATGTGGACGAAATAACTTCCCCAACTATGCATCGCAGCTTCAGGCCGCCTTTGTCCGACTTGCCCGCAATGCCTGAAAGTTGCATAAGTTAAGTGTTGCTGCTTCGTTATTACAAAACATAATTAATGCCTGTTTTAATGCATGGCAGGCGGGTCTCAAATCCCAAAAGTATCAAAATAGCTCGCTATTCCTTCAACTTTTGTGGTCTGAGATCGGATTTGAAATTTGGCAAATCCGACCCAAGTCTATGCGCCTACTGTGCGCCTACTGTGCGCCTACTTGGGGGGGGGAAGTTATTTCGTCCACGTTCCTTACCTTGCTTACCGGTCCCATCGTCTAGCGGTCTAGGACACCGGCCTCTCACGTCGGGAACAGGGGTTCGATTCCCCTTGGGATCACCACGAATGAAATCAAAGGGTTATGAATAATTTGCAACCTTTTCAATGCCTGAAAATCAATTTCCAACCCTATTTCCAACCCTATTTCCAACCTTCAGCTCATATTTTGATGAAAATTTATGCATCCTGACATAAAAAACCGGTTATAGTTGTATTTTCTATTCATGATATGTTTGGTTATACTTCATTTCATTTGAGTGTAATCAAAATAGAACATTTATCCATTCAATTTGCAACTTCTCAATTATTAATGTTCTGTTTTGGCTACACTCATTTCATTTCAAATTGACGAAAGAATAAAAACCGCCCTGCAATATATTCTACGGACTTTCAGTCCATAGTGGTTGAATTTTTTACAATCAGGAACCGCATTATGTTGATTGGTTGTTTAATTCATCAAAAAAATACTATCATATCAGTATGTTATTTTTTGGACAACCCACACTAAAACTATCTGAGGTTGTCCGGTAATCACAAATTTTTAAGCGAATGATGAGTAAGAATATGAAATATCTTTCGATTGTTGCCTTTCTTGACGGAAGGCTGGGGCACGAAAAGCAGACAAAAGGAGTGTTAAAGGCTCTTTCAGAAATGACCCCGATAGATGTTGACTGCAAAAGGATTCAGCGCCACTCTTTTAAGTCTGGCTTAAGGGACTGGGCCGCCTATATCACCTCTTTCATTTTGTTCCTAAATAAAAAAAAGTCTGATAATAATGTTGATCTTATCATAGGAACCGGTTCTCATACGCATATACCTATGCTTCTTTTAAAACGGGAATCTGGAGCTAAGGTAGTTACATGCATGACACCCGATTTTTTCCTGATAAAAAAAATTGATCTCTGCTTTGTTCCACAGCATGATGGGCAAAAACCGGGCACTAATATTTTTTTTACTATAGGGCCGCCAGGCATGGCTGTTTTTCAGGATAAACATGACAGTAAAAAAGGGTTGATTCTTGTAGGTGGGGTGGATAAGAAGAGCCACGAATGGAGATCCGAAGCTATTATAGCCAATATTAGAGCGATTATAGAAAAAGGGCGATCAATAAAATGGACAATTACATCTTCACCAAGAACGCCCGAAGAAACTATTGTCTTGCTTCAGAACCTTGCATCGCAAAATGCAAATGTGGATTTTTTCAGGTCGGCAGATACGCCGGATGGCTGGATTGAAAAAGAATATGCAAAAAATTTTATTGTATGGGTAACAGCAGACAGTATATCCATGATATATGAAGCATTAACTGCAGGATGTAGCGTGGGTATCCTCCCTGTTGATTGGAAGAAAAAGAATAGCAAGTTCCAAAGAAGCGAGGATTATCTCCTTGAAAATAAACTTATTTCGTCATATGAGATGTGGCTTGCAGGAAAAAATGAGAATATTAAAGTGGAGCCTCTTGACGAGGCTTCCCGATGCGCAAGGGAGATATTAAGAAGATGGTGGCCAGACCGATTACAGTAGTTCAGATACTTCCGGAGCTTGAAGGAGGGGGCGTTGAGCGCGGAACACTGGAGCTGGGTAACTATCTGTCAAAAAATGGACATAACTCAATTGTAATATCAGCCGGAGGGCGCATGGTTCCGCAGCTCGAAAAGGAAGGAAGCGTCCACATCTGTTGGCGAGTCGGTGAAAAGAGTCCGGTGTGTCTCAGATATATAATTCCGCTACGCCGTTTTTTGATGCGGAAAAAGGTAGATATTCTCCATCTAAGATCCCGTTTGCCGGCCTGGATAGGATATGCTACATGGAAAAGTCTCCCGAAAGCAATACGACCGAGGCTTGTTACAACGTTTCACGGATTTTATTCGGTAAACAGATACAGCGTAGTGATGACAAAAGGAGAAAGAGTCATTGCGATTTCCAGGACGATCGAAGATCACATAAAAAACAAATATGGTGTTTCAGAAAACAGAATAGTTCTGATTTACAGAGGATTTGATGAAAAGATTTTTAATCCGGACGTTGTTTCCGGCAAAAGAATAGAAACGTTAAGAAGAAACTGGAACTTAAAAGATTCAACATCTCCTGTAATAATGCTTCCCGGAAGGCTGACAAGATTAAAAGGGCATGATCTGTTTTTAGAAAGTCTTTCTAAAATTAAGCATTTGCCATGGTCTGCGGTTTGTGTAGGGGATACTAATGAAAATCCGGCATATACCGATTTTTTGCAAAAAATGATTTTGCAATTGAAGCTGGAAAAAAGGGTAAAGTTTGTGGGGCATTGCGATGATATGCCGGCAGCTTTTTTGCTGTCTGATGTTGTTGTATCTGCATCATCTTCAGAGCCTGAGGCTTTTGGTCGGATAGCTGTCGAAAGTCAGGCCATGGGAAAGCCTGTAATTGCTTCAGCTCATGGTGGTAGCCTTGAAACCGTACTGCACCGCAAGTCAGGTTGGCTGGTAAAGCCTCGTGATGCACAAAGTCTGGCTGATGCATTATGTGAGGCGGTTTCAAATAAAGATTTGAGGAATAGATTAGGCGGTTACGGTCAAAGATGGGTAAGGGATCAATTTACAGCCAGAAAAATGTGCGAAAAGACTGTTGATTTGTACTGCAAATTGTTGCGACAATAAAAAACTAAAAAATGCTGACAACTATGATTTCTCTTAAAAATGCTAAAATTATTGGTAGAGGTGAAGATAGAATCGTTTATCAGGATCCTGTTACTCACAACAGGTGCATTAAAATATCACGCGTTTTAGTTGAACAGGAATTCAATATTCGGAGTATTCGAGATTGGTTATTCTGGTTGTCAAGAGGTTGTAATATCCAATATTTTGATTATAACTTTATTGATGTTTTATATGTTCGATTTTTACAAAAGCAAAAAAAATCTCGACCATTTGATCATTTACCAAAATGCTACGGCTTCGTAGATACAGATATGGGCAAAGGTGTGGCATGGGAACTAATATGCAACAGTGATGGCTCGCCATGTATTTCGTTGCGGGATTGTTATCTGCAACCGGAAATTCTGGGAGTACATCAAAAAAAATTACTGCGACAGGGATTGAGTGATTTTTTTAAATGGCAGTTGAAACATCATATTATGTTGCGGGAAATGGGTTTGATTAATACACTTGTTCGTCAGATAAACAACTCAAAAATATGCCTTTACCATATTGATGCAATTGGTTGTGTTGATATTATTCCGCTTGCTCTTCATGCCGATTGGTTTGCTGATTTGCGAATACGGAGTAAAATACATAGCTTCAAGAAAAAAAAACTGGCGTGGCTGTATTCTTCAACAGGAAAAAAATAAATGCCGTCTGTCCTATGGTGGGGTCGTTCTAATTTGGATTATTCGCGAAACCGTGTTGTGATCGGTCTTTTTTCCGATCTTGGCTGGAGGGTGGATTTTTTTCATCCTGTTGCAAGCCAGATAGGTCTTTTTGAGGCATACCTTCATCGTCTAAATAAGCCGGACATTATATGGGTGTCCTGCTTCAGACAAAGAGATATTTTATCTGCATCATACTGGGCCAATAAGTGGGGAGTGCCTCTAATTGTAGATCCTCTTATATCGGCTTATGAAAAAGAAGTGTTCGAAAGAAATAAGTGGCTGCCGAATTCGAAACAGGCAAAGAAGAAGCGTTTTTGGGAAGCTAACCTTTTTTCAAAAGCAGATATCATTATAGCCGACACACCGGTCCATGCTGATTATTTTAAAGAGGAGCTTCGCGTAAAGCCGGATAAGATATGCGTGCTGTATGTGGGAGCTGAAACCGATCTTTTCACGCCCATGCCACCTTCGTTGCCGCAACCCCCTTTTGAGGTACTTTTTTATGGAAGTTTTTTAAAGCTTCAGGGGGTGGACGTAATTGTGAAAGCCGCACAAAAAAACCAGGACCTTGACATAAAGTGGGTATTGCTTGGCGATGGTGATTTGAGGACAGATATTGAAAAGGAGGCTCGGGGTTTAAACAACATTTTTTTTGAACCATGGATAAAATACGACGAGCTACCGGTTCGTATAGCAAAAGCTCATGTGCTGCTGGGGATATTCGGTACAACCTTAAAGTCCGATCTTGTGATACCCAACAAAGTATTTCAGGCAATGGCAGCAGGTCGTCCCTTAATCACCAGACGTTCAAAAGCTTATCCGCTATCGCTTGGCAAGTCGAATGTTATCGGCTGGGTTCCAGAGGGCGATCCGGTTTCCCTGGCAGCGCTTGTGCGAAAAT
Organism: Desulfobacterales bacterium; assembly: GCA_030611985.1. GTDB lineage: Bacteria > Desulfobacterota > Desulfobacteria > Desulfobacterales > ETH-SRB1 > DAOVDN01. Next base: position 17,856 of record JAUWOS010000003.1, on the reverse strand, counting down.
GGATAAAGGAACCTTGTAAACTCGCACTACGCGGAAAAGAGACCCGGAAACTTTTCGATGTTTTTTTCAGTGAGGAAAAACTGAGGGAAATGCTGAAAAACATATTGGAAAAAGCGCTATATCGAAAGGATTTTTAAATATATATGCTTGAAGAGTCACGTCGCATATGGGCATTTCGCCTTGACAAGTTTTGTGCTGTTTTGGGTGGACTGGTTCCAGTTGGCATTGCTATAGGCAATATCGGCTTTGAATCCATTATAGGCATTGTGGGGCTTTGCTGGATAATACGTTCTATTGTGACAAAAGAAAATCCTTTAGGGCGGATTATAAAACATCCCCTTGTAATTCCATGGATAGTCTGGTTTGCAAGTATTGTGATAAGTCTTTTGGTTAACGGTCATGGAACCAAAGGTTGGGCTCATGATTTTGTTTTTATAAGATACCTTCTTTTTGTTATGGCGCTTTTAGATGTTTCTCAGCGACTCCCTGTGTTTAAATATCTTTTATATGGTTTGGTCGGCAGTATAATCTGGGTTGCTGTAAACACAATATCAGCCTATGTTTTTGGCTATGATATATTTGGTAAGCCTTTAATACGGTATACAGGCAAGCTGAAAGAAGCCTCCCGTATTTCAGGGCTCACAGCCTATGCATCAGCTTTTTTTATTGCCTGGGGTATTTTTGATAAGAGTTTGTCCAATAAGAAGAAAAGTATTATCATTGGAGTTGGACTGGTTGCATTGATTCTGGTTTTTCAGACTCATATTCGCACAGCCATATTAGCATCATTAGCAGGTATCCTTTTTTGCGTTACTTGTTTTTTCCGAAAGCGTATTTCACCGGCTATGGCTTTGACGGTGATTTTACTATTTATATTTACTGTTGCAGTTTTCTTCCAGGTCAAAGGGATGTGGAATCTTTCCAGCGTCTATGCTCGTATCTATATTTGGAAAGTTGCCTGGGTTATGTGGCTTGATAATCCTTTATTCGGAGTAGGAGTATCGTCGTTTCAGGATGTATATCGAGAAATAGCAACATCTGGCGCTGTAGCTGAATTTGTTGCGCCTGATGGCAGAGTTCGCATGTTAAATGAAGCGACCCATGCTCACAACATTTTTTTAATGCTCATTTCCTGTACGGGAATACTCGGATTCACAGCTTTTTCCTGGCTTTTGGTAAATACTGTACGCATTGCAATGAAAAATATAAATGGCTTTCGTGTTGCTTGGATTTCATGTATGGTCGTTTTGCTTGTTATAGGAATTACAGGATTCAATATCTACCATAGCTGGTATCAGGCGCTTTTAGCCTTTTTAATAGTCTTCATTGGAAGCAATATCGAAATGAACCCAAAAGATAGTTATGAGTAAGTCAAAAGAGGATCTGCAATACAGTATTATCAAGAAATTCTTAAAAGCGCTTGCGATAGTTCCACGCGAGTTGCTTGTTTGTCTTGCTGTTCCTTTAGGAAGAATATGGTACATTCTGGATCGATACCATCGAGATATAGCCTTCGACAATATGCTTAAAGCCTTTAGCAATGAGATCGACAAAGATAGAATTTGCCATATGGTCAAGGCTAATTTTGTTCAGCTTGTAAGAGTTGCGCTTGAAATTCCTTCTTTGCTTAAACTAAGCAAAGATAATATAGATTCGTACGTAATATTTTCGGGACAAAGTCACCTCGAAGAAGCCCTTTTGCGAGGAAAAGGAGTACTTTTTCTTAGCGCACATTTAGGGAACTGGGAATTAGCGACACTTGCCACCGCTCTTAAATTTGATCTGCCGATTAATGCTCTTGTTCGACCACTTGATTTTTCTCCAATGGATAAAGTTTTGACTGAAATAAGAAGTAGAACAGGAAATAAAGTTCTGGATAAGGACAAAAGCGCAAATTTAATTCGTCAAATACTGAGCAAAAATCAGGTTATTGGTATTATGCTTGATCAGAATGCCTCGTGGTATGAAGGAGTTTATGTTCCGTTTTTTAACAGAATCACTTGTACTAACAAAGGGCTTGCCATGTTTGCCATGCGATATGGCGCTACCGTTCTTCCTGTATTTAATATCCGCCAAAAAGATGGTCGCTATAAAATAATGTTTGAACCTCCTGTTTCTCTGGTGCGAAGCGGTAACATAAGCCGTGATATTGTCAAAAATACAACTCTCTTTAATACTATAATTGAAAAATATGTAAGGATGGCGCCCGATAACTGGTTCTGGGTACACCGCCGCTGGAGAATAAAGGACATTCCAGAAAAAGCAAAAAGAAAAGAGGAAAAAAGAAAAAAAGAGAATTCCATTTTATAATTTCCTATACAAGAATAAAAGATTCAAAAACTGGGACGAAATAACCTTATCTTGTTATTTCACCAAAGATGTATTATGTAGTTTATATGATCGTTTTGTCCCGTAGGGACATTTGAAAATAGCTCGACAATTTATTGTCGGGACGAGTTGAACAAAAATTCGCAAGTCCCGAAGGGAAGCGTTACTTGTATATAAAAATTTCCCAAATGAATTATTATGTTATAATTTTAATAACTTAAGATTAAAATTGACTATTAAAAATGGTAGCATTTCTTAAATCTTAAATCTTGTATAATGTTAAGTCGTTTGGGAAACTTTTATTATATATGCTTATGTATCTAAATAAACTACAAAAAATATTAATTGAAAATAATGAAAAGCGTTTATTTCCATGTATCAGAGATTTAATCACAAACGGACTCAGTCTGGAACGATTTTCCGGTGACGATAGAATCCCATCACGTCAGGATATAACTCAATATGTCGCTACCTGGTTTAAACATATAGGAGTAACTTCGGATGAATGTCGGGAATGGATGATTAAATACTGTGTCGACATGTTATCAGTTATATCGTCCAGCTCCAAATCGCGAATACGGCATAGTACGAAGTCCAACATCAAATATATTTACAAGTCTGATGTCACTTTTGATTGCAGATGTGAAAAAAACCGGTTCAAAGCTTCTTGTGAGTCAAAGTGTCCTATCTATAAGGAAATGGCTATTAAAGCCAAAGAGAGTCAAGCGGCAGCCATTGCCAAACCCTATGAAAATAGAGTTGAGCATAATACAGTCGATGAAGTAGCACTAATAAAACCTTCCGCTAAAGATAAATACAAAGACCAGTTTGAAAAAGCCATGGAGGTTGCTCAGTATCATTATAAAAAATGGGTTTCCATAAAAAAGATTGCTGATTTGTTGAATAAAAGCGGGTTTAAGTCCAAAACAGGAAAAAAATGGTCATATTCGATCCTGTCCGGTGAACTGAAAAAGCTCAGCAAAAATGTTGATAAAGCTGAGGCTGAGGCTGAGGAAGATACGATATAAAACTGTATGATAGAAATCCCCATACTATAAATTTAAAAAAGGAAGATTTAAATGCGGTTTATAAAACCCGACATAAACATAGATATTATCAGTAAAAGAAAAATAGCTTTTTACATATCAATTACTATAATCCTTGTCAGCTTTTTATCTCTTATAATACACAAGGGACCAAGATTCGGGATTGATTTTGCTGGTGGAACATTGGTGCAGGTAAAATTTTCCTCTCCTGTAAGCATAGAGGACATGAAATCCGGTCTTGATGCTATGGGACTCGAAAAATCATCGGTGCAGGCATTTGGTGATAAAAAAGAGAATGAATATCTCATCCGTACCGACAAATCCGTCGTAACTGATCAAGGACTTTCTCTCAGAGTGAAAAAAGCTCTTGAATCCGCCGCAGGAAATAATGTAGAAATCCGTCGTGTTGAGATGGTGGGTCCGCAGGTAGGCGAAGATTTGCGAAAAAAAGCGCTCTTTGCCATGTTTTATGCCCTGCTGTTTATTTCAATATATATCTCAGGTCGTTTTGAATTAAAGTGGATTTTAAGTGGAGTCATGGCAGTGTCGCTTATGAGTGTTGTTTATTTTCTTTCTCTTCTTGATGTCAGCATCCCGTTTCTTATTGGTGTTGCTCTTGTTATCACACTTATACTATTTTGGGTTCTTAAACTTAAATATGCAATGGGTGCTATTGTGGCTCTTATGCATGATGTTATTATTACAGTCGGGATATTTTCTATTTTAGATAAAGAATTTACGCTTCCGATTATAGCTGCACTTCTCACCATAATCGGATATTCATTGAATGATACAATTATTGTTTTTGATCGTATTCGTGAAAACCTTAGAAAGCATCATAAAAATACGTTAGAATTCATTATTAACAGAAGCATAAATGAGACTCTAAGCCGCACAATACTGACTTCTGTTACAACACTTGTCGTGGTTGTATCCTTGTTTGTCATGGGAGGCGGAATTATCCATGACTTTGCGTTTGCAATGATAGTCGGAATTCTTACAGGAACATATTCCTCAATATTCGTGGCAAGCCCCATACTTCTTGCCTGGCAGGGGCACGGAAAGAAAAAATAAGTGGAAAAACTTCTGCCATGGTTTGCCTTGAAAAGTGTTCACGGAATAGGCAATCATTTTTTCAAGCGGCTTATAGATCGTTTTAAGTCTCCAGAGCTTGTTTTTGAAGCATCGCCCGAAGATCTTATTTGTGTTGACGGTATGTCGCGTCGTCTTGTGTCGGCCATAAAACAGTGTAAAATATCTGAAAAGGTCAAAAGAGATTTTGATCTTGTAATAAAAAAAGGTTACAAAATTGTAACCATGTCAGATCCTGATTACCCGCCACTTTTACTTCAGATACCTGATCCCCCGCCTTTTTTATATGTTTTCGGATGTCTTGACGGTTCCATAAAAAACATTGCAATTGTCGGTTCCAGAAATGCAACAAGTTATGGCATTTCCACAACAAGACAGTTGTGCGCAAATTTAGCTTCCCTTAAAATTACAACTGTCAGCGGTATGGCAATAGGGATTGATACCGCTGCCCATGAAGGAACTTTGGAGGCTGGAGGGAAAACAATCGCCGTTCTTGGAAGTGGTCTTGAAAGGATTTACCCTGCAGAAAACCTGAAACTTTTTTACAAGATTGCTGAAAGCGGCGCTGTTGTTTCAGAGTTTCCTCTTACAACAGGACCCGAAGCATATAATTTTCCTGTACGAAACAGAATAATCAGCGGAATTTCCCTTGGAACCGTTGTCGTGGAGGCAACCGGAAGAAGTGGATCTCTCATTACGGCGCGTCTTGCAGCGGAACAGAACAGAGAAGTCTTTGCCGTTCCGGGAAGTATTCAATCATTTAAAAGTACCGGAGCGCATGCTCTTATAAAACAAGGCGCCAAACTGGTCGAAAATGCGCAGGATATAGTAGAAGAATTCTCAGCGATAATTCAATCTCACAATAACAATCAAAACAGAGCAGTAAGCGAACCTCCGCTTTTATCATCAGAGGAATCTTCCGTATTTAAGGCGCTCGGACAGTATCCCGTTCATATAGACGATCTTGTGCGGAAAATGTCTATGGAACCGGGGAAACTTTCGAGCATACTCCTCATGCTTGAACTAAAAGGAATTGTGAGACAGTCTCCAGGAAAGATCTTTTCCGTAGAAAGTTGATATTGTCAATTAAAAGAGGAAAGTACAGTGACTAAACCACTTATTATAGTAGAATCACCCACAAAAGTAAAAACAATAAAAAAGTATCTTGGCAATAACTATAATGTAGCCGCAACTGTCGGACATATAAAAGACCTTCCTAAAAAGGAAATGGGTATTGATATTGAAGACAGTTTCAAGCCAAAATACGTTGCGCTTCCTGGAAAGCAGAAAGTTATAAGCGCTTTAAAAAGAGCGGCGGGCGATGCCACAGATATATATCTTGCGCCTGACCCTGATAGGGAAGGTGAGGCAATTGCTTTTCATGCAGCAGAAGTTTTAAAGAAAAAGGGAAGAAGATTTCACAGAGTACTTTTTTATGAACTTACAAAAAGCGCTATTAATGAAGCAATAACTTTATCTGCCGATCTTAATCAAAACAAGTATGACGCTCAGCAAGCGCGCAGGATTTTAGACAGGCTTGTAGGATATCAGATATCTCCGTTGTTGTGGCGTAAAGTAAAAGGAGGTCTTAGCGCCGGACGCGTGCAATCTGTTTCGGTGCGCATAATCTGCGAAAGAGAGCGGGCCATACATGCCTTTAATCCTGAAGAATACTGGTCAATAACAGCTTATCTTGAAGGCGTTTCACCGCCGCCGTTTAAAGCAAAACTTGTAAAGAAAAACGAAAAAAAAATTAAAATTTCCGATGAAAATGGAGCTGTTTCCATTCTGGATGAATTGTCGAATGAAAGTTTTGTTGTAAAAAAAGTTCTTAAAAAAACCACAAAAAAAAATCCTCTTCCGCCCTTTATCACGAGCAAGCTGCAGCAGGAAGCCATAGGAAAACTTAGATTTTCCGCCAAAAAGACCATGATTGTGGCGCAGCAGCTTTACGAGGGCATTGAGCTTGGACCTGGCGAACCCGTAGGACTTATCACGTACATGCGTACGGATTCCACAAGGATAGCAAAAGAGGCTGCTCAGGAGGCCCTCGCGCTGATTCGGAAAAATTTCGGAGAAGAATATGCGCTTGAAAAACCGAGATTTTTCAAAAATCGAAAAAAAGTTCAGGATGCACATGAGGCAATACGTCCTACATCGGTTTTTAATGTTCCTGACAAATTAGCTTCCTACCTTTCCAAAGACCAGTTAGCGCTATACCAGCTTATCTGGAAGCGATTTGTTGCATCGCAGATGAAACAAGCGCTTATAAATAAAATTTCAGTATCGATTGCAGCGGGTTCCTGTCTGTTTAACGCAAGCGGATCATCTATTAAATTTCCAGGTTTTATGGCTCTTTATATATCTGCAGATGACGAGATTAAAACTGAAAAAAAAGAGGAAAAACTTCCTGAACTTACTGAAGGCATGATATTAAAACTTGATAAATTAGAACCAAAACAGCACTTTACCATGCCTCCGCCCAGATTTTCGGAGGCATCGCTCGTAAAAGAACTTGAAGAGAACGGAATCGGTCGTCCTAGTACTTATGCCACTATACTCTCCACAATCAGAGGGAAAGGATATGTGGATCTTGTCAAAGGATATTTCAGACCGAACGAAATAGGATTTTTGGTTAACGATCTTCTAGTTGAAAGTTTTCCTGATGTATTTGATGTCGATTTTACGGCCAGGATGGAAAACGATCTGGACAGCGTGGAAGTCGCAGAGGCTGATTTTGTAAATATTTTGAACCGTTTTTATGAGCCTTTTGAAAAAAAACTAAAAGAAGCATCAGAAAACATGCTCAATATAAGGGGCGTGGGTTTTTCAACAGATATTACCTGTCCAGGATGCAAAGAACATCAATTGCATATCAAGATCAGCAAATACGGACCTTATCTTGCGTGTAATGGATACCCGAAATGCACTTATACAAGCGACTATAACAGGGATGAAAAAGGGAAGCTTCATTTAATCAAGCTGTCTCATGATGAAGATTCAGACGAGGTTTGTGAAAAATGCGGAAAGCCGATGGTCATAAAAAATGGAAGAAACGGAAAGTTTCTTGGATGCAGCGGTTATCCTGATTGTAAAAACACCAAATCATTAGGTCAGAAAGGCACAAACCAGACAACAGGTGTAAAATGTCCGGAAAAAGATTGCTCCGGTGACATTGTTGAAAAAAGGTCCAGGCGCGGCAAAATTTTCTACAGTTGCAATCGTTATCCTGAATGTACATTTGCAGTCTGGGATAAGCCGGTAGCAAAAGAATGCCCGGACTGCAACGCCAGGTTTCTGGTTGAAAAATCCACCAAAAAACGAGGTAATTTTTTTGCCTGCCTTACAAAAGAGTGTGGATACACGGAGTAACTATGAAATTCGGAAATTATGAATGTTTTTCTGTTGATACCGGCGGATTTATTTTAGATGGCGGCGCAATGTTTGGAGCTGTTCCCAAAGTATTATGGCAAAGAGAAATCCCTGCAGATAAAAAAAATTGTATTTCACTAAAAGCAAGATCTCTTTTAATACAGGGAGAAGGGAGAAACATTCTGGTTGATACAGGATTGGGCGACAAGTTATCTGAAAAACTGAAAAAAATATATGACGTCGATCAAAAATCAACAAATATTGACACGTCGTTGTCAAAATATGGATTAAATCGTAACGATATTACAGATGTCTTTATAACTCACCTTCATTTTGACCACGCAGGCGGGTCAACGTTTATCAAAAATGGCAAAGCTTTTCCGGCCTTTCCCAATGCAATATATTACATACAAAAAGACGAGTGGAAGGAAGCAACTGATCCTGCTGCAAGGAATGCGGCAAGCTATATGAAAGAAAATTTTATACCGCTTAAGGAATCAGGAGTTTTAAAGATAGTAGAAGGGCAGGGGGAGCTATTTAAAAATATAGATATTATCGTGACTAATGGACACACACAAGGTCAGCAGCATCTTCTGATAAAAGGTGAGACGCGTTCCCTTTTTTATTGTGCAGATACTATCCCTACATCCGCTCATCTTTCTCTTCGATGGCACACGGCATATGATAATTATCCTGTGATCATAATAAAAGAGAAAAGAAAGCTTCTCGACAGAGCATTGAAAGAAAACTGGATTTTGTTTTTCGAACACGACCCAGATATTGCCGCAGCAAGCATAAAACAGGGTGAAAAGAATGTTGAAATTGATGAAAAGATTGAGGAATTAGATCATTAGAAACGTGGACGAAACAACTTCACTCGTTCCGTGGCTCTGCCACGGAATGCTTTGCCTAAGATATGCATTCCCAGGCAGAGCCTGGGAACGAGTGAAAAACGGGGTAGTTATTTCATCCCCGTTTCCTGGGAACATACTTTAATTTTTCACCTTCCAGACAGTACCATCCGCCCGGTCTTCAATAATTATGTTCATCTCTGCGAGTTCCTTTCTGATCTGATCCGCCATTGACCAGTCTTTTGCCTTTCTTGCATCTGTTCTGTCTTTAATCATTTTTTCAATAAGAGCAGGATCGATTGATCTTTTTTCAAGACCGCGAGATCTTTTTTTATCAAAATAGATTTTGGGTGATTCATTAATTATACCGAGAATACCACCCATTTTTATAATATCCATCCGATCTAACTCTATTTTGCTTTTTACTTTTGGAGAAAGGCTGTCTTTATTTTCATCCAATAAGCGGTTTATGTTATGCACAGCATCAAAAAGAATACCGATGCCGGCGGCAGTATTGAAGTCATCGTCCATTGCCTCGCAAAACTGTTTTAAATAATATCCTGATTCATCTTTGATTTCCGGCACAAAGCCTGTCTTTTTATCAACACGTTCGAGCAGCGCATATATCCTGTCAAGACCGGCGCTCGCTTCATCCAGGGCTTTATCCGTAAAATCGACAGGGCTGCGGTAATGTTTGGAAAGAAGAAAGAGGCGCACAGCTTCAGGATGATAAGATTTTATTACATCTTTTATCATCAAAAAGTTTCCAAGCGATTTTGACATCTTTTCCTGATTGATATTTACAAAACCATTGTGAACCCAGTACCTTACAAAAGGCTTTCCAAATGCTCCTTCCGACTGGGCAATCTCATTTTCATGATGAGGAAAAATAAGATCCTTGCCTCCACCGTGAATGTCAAAGGTTTCTCCTAAATATTCAGCGCTCATAGCCGAACATTCAATATGCCACCCTGGTCTTCCTTTGCCCCATGGACTTTCCCAGACCGGTTCTTGTGGTTTTGCGGATTTCCATAAAGCAAAATCAAAAGGGCTGCGTTTCCTTTTGTCGATATCAACTCTGGCTCCGGCTTCCATATCTTCCAGCCTGCGTCCGGAGAGTTTTCCATAATTTTCAAATTTTTCGACAGAATAATAAACATCGCCGTTTATCCGGTATGCAAAGTTATTATCTATAAGCTTTTCTATAACCTTTATGATCTGCTCAATGTGTTCTGTTGCTTTTGGTTCTTCGTCGGGCATGTTTACATTCAAAGAATTCATATCCTCATGAAATTCCTTGATATATTTTTCGGCAAGTTCTTTATAGCCAACGCCTGACTGATTTGCCCTGTTTATTATTTTATCATCAATATCCGTAAAATTTCTTACATAAGTTACATCAAAGCTTTTTGCTTTTAAATAGCGCACAATAACGTCAAATGTCACAACAGACCTTGCGTGTCCGATATGACAGGAGTCATACACAGTTGGACCGCAAACGTACATGCGCACCCTGCCTGGTTCAACAGGTTCAAATACTTCTTTTTTTCCGCTTAAGGTATTGTAAATACGAAGAGTCGTCATGTTTTAAGTAGCCTTTTTATGTTAAAATGCCTGAAGTTCGCCTCAACACTTAAAATTGTGAACTTATTTTTGAGCGAATCCTTAGGAACGTGGACGAAATAACTTCCCCAACTATGCATCACAGCTTCAGGTCGCCTTTGTCCGATCTCAAATCACAAAAACCTTGAAATAGCTCGCTATTCCTTCAATTTTTGTGCTTTGAGATCAATCAAATTCGACCCAAATCTGTGCGCCTACTTGGGGAAGTTAATTCGTCCACGTTCCTAAGCATCGCAACGCACATTGCTCCAATTCCCTCACCTTTTCCGATCATTCCGAGCCCTTCAAATGTAGTTGCTTTGATATTTACTCTGTCAGGTTCAATTTTAATCGCTTCAGCAATATTTTTTTGCATTTCTTCTCTATATGGAAAAAGTTTCGGCGCTTCGGCAAAAATGGTAGAATCTAAATTGCTTATCGCAAAGCCTTTGCCTTTGATCATTTTATAAGTTTTTGCAAGAAGTTTTATACTGTATATATCTTTGAATTCAGGGTCCGTATCAGGAAAATGCAAACCGATATCTCCCAGACCGGCTGCGCCCAAAAGAGCATCGCATACCGCATGAACAAGAACATCCGCATCCGAATGTCCAAGCAAACCCTTTTCAAATGGAATGACCACTCCTCCAAGAACAAGTTTACGGCCAAAAACAAGTTTATGCAGATCGTATCCCATGCCTATACGCATATCATTTCGCCATCTTTCAAAATAGGTCCGACAGTTCTAATTATAGCATTTTTTCTTTTACAATTGTGTGTTACATCTTCCCCTCTCCAGCCCCTTCAAAGAAGGAATTTAACGAGGAGTCAGGATGCAATACTTCAAAATTAGAATTGCCGAAACAGGTCAAAAGTAATTTGTTCTATTTAATACAAACTTTCCTCACTTGAAAAAGATCACAGCGTCCCGCAAAAATCTTTTCTATTCCATCTTGTTTTAGCGTTGTCATGCTGTCTTTTATAGCCTGTTCCCGTATGTTCTCCATCCTTGCTTTTGTCTGGATCAATTTTTTTACATCATCAGTTCCCATCAACAACTCGTGTATTCCCATTCTTCCGCGATATCCTATATTGTTACATGCATCGCAGCCTTTAGGCTTATATAAAGTCATATCATCCGAGAATGGAATATTTACATTTTTTTTGAAACCCTCTTCACCATATTCCCGTACCAGTTCATCATATTCTTCTCTTGAAGGATGGTATGCCTGCTTGCAATCCTTGCAAAGCGTATGAATTAGACGCTGGGCAAGGATACATAAAATAGCGTCTGCAAAATTAAAAGGATCCATTCCCATGTCGAGAAGCCTGATTATACTCTCCGGAGCGCTGTTGGTGTGAAGGGTTGAAAACACAAGATGGCCGGTTAATGACGCTTCTATGCCAATCTGTGCTGTTTCCTTGTCACGCATTTCACCAACCATAATAATATCGGGATCCGCCCTTAAAAATGCACGCATTGCAGCTGCAAAATCAAATCCTATTTTGGGCTTTACATTAACCTGTCTCAAGCCTTTTTGAGTGATTTCTACAGGATCTTCAGCAGTCCAGATCTTGACTTCGGGCTTATTGATATACCCCAGGGCTGAATGGAGGGTGGTTGTTTTACCGGAACCTGTCGGACCGCATACGAATATAATACCATAAGGCTTTGTAATGACGCTTATAAAATTATCGTAATTGTTTTTTGAAAAACCCATCTTGTCAAGCGGAATAGGCTCGCCTGCTGCCAGTATACGCATAACAACATCTTCCATGCCACCCTGAGTTGGAATAGTCGCAACTCTGAGTTCAATATCCTTGCCTCCATATTTTTTGAATTCAATCTTTCCGTCCTGGGGTTTGCGGCGTTCTGCTATATCAAGATCAGACATAATTTTGATACGTGATACAAGTGCATTTCTGTAGCTATAGGGAATGGTCTGATATAATGCACAGTTGCCATCCACCCTTATTCTCACATGAGTACTCTGCTTTTCGGGATACGGCTCAATATGAATATCGGATGCTTCTCTGGCATAGGCATCAAGAATTATTTTGTTGACAAGCTGAACAACAACATTATCTTCCTCATCTACAGCAGATTCAGTTTCTTCCGCTTCTTCCGCTTCATCCTGGAGTTGCGAAATAATTTCATCAATAGCGGCAAGTTCTTTTTCATCTTGAGTAAATAAAGCGATAAAATCGAGAATATCCTGGTTTAATGCTACGCAAAATTCAAGCTCTTTACCGCCAAAGAGAGATTTTATTTCATCAATTTTCTGAAGATCAAATGGGTTATTTACTGCTATTACGATTTTGTTTTCTTCAACGCGCAGCGGGACCCAAATATTGCTGCGCATGAAAGAAACTTTCAAACCAGCGAGAAGTTCACCCGGAATTGTTACTTTTTCATTATATTCCACAAATGGAACTTTGTAAAAATTACTAAGGGATTTCCCTACTTCCTTTTTCGGAATTTTAAGGTTCTCTATCAAAAGAACTTCAACAGGTTCTCTTCTTCGCCTTGCTTCAGCTATTGCTTTATCAAGTTCCTTCTGGGCCAGAATATTATTTTCAATAAGATATGTAAATTTGTTGATTCTGGCTCTTGCCAACCGTTTCTGATTGTACAGGGCAATGCCGAGTATCTTGGCGAGTTCTTTTGCGGACTGTTCATCAATTTTTGTAAACAAACCGTTATATTTTCGATTTATCAGTTGCATTGCTCCAAGCAGATATTGCTTGAAGATAATCGGAACCACAAGAACCTGTTTTGTAATAAAACCTGTTTTTTTATCCCAGCTTTTATCGAATCTCAAAACAGGATCAATAGAAGTCAACTCCTTTTCATCATAAGCATTTTTAATATTTACAAGTTTCTGTTTAAAAGCAGAACATCCTACTATACTGCTTGTCGATATAGGAACACGGATTTCTGCTATCTCGTTTCCTGATTTGAAACGTGACACAAGCTCTCGTCTTCTCCTATTGACCACATAAATAGTAATTCTTTTCGCTTCAAAAAGCAGCGCTATCTCATCCTTCAAATCTATTAAAATTTCATCCGGATGTGCAGCGGCATTTATTTTGTTGCAAATATCCTGAAGCTTTGTCCTGTATTCAACTTCAGATTTGAGGTTTTTGAGATTTGAATTACTTGCGACCATCGTAAATTCTCTTGATACCTCCGCCTATAAGCAAAATACCTAAAAAATAGAAACAAAAGCGTACAAAAAATATGGCGGAAGAAAAATATTCTATTTTTTCTATTTTTGGCATTACCTGAGGTATTCTGTAAAACACTCCTATTCCAGCCAATACAAGCGCAATGCCCCAGATAATTCGAATAACTTTTTTGTTTTCAATCATATTATCTCCACTCATCCCTTTCATCCTAATCATCCAATCAACAAATCAACCACTGGCGCGCCCTCTATTCAAAAATGCCGTTGGGCTTATTTCCTTGATATATTTTCGGATTCCGGTTGTAATAGCATCACACAATCGATCCTGATATTTCGAATCAGACAGCCTTTTGCATTCTCTTGCATTGCTTATAAAGGAAGCTTCTACCAATATGGCAGGCATTTGAGCTCCCAGAAGAACATAAAAAGGAGCTTGCTTTACTCCTTTATTCTTGATCTTGCCGTACTTTTTCTTCAAGCCTTTATATAACGATTTCTGAACATGGGCAGCCAGGCGACTGGATTCATTGATCTTGGCATTTTGCATAAGATCATTTAAAATTGTTTGAAGATCACTTATATTTTTGGTTGAAGTGGCATTTTCCCGAGCAGCTACCAGAATAGCCTCATCATCCGTAGCCAGGTTCAAAAAATAGGTTTCTATGCCATATGCTCTTTTATCTCTGACAGCATTTGTATGTATGGATATAAAAAGGTCTGCATCTTTTGTGTTAGCAATAGCTGTGCGTTCTTCAAGTGTAAGGTATTTATCGGAATTACGGGTCAGAATTACCTCGCATTGCAGGTTTTCACGAATCTTTACGGCAAGCCTTTTTGCAATTTTAAGGACAATATCTTTTTCATGAACGCCTCTAAAATAACCGGGGGCTCCAAAATCCTTTCCACCATGACCTGGATCTATAACTATCCGACTTACACCGAGAGCAAGTTGTTTTGCTAAAGCGCCGGTTGTGATTTTTGTTTTTTTCTCTGAATTATTCGGTATTGATTTTGCTGTAAAAGTTTTCTTTGCGGCTATTCCCCATACATCTATAACAATTCTGAACGGACTTTTCAGAGAAAATATCTTGTATGTTTTAGAAGACTTGATATCGACAACGATTCTAACCGAATCTGTTGTAAACTGGCCGGCCCGTGCATTTCTAAGCAGATTATCATTGATAGGAATAACTTTTTTAATGTCTTTTCCCAGTCTGCTGTTATTTAAATCAATATACAAACGTTGAGGCTTATTGATTGATGGATCTTTTTTAAGAAACCTGTGAGAGTATGATGTTTCTCTGTTTGCATCAATAACAATACGTGTGTAGCTTGGATTGGACCAGAATCGTAGACCGGTAACGGTTGTGATCTTGCTCGCAACAGGCTTGACATTCTTTTTGATTTGACTCTTAATCGCGGATAGTTTCTTTTTTACATAGCGTTTCTTTTTAGATACAACTTTTTTAGATGCAACTTTTTTTTTAGTCTTTGTTTGAGAAAGGGAGCGTATTGCCCTGGCGGCATCATGCCGATACTTGCTTTTCGGAAAGCGTTTTACGATACGCTCAAAAATATCAAGCGCCTCTTTTTTATCAGACTTTTTAAATGAACGCTTGTAAAGCTCCCTGTAGAGATTCCCGGACATATACAGACCTGCGGCAGCCCATGGGCCTGAAGGCGCATGTCTGTAAACAGCCTGAAACTTTTCAATGCACAAAAACCAGCTATCTCTGTATTTCTGTTTCCTGGAACTATTGCAAAGTTTTTTATAGCAGGACTCGGCTTTAAAATATTTATCCTTTGCCGTAACCGCTAATGATTCACCAGGACACAGCATCGTAATAATACAGCAGATGATTAGACAGGATATAAGGGATTTTTTATAATTATTCACCAGTTTTCCAAAAAAATCACCTGCTACCCATAGAACGGATGGCAGGTGAATATCCCACGAAGAGATTTAAAAAAGTAGCAAGCGTTCACAGGCGCTGCATATGCACGTTTTCAGGGCAACCAACATAGCAAAATCTATAGTTGATTACCTAAGAAAACGCACACCTACAGCACCTGTAAAAGCTTACATGTTGGTAAGTAGCCTTGTCATGCTACCTGTTCTTCCGTGAACGGTTACGAATTTATTTCGTCCACATTCCTAAGCATAACATGGAAATTTTTTAAATTATTTTGTTATCTTGTTTTTTTCCTTGAACAGAGCTTTCTGTGCTCTCCTCTTTATCTATGGCAGGATCGACTTGGGCTTGTAATGATTCCACTGCATTCTTAAGCGCCGACATTTCCTCAAGTTGTGATTCGATAGCGGTATTTAAGTCCTTGATAGTTCTTTTAGATCTGAAATATTCGGAAAAACCGAAATAACAGGCAAGAAAAAAACCTGCCAGAAAGCATACAAGAAAAAAAACGGCAATATGCAATTCAGGAGTCTTGTATGAAAAGAAAAGTTCTAAGCCAATACTTTGCTTTGACAGAAAAAAATCCTGATTCTGAAAAAAAACAAGCCCGATAAACCCAACAATAATCAACCAGAAGGCGCCTTTAACTTTTTTCATATTATTTCTCTCCCAATTTCGTAATATTTTAATAGTACAGAAATTTCCATTTTTGGCATATTTCATTCATCAGTTTACACTTAACAAGAGGCAGAGCCTCGCATAATGCGTTCCCAGGCAGAGCCTGGGAACGAAAAGTGTAAACTACTTTTCGATGTTTTTGAAAGATGCCCTTTTTTTACTTAAAACTCAACACTTTTTTCCCGTCCTCTTTTTCTCATTCTCAAAGCGGCACAATCTCCAATTCTCCCCACAAGCCGATCTTATTGCCCACAATAATGACAATACCTGTAATATTTGCGATAGTTTTTCCAAAATCTATCGCCTTTTGAATATCGGATTTTGATTTTACATGATTGCCGATTGACGTTGCAGCCGCATCAGCGATAGAACATGATTTTGATACAACACATACCGCATCAGCTCTGCCAAGACTTAACGAGTGCCCGACTGTGCCGGATGATGTACACACAGAAACAGGTTCAACACCGGAATCGACACGCAAACCTACACGCAAGCTTAAAGAGGAAGCGCCTGCAAAAATACCGACTGTAACCAAACTATTTGTCTTGAGGAAAATATCACCACCGTTTTCCACGATAACTTCATCTGTATACGATAAAAGATCGGCGCCGACATGTTCGGCAATTGCGCCTGCAACAGCAGCCATCGGGCCGACGCCTGCTTTTTCACCGGCTTTTGCCATATCTTTTATTATAATGGGAGCAGGGCCACTTATACGACATGGCTTAAGCGTTGTTACAAATTCGGGGTGTCTTTTTATATAAGCTTCAATATAACCTCTGTGCCGTAAAATCAATTCCCTTGTGATATCCTCAAGCGGTGTAGATGCATGCACAAATAGATCTGTCTCTTGTACAACCTGTCTGAAAGAGACCAGATTTTCCATCCGCACAAGTTTTCGGTAAGTTTTGTTACCAATCCATAAATCCATAAATCTTCAAATCTGCGGCCTTGGCCTCATATTTTCGGGAAACTGTCTTAAGAAATAATAATCCGTCATGCCGGCTATGAAATCTCTGACGATCTCCTCTTCATTGTGGTTTTTTATATAATTTTCTGACATATCTTTTAAAAAACTTGTAAAAATCACTGAAGAACGATTTTTCTTTCGAAGATCCCTGAAATACCTTTCAAAAAGTTTTTCAAAAAGTTCTTGTATGACATTTAAATGCTTTTTGATTTTTGGATTCAGGTAGATATGTTCAAGATTAAACTTTTTTAATCTTTTCAATGCCTCTGATATTTCAGGACTAAAAACAATCGAAGTCTTTTGAAGACTGTTTTTGATGATATCCGTCACAAGATTGTATACAATTGTTCCATTTGTATTTCCAAGAAGCGTTACGCTTTCTTTTGGGATATCCGATCTTTTTATCATATCCAGTCGTATGGCATCTTCTAAATCGCGTCCAATATAACTAATAGTATCCGCTACACGCACAACACATCCTTCCAGTGTCATGGGCATAAGCTTTAGATCAGGATCAGCTTTTTTGGCAGCTATTTCTTTTTCATGTATTTCGAATGTTTTATTCCTTTCAGGTTCAATTTTTTGATTATGAATTTCTCCATCATGGCAAAGTATTCCATCCAGAGTTTGAAGACACAAGTTTAATCCTTTTCCTTTACGCTCAACCCTGTTCAGAAACTGAACGCTTTGAATATTGTGCTGAAAGTATCCTATCCCGACAGACTTGCAAAGTTCAGACAAAATCCTTTCGCCATCATGTCCGAAAGGAGCGTGACCTATATCGTGACCAAGCGCAATAGCCTCAATAAGATC
>JAUWOS010000174.1 GCA_030611985.1 Desulfobacterales bacterium | reverse complement strand
AGAATTTGAAAAGAGTATACACTAAACGTTTCCAGTACGTCAAGCACTTTTTATGTACGTTTTTGTAAATATTTGATTATTGTTTTATAATATTTATTCAAGAGGTTGTGCGTTGTTGGAAAGTAAACAGGTACGTCTTATCCGATCACCTATGTACTCATCTTCTATCCACTTTGTTTTCAGAAACTCCATAATACAATCAAAATTATTTCTGAATGGTTCAGTCAGCTCGAACTGTTTTATTATTTCAGATTGTCCGACACCCTGTTCCTTTAATGTTTTGTAAAAAAGGTCTGCAAGTTCCAGCAATTTTTCGTTTTCAAGCTCGTTTTTTATAATGGACTCCGGTGTGCCTGATACATCTGCATAAAAAGCATCTACAGGAAACTGTCCTTCAACCAGAGTCAGAATATCAGAAAAATGACCGCTCTGGCTGTCATTAAGTTCCGAAAAATATTTTTTCAGTAATGGATGATTTCGATTAATTGAATATTTAATTTTATTATGGCTGGCTTCTCTGAGCCATAAAGTATTCAACCCCTTCTGGGTCAGGCGTCTGCCTCTTTTTGTATATATTCTTGATGAGCCACCAGTAATTCTTTCAATTATTTTTTTAAGCCGCTGCCTGATAACTTCAGGTGGTCTCGCTCTCGATTTTTTCACATCAATTGCCCAGAGATGGTCCAGACTGTTAGGCAGATCTATTTTTACCCTGGCAAGTCTGGTCAGTTCTCTCTGTCTGGCAAGCCTGAACCATGTGCCTGAGATAAGCAGTCGCGCATTTCTATATACGTAAAAACCCTGATTTTTGAGATACCCGTCTTCTCCAGCATAATAGTCAAAATCTTTTCGACTGATTTTGCTGTGGTGAGGGAGAATATAAGGCTGGATGTATATGATTTCGCCGTGGAGATCGAGCCTTTCATCCTGAAGATGTTGAGTGGCCGGATGCTTTGAATTGAATGGATCAAACGCTTTTAACGGGTCACCATTAATAAAAATCTTAAGGGCCTTGATGCCGGGTTCTCCCGTAAGGTAACGATGAAAAACCAGCTCCATGTGTTTTCTGACCTGATCCATTTTATCATACAGGTTCGTCTCAGTATTCGCTGAATCAGTTTTATCAATCACTCTGTCCAGCTTTTCCCACAAAACAAGCGTACCCGAATCTTTTAATTTTTCAGCATATGGCTGTTTCTGAATTTCATTCTCTTCAAGTACCTTAAGAAGCCATTCATTCTTGTCAGCGACATAATCCAGATCCCAGAAGCACCCAGATGCTTTTCCATCTTTTACAGAAACAAGTGTTACCTTGCGACACTGTGAAAAAGAGGCTGTTTTCAACCCCAGACCAAATCTTCCAAGATCACTTTTGTCACGAAGATCAAGGGGGTTTATGCAGCCTGGCCGCATTGCTTCAATCAATTCATTATAAGACATGCCGGTTCCGTTATCGATTATTACAATACTGGAGAATTCATTATCCCAGTTAAAATGAATTTCAACAGAACTGGCAAAAGCAGAAATACTATTATCAACGATATCTGATACGGCTGCTTTAAGTGAGTAGCCGATATCACGTAACGATTCGATCAAAGATGAAGCTTTTGGAGGAGTATTTATGACATTCATGCTATTTATTCTGCACCCAACTAATTGAATTAATTGTAATCACCTGATAACAATAAGATACCGTTAATTGCCTTTGAAATTTTATTTATCATTTTTTTAAGTTTATCCATATCTTTCGTTTCACATTCCCATACAATAAAGACTTCCCAGCCATTTTCTTTCAGTTGCTTCAGATGCTGCTTATCTCGTTTAACTGTTCCAGCAAATTTGTCTTTCCAGAATTTTACTCTGCTTTTTGGAGTATAAGCATATTTGCAGCCTTTATGTCTGTGCCAGAAGCATCCATGAACAAAAATAACTGTATTATATTTTGGCAATACAATATCCGGTGTTCCTGGCAGATCTTTTCTGTGCAACCTGAAACGGTATCCCATTTTGTAAAGCAAAGATCTAACAACAAACTCAGGCTTTGTGTTTTTCCCTTTTATACGGGACATGTTCCAGCTTCTTTTTTCTTCACTTATAATATCCATCTCATTCAGTGTTATTCGCCTGTTGAAATATTTTGCAAACTACTTTCGCAATTTGCATGGCAAGCAGCGGAGGAACTGCATTGCCTACCTGTTTGTATTGTTCTGTACGATTCCCTTCAAACAAATAATTATCTGGAAATGTCTGCAGCCTTGCAGCCTCTCTAACTGTTAAACTTCTGCATTGCTCAGGCACTGGATGAATAAAATAGTGCCCATCTTTAGAAATATGCGAAGTAATAGTTGTTGCTGGCGCATTCTTTCTTTGAACACGAAATCGATCCGTAAACATATTACTTTTTAAAGCCATTTTTACATTTTTATGACTGGGTAATAATTCAGATGGGAAATCTTTAAGCAAAGGTGATTTATTCATTATTTCTGAATAACATGAACAGAACAAATACCGTTGAATATCTGATGGCATGTGTGTTCTTGCCTGATGATTTATTACACCTTTAATATTATTATCCAGATACCATTTTTTAAACTTTGATTTATTATTTAATGCCTCTGTCGAGATAAAGTTACCACCTTTAGACAGGGAATTATTAACGTTTAAAATCGCCATGTTAATTCTTTCTTTGACTTCTCTGTTTGAAAGATTTTTATACCAGTCCTCTTTTTTTATTTTTTTAATAGTATCAAGCCAGTTATTATCTTTATTATATCTATTAGAAATACCACTTCGCAGCTCAGGTAAATCTGAAAGAACATCCCACGCTCTGGTTCTGCCATTTTTCTTAGTCAGGACAGGCAAAACCGATGCAATATCTTCTCTTATACCTATTATTATTATTCTATGCCGTGCCTGTGGAATACCATAATCTTCTGTTTTAACAATAAAATCCTGTGGCGTACAATCTTTGTCACCATTTTTTACAGGCCTTACAAGTGAAAATAATCTATATTTATTTTTTATCTTACTTGCTGAACCAATAACCGTGGACGGATTCTCAAGATCATTTAAAATACAGTCAAATATTCGATCTTTTTTAACTCTTGCTGACAGCAGACCTTTAACATTTTCCATTACAAAAACTGCTGGCCAGTATTCTGCAATAATTCTCAGATACTCTTTATATAAATAATGTCTATCATCATCTTCTGGTTTGTAATCTTCTTTCCCCTTGTTTCTTGAACGTCCTGCCAGTGAATATGCCTGGCAGGGTGGCCCTCCTATAAGAACCCATGAATTTGCCGTATGCGTTCCTGAACCGATTACATTTGTTATCCACCCATCAATTTTTTTATCATCATTTTTATCACCAAGTGTTGCCAGCTTCACCTCTTTTCTGGCCAGCAATGCTTCATGTGCGTTTTTCTCAAACAATTTATCTCGAACAATTTTACCTTGAAGATAATTATAATAATCTTCAGGGATATTTTTGTTTTTATAACGAAATTGCCGGAAAAAGCTTCTCAGCTCCAGAGTTTTGTGCGCCACGGGATCTTTTTCGATAGAAAGCGCAATTTTAAAAGGATATCCATTTTCTGAATCCTTTAAAGCAGAAAATCCTTCACCAAGGCCTCCTGGGCCTGCAAACAAATCGATAACTGGTATTGATTGCCTGTTCTTCATTTTATTATCTGACTTTTACACGATTTTGATAAATTTTTATCCGGTAACTGATATCGTTGTAATTCATTGCAGCCTTTCGGATTGGAAGCTGCAGAGTATGGTTTAAATTTCGCAAGATAGAATCATATTAAACCATCATTGATCTTTTAATTAACAGGGAAAATCGGGTAGGTTCAAGGTTAAGAGGCATAGTGTATTTGACCTTTTTAGCAAAACGTTGCCTGTAACGATATGTATCGACCTGACCGAATTGAAATTACTGTCGAAGTGTCTCTATTAAGCTTATATTTCGTCTGAGCCAATCATTTACTAACTTTTCAATATCTGTGTCTTTCTGCCCAGCGAGTTTTCGCATAAAGTCGGCAATATCCGGCTCAAGATAAACCGGCAAACACAGTTCGGCATCTGGATAAAAAAATTTACCCCTCTCGCCCTTAGAAAAATCATATTCTTCCTTCATTAGTATCACCCCTCGTATTGTTTTGTTTCTTTCTTGGTCGCTTTCCGCGATGAAATAATGCGAATCCTGCATGAATCCATATCAATCTTACGAAAAGTATGGGATACAACAAGTATTCTTCCGCTGAAGTCTCTACCCATTGTTATCCAGCGATCCTCGTTGTGACTGTGTTCGATGTCAAAAATAGAAATTGCACTGGGATCTTTAAAACCCTCCGCTGCTCGTTGAAAGCTCACCTTATGCTTTTGGATGTTCACGTTTCCTTTGGCCGGATCCCACTCAAAATAGTAGCGCATTTTTTATCTCATTATATTTTAGACTTGCCATAGTAGTTTTACTACCTGTTTTTCCCAACCAATCCCAAAGAACCTCCTGTTAAG
>JAUWOS010000011.1 GCA_030611985.1 Desulfobacterales bacterium | reverse complement strand
GTTCCTAAGGAACGTGGACGAATTAACTTCCCCAAGTAGGCGCATAGATTTGGGTTGCCTTCATTTGACCTGCCCGCAACGCCTTCTTGGGGAAGTTATTTTGTTCACGTTCCTCAGTCTAATCTTTATGGAATTTGCATGTGCCTCCAAGCCTTCGATTTCAGCCAGGCGGATGATATCTTTTTCTTCACGCACAAACGCCTCTTTGGAATAATGGATGATGCTGGTTTTCTTGATAAAGTGATCAACGGAAAGGGCTGAAGCAAATCTTGCCGTTCCGGCAGTAGGAAGAACATGATTTGGACCGGCAATATAGTCGCCAACAGATTCCGGCGTGTAATCTCCGATAAATACGGCGCCTGCATTTCTGATCTGTCCGATATGCTCGAATGGATCCTTTATGTGAAGTTCCAGGTGTTCCGGCGCAATTCTGTTTGCAAGATCAATAGCGCCGGCAAGATCGGGCATAACTATAATGGCGCCATATCCTGCAAGAGATTTTTCAGCAATGTCTTTTCGCTCAAGGTTTTTTAATTGCTTTTCGACAGCGCAGGCAACAGCCTGCGCTATTTCTTCAGAGGTTGTGACAAGCATGGCAGAAGCCATGCTGTCATGTTCTGCCTGCGAAAGAAGATCGGCCGCAATAAATTCCGGATTTGCCGTATTGTCCGCAATAATTAGAATCTCACTCGGACCGGCTATCATATCTATTCCTACTCTTCCTGCTACAATCTTCTTGGCAAGTGTAACATAAACATTCCCCGGTCCGACTATAACATCTACTTTTGGAATAGTTTCAGTGCCGTAAGCCAGTGCTCCAATTGCCCAGGCGCTTCCAACCTTGTATACAGTATCAACTCCAACCTTTTTTGCCGCAGCAAGAAGATGAGGGTTTACGGTTCCATCCTTTGTTGGCGGAGTCGCCATGGCAATATGTTTTACACCGGCTATCCTGGCAGGAATGACGCCCATCAAGACAGAAGATACAAGAGGGGTTTTTCCGCCTTTTCCGCCGGGCACATAAACTCCAACCGCATCGACAGGATTTACCATCTGGCCAAGCAGCACGCCCGGTCTATCGGTATTGATCCATGAATTACTTAATTGCTGTTTATGAAATCTTTCAATCTGGGCAACCGCACGATTTAAAGAATATGCAAAAGATCTTTTTACTCTTTTTGCCGCATTATCAATTTCCCCTGAAGTCACCTTGAGTGATTCTACGTTCAAATCAGGGGAATCAAACCGGTTTACATACTTAATAAGCGCCTTATCTCCGTTTTTTCTCACATCCTCAAGAATACGAGTAACATCAAGATACTCTTTTTTCTTAAAGCCGGGATCACGGTTTATAATGGATGCAATTTTTGTTTCAGCCGATTTTGAAGGGTAATTATATATTTTCATTGTATCAATCCGCAGTTAAAAGTTTCCGTAACCGTTCACGGGGAGAACCGGTAGTACAACAAGCCCAAATGAAAATCACAGTACCAAATCTCACATTTTTAATCAATAGCGGGCTGGAGAATATCACTTTACATCCAGCTATTCTTTCAGAGGATAAAGCATGAAATCAATGAAATATAGAGAAATCGGTAGAAATACGGTAAAAATCTATGAAAATGATTGAAGATTGCTATGTGATTAGCCAAATAGTTATAATAGCTGCTAACTGCTGTAAATCGAATCAGACAGCCTCTACAATAAAAGGTAAATATGGTATATGCGATGAATTCCCCGAATGTGTTAACTGAAAAATGACTGAAAAATGCAAGATACCGAAAAATACTTGAAAAATTGCAAGAGCAGTTATATTCTCATTAGAAACGTGGATGAAATAACTTCCGCAAGTAGGCGCACAGATTTGGGTTGAATTTGTTCGATCTTGAATCTGGCCTCAAATCACAAAAGTTGAAGGAATAGCGAGCTATTTTGAGACTTTTGGGATTTGAGACTCGCCCGCCATGCATTAAAATAGGCATATCCAACGGTTCTCCCGTGAACGGTTACCAAAAAATGAAAGACTTGGAAATAGAAGTAAAATTTTATTTGGCGAATATCAAACCCGTACGCAACAGTATCATTGAACTTGGCGCTGATTGCATGGAACGAGTCTTTGAAACCAATGTACTTTTTGAAGATATAAATAAAAGCTTGATTAAAAAAAGATCTCTCTTGCGGCTCCGCAAAGATACAAGAACAAGACTTACTTTCAAATCTGAACCGAATATCAAAGACAAAAACTTCAAGGTACTCAAAGAGCTGGAGGTTGAAGTCGGCGACTTTTCTACCATGAGTCTGATTCTGGAATCTCTCGGCTTTCATAAAGAGCGGATATATGAAAAATGGCGGGAAACCTTTGTATTAAATGACACAACTTTTTGCGTAGATACAATGCCGTACGGAAATTTTCTGGAAATAGAGGGCGAAAAGAAAGACATCAAAAACTTTGCTCACAACATCGGTCTTCAATGGGAAAACAGAATTCTCCTTAATTATCTTGCAATATATGATGTTATAAAACGAAAATTAAATCTGCCTTTTTCTGATATTACGTTCGACAATTTCAAAAATGTCAGAACTAATCTTCGAGAATATCTTTATCTTATTGAAGCTGGATAGTGTTTTAAGGTTTAGCAACGTGAACGATCACGGAAAGGAAATACGATATGTTTTCCGTTTTAACATTAAACCTGCGTTTTGGATTGGCAGATGATGGTCCTAATGGCTGGCATCACCGAAAGAAGTGTTTTTCTTCTCTTTTGAAGGAATACAGAGCAGATTTTATCGGTTTTCAGGAAGCAAATGATTTCCAGACAGATTTTCTAAAAGAAATACTGGCCGAATACGACTTTATAGGAAAGAGAAATCCTGCGCCGGCCTTTTGGCAAAATAATATTATTTTTTATAAAAAAACATGGAAATGCATCTATCGTAAACATTTCTTCCTGAGCCCGACACCGCAAACACCAAGCCGCTTAAGGAAAAGTCTCTGGCCGAGACAATGCACAATCGGTATGTTTAAAAATAACGACCGCTCGCTGATATGTGTCAACACCCACTTTGACTTTGATGTCACAGTTCAGGTTGAAAGCGCAGAGATAATTATGAAAAAGATAAACTGCCTGCCATCCGACTTGCCGGCAGTTCTGATTGGGGACTTTAATGCCTCTCCTCTAAGTCCATGCTACATGGTATTTACCGGACACAATCAGCCATCAAAATCAAAAGGAAACTACTTTAAAGACGTCTTCAAAAAACCCTTTCCAGCTACATGCCATGGATTTACAGGAAAAAAAGATGGAGAACACATTGACTGGATTCTTTATCGCGGCAGAATCATTCCAAAAGATTATAAGGTAATTCAGGATACAATTGACGAGGTATATCCTTCAGATCATTTCCCGCTTTATACAACATTTAAATGGAAAGACAATTAGGAACGTAGACGAAACAATTTCCCCGATTATAAAAGTATGGCACTTCAAAATAAGTATTTTTATATCACGACAAATCATCAATCATTAACCATCAATAGCCTGATGTCCTGCTCTGTTAAAAATTGAACTATATCATTATGCAAAGGAGCAGTTGCTATCAAGGTTTTTGATTTTTTTGTCAACTGTTTTGAGTGTTCAGACAGGATAGAAAGGTCTGTATTTGCAATTAGAAAACCGGATATAGTTAAAGAAGTATTATAGTTGTCAGGTCTTTTTGCTGCAAAAAACATTGGATCTTTTACATAAGAAACATTTAGTGCGTCTAGAAGCTTTTCTATGATGGCAGGAAAATCATATTCTTCTTTTATACAGATTACGTCAAGACCGGTCTTTTTTATGGTAAAGATTGCATCGCCATAAAGATCTCCAAAATCAACAAGCAGCATCTTTCCATCGCTTTTTGATACAAGATTTGACATGGCTTCCACTTGAATCCCGGCATACGGAAAGGAAATGCTGACGCTTTGCGCATAGTTATAACCCAAAGTTGCGAGCAGATTATTTACAAAGGCTTTGTAATTCGAAGCATTGATACCAGTTACATCCTGGGCATGATTTTTCTTTGCCGGCTTTTTTGATTCTTTTTTTGATTTCTCCCTTTTACCCTTTTTATCCCGGAGCATATCTTTAATTATTATATTATGCCGTTCCAGATAGCGACAGATTGAATCAGGTGTCTGCTCGTTCCGGCTGTTTATAAGGGTCATGCAAACGCTGCTGCGTGACTTATTTCCGGCAGAAGAAGATTTGTCAATTATCCATCTTGCCGAAACCTTTATTTTAACGCCTTTATCTGAAAATGAGAGTTGATTCTTTGAAGTATCCTTTTGAAATGACGAAAAAATAGAATCAAATATCTCTTCTCTGGAAGCTTTGCGCCGGATCGGAAGAATCTTAACATTTTCCCAGAATGCTTTTATCGCTTTTAGATCTGATTTTTTAATATTTCCTTCAGAAAAAATTATTCTGGATTTATCTTTAAATTCCATTATCGGGAATCGGGAAAGGTCGAGTTGAAAATCTTCCTCCCTCTGCCTTGGAAAATAGTAAGCGCCATTATTTAAAAGTCTTGCATCCAGAATATTTGCTGCCTCCTGAAAAAAGGAGACCGGTTCATTTTTTTTATTTCCAGAGTTATTGATTTGAGTTTTCTCTGATGTCAAACTTTCGGATCGGTCTGTTGAAATTTCAAGCGGCGTCATGGACAAAAGTTTCCGGATAATGTTGCCTGAATTATCAAATATAGATCGGTACCATTGCTCTTTTTGAATAGATGGATCCGGCATATAGATTATTTGACCGGGATAAATATTATGCAAGTTATTAACATTCGGATTGGTAAGTTTGAAGAGAGCGACCCCTTTTATATAAGATCCTGTGCCGTATAAACCATATCCTTGAGCAACAAGTTTGGAGATACAATCTCCTTTTTTAATTTTATATTCAGCTAAAGATGCTTTAACAATATCTTCTATGCTGGAAATAGTTATAAATGGAATTGTGACAATTCCTGAAGACTGACCGGGCATGGCGCCAGGTTCCAGTTTTTTTAAAGGTATAAAAAGTTGCTGCCCCGGATGTATTTTGTTAATATTATGAATATGCGGATTCATACGTTTAAATATACTTAAGAACTCCTGGAAATTCTTATACGCTATTTCCCCTTTTTGCTTGAAGAGCTTATGCACCCAATCATTTTTTTGGACAATATATGGATCGCATAATATATCCGTTCCCCTGTCGAGCTGCACCACATAACTTTTGTATGAAAAATTACTATATGCGGGAAAGGGCGCTATTATGCACAGCAAAAAAATCATTAAGCTTAAAATTAATAACCTAATCATCCATCACCTTTTTTTGTAAGCGTTCACAGGCACTGCATATGCACGTTTTCAGGGCAACCAACATAGCAAATCTATAGTTGATTGCCCTGAAAACGCACATCTACAGCACCTGTAAAAGCTTACGTGGTGGGAGGTAGCCTTATTATGCTACTGGTTCTTCCGTGAACGGTTACCTTTTTTTAAATCCAGGGCTGTTGCAATTTCTTCGGATACACGTTCTATAAATCGCTTGAAATCATTTCCCTTTAATGGTTTTCCTGGAGCCGGAACATTTTCAAGATCCTTCGGGTGGACAAGAACAGGAGAATTCATAATATCCGGCTTTGGAGAAATTTCAAATTCCGCCGGAAAACTGTTTTTAAAATACATCTCCTGAAAACCGGAAAATTTTAGCGCATGAGCGGTTGAATCAATTATGGCAATATCGTTTTCATCAATAATTCCTTGATGTCGCGCCGCTACAAGACCGGCTAAAGATTCGCCACCGTGAGTACATGCAATATGCCCATTCCGGTTTGCCAGAAGTTGCCAGTCCATTATGGCCTGTTCGTCAACTTCGACAAAAAACACACTCTGTTTGCCGGCCATGCTGTTATAAATATCTGTCAGATAAATCACTCTCGGCATTGAAACAGGATTACCGATCATGGCTGCCTGGGCCACGCTTGGCCTTACTGTTACAGGAACAAACTTTCGTTTTTCGACATCAGGTTCCAGATAATAACGATAAACAGGATCAGCGTGTTCCGACTGCACTCCGATAATTTTTGGCAGACTGTCTATTATACCGGCCTCAAAAAACTTCAAAAATCCGCTCATAACAGCAGTAATATTGCCGGCATTTCCGATGGGCAGAATAATAACCTTATTTTTCATTTCATATTCGAAAACCTGTGCAATTTCGTATGAATATGACTCCTGCCCTAAAATTCGCCAGGCATTTTTTGAGTTTAAAAGCGCTACATTATATTTCTCCGACAGAGCTTCTACAACTTTCATGCAGTCATCAAACACACCGGGAATTTCAAATACATCGGCTCCGCTTCCCAGTGGCTGGGAAAGTTGCTGGTGAGTCACTTTTTTGTGAGGAAGAAGAACTGCGGACTTGACATGAGGTTGAAGATACGATGCATACAGCGCTGCCGCCGCAGATGTATCTCCAGTGGAAGCGCATATAGCCAGTACATCGGAAATATGACCTTTTTGAATCAGAAAATGAATATAGCTCAAAGCGCTTGCCATTCCTCTGTCTTTAAAAGAAGCGCTTGGATTCTGACCGTCATTTTTAAAGTAGAATTCAGTGCCCGCCTTTTCCTGTAAAAAAGCGTTTGCTTTTACCACAGGAGTATGACCTTCTCCGAGATAAATTACAGATTCAAGAGGAATAACCGGACCGATAAATTCATGATAAAGATAGATGCCTTTTAGAGCGGGAATTGTGAGCATTTTGCGATAATCAAAAATCCTGCGCCACATCTTTCCGGAAATCTTCTTCAGCCGGTCAAAATCCACATCATAAAGAAGAAGCACCTGTCCGCATTTCGGGCATGTATAAAGTAATTTTTCAATACCATATTCCCTGCCGCAATCAAGACAGCGGTAAAGCATGTTTCCTTTCTGCTTTGGAATGACAAATGACCTGATTTCTTTTGGAAAATCTTCAAGTTTCACGGTCTTATTACTTCCTTTCCTCCCATGTATGATCGCAAAGCCTCGGGTATAATTACGGATCCGTCAGCCTGTTGATAATTTTCGAGTATAGCGGCAACTGTGCGCCCCACGGCAATCCCTGATCCGTTTAATGTATGAACAAGTTCCGTTCCTTTTTTTCCTTTTTTTCTAAACCTGATATTAGCGCGTCTTGCCTGAAAGCTTTCAAAATTACTGCATGATGATATCTCTCTGTAAACACCCTGTTCAGGCATCCAGACTTCAATATCATAAGTCTTTGCCGCAGAAAAGCCGAGATCTCCCGTGCAAAGACTGATAATTTGATATGGAAGTTCAAGGCGTTTTAAAATTGTTTCAGCATTGTTTAAAAGTTTTTCGAGTTCATCATAAGAAGTTTCCGGCCTGGCAAACTTTACCAGTTCTACCTTGTTGAACTGATGCTGCCGAATCAATCCTCTTGTATCCTTTCCGTAAGAACCTGCTTCGCTGCGAAAACATGGGGTATAAGCAGCATACATAATCGGCAGCAGATCCTCATTTAGAATCTCGTTCTGATGGATATTGGTAACCGGAACTTCGGCGGTAGGGATCATAAAATAATCCCACCCCTCCAGCTTAAAAAGATCTTCTGCAAATTTTGGAAGCTGCCCTGTATTGATCATGCTTTGCCGGTTTACTATAAAAGGAGGGAGAACTTCTTTATAGCCATGTTCCGTAGTGTGAATATCAAGCATGAAATTGATTAAAGCCCTTTCCATTCTTGCTCCGGCTCCGAAATAGAGTGGAAAGCGCGCGCCTGTGATTTTGGATGCTCTGTCAAAATCGAGTATCCCGAGAGACTCGCCAAGTGTCCAGTGAGCCTTGGGCACAAATTCAAACTCCGTGCGTTTGCCGATCTGTCTTACAATGGGATTTTCGCTGTCGTCTTTTCCTGCAGGAACCGATGCATGAGGTATATTTGGAATTCTTATAAGGATATTGTTTATTGTTTCTTCATTTTCAGACAAAGATTTATCCAATGCCTTGATCCTGGCTGAAACGTCGCGCATTTCAACAACAAGGATATTTGCATCTTTACCCTCTTTTTTCATGCCCGCAATCTGTTCGGAAACTACATTGCGGCGATGTCTTAACTCTTCGATTTCAAGAAGAACGGTCCTGCGCCTGGCATCACAATCTTTGAAAGTTTCAAAGTCGGCTGTTTCGCCTCGCGTTGAAAGCGCTTTTTGAACTTTTGATAAATTCTGTCTGACAAATTTGATTTCCAGCATAATAATCCTTATGTTGTTGTAGTGAACGGCGTCTCTGCCGTTCACTGGCAATATGGTCTCCGTGCCGTTCCCTACACTCATCTATCATATTGAATTCATTAAGCATAAAATGGAAATTCTTATACTATAAATTTAAACGCCCGCCACCCCGAGTTGTTGACAAGATGGGGAAATTATACTCAGAACATGTGATTTAGTCAATAATTATTGCAGGTTGACTTTGATCGTCTATTCTGATAATGAAATTAAAAATACTTTCTTTGGAGAATAGATATGGCAGATGTGGAGGAAATTCAAGAAAAAAAGTGTGAAATACGTAATAATATCGCCGAAATACTGGGAAAGCTTTCTGATAACGAAATAAAAGAAAAAACCGGGCAGATAGAAAATCGGCTCTTTGAATTTGCCAACTTTCTGGAAGCAACAATTGTTTTGCTCTATATAAACAGCAAAAGTGAAGTGATGACCGGGCAGATAATAAAAAGATGCTTTGATTATGACAAGATTGTTGTTCTTCCAGCATTTGATGTAAAAAAATATGAAATGAAACTGATGAAAGTCGACAATTTTAATACCGACTTAAAGCCAGGTTCAAGAGGAATACTGGAACCTAATGCAAACCGATGTAAAGTTATGCCTGTTGATTCTATTGATATAGCGATAATTCCGGGAATTGCATTGGATGAAAAAGGAGAAAGGATAGGATCCGGCGAAGGATATTATGACAGGCTTATTCCAAAACTTTCGATCACCACAAGAAAGGTTTCTCTTGCCTTTGAAAGCCAGATAATTCAGCAAATACCTGTTGAATCCCATGATAAGAATGTAGATATCGTCATTACTGAAAAACGGATAATCTACAAGATATAAACCGTGTCTGACACAGTTTTGAATTTTTGGTTTTGAATTTTGAGGAACAAATTCATAAATCAATTGAGTGTAACCAAAATAGAACAACGTTATTGATTTTCGGGGTTCCCTGCGCTGTGACATCACGTAGGGGCAGGCCCCTGTGCCTGCCCTGAACAACAAATATGGTAACCGTTCATGGGAGAATCGGTAGCACAACAAGGCTACTTCCCACATGTAAGCTTTTACAGGTGCTGTAGATGTGCGTTTTCAGGGCAATCAACTATAGATTTGCTATGTTGGTTGCCCTGAAAATGTGCATATGCAGTGCCTGTGAACGCTTACCAATTTCTATTAACCGTTCGCGGGAGAACCAATAGCATAACAAGGCTACTTCCCAACATGTAAGCTTTTATGGGAGTTTAGGTAGTTATGACAACAGAGAATTTTAAAGATATTTTTACTCAGGATGTTTTAAAAAAGCTTTTTCCGGAAGACAGGGCAGACCGGTTTTTTGATGCCCTTTTCGGAGATGCAGCAGAAGGCGCTTATGATATAAGCCTGAAATTCAAGGAATACAGCCGGAATAAATTAATGTTTGAGTTTCATCTAAAGCAGCGGCATGGCAAATGTTTGAGTTGTAATCTCACGTTTGGCTTGCCGGAAGTATTTTCCCGTCATCCAATTATTAATATTAACAAGATAGTACAGGAAATTAACCAACTATTAAAGATGCGAGCCGGATGCACTGGCTGGCAACTCGGCAGCACTCATGAGGTTTCCGGCAAACTCCATGTTATTCCATTAATAGTTTTGCTTGATTTAAAACCGGAGGCATAATCCATGTTTCAAAATATTCTGGTCCCCACAGATTTTTCGGAAAAAAATAAACACGCACTTGATATTGCAATTAAAATTGCTCAGCAAGATAAAGCAAATATCAATTTATTGCATGTGATAGAGGTAATAAACGATACAACTTTTGAAGAATTCAAAGACTTTTACATGAAACTGGAAAAACGGTCTCAGGATGTTATGAGTACCCTGTCAGCTTCATGCCAAGAAAGTCGAGTAGAAACCGAACAAAAAGTTGTTTATGGCAACAGGGCAGAGGAAATATTAAAGTTTGCCACAAATCATAAGATTGATTTGATAGTAATGAATTCGCACAAAATCAATTTGAAAAATCCTGTCCATGGCTGGGGAACGATCAGTTACAAGGTCGGAGTCTTGTCACAATGCCCTGTTATGCTTGTTAAGTAGAACAATCATTGAATATCTTCCTGAGTACTATCAGGCTTTCGATAATCATCCATATTTCAAGCGCAAATACGGCAAGACCGACTGCAAATAAAAGCCGGTTCGAGTCGGCCATAAATTTATTTAGATTATAAATCATTGCGTAGCTGGTTACGAACACCATAAAAACCAAAGGAACAGCGGTTATAAAAGAAGGTGTTTTGCGTCGAGCCAAAAATACAGTTATAACAAATAAGGCCATAGCAGCCATAAGTTGATTTACAGTTCCAAAAAGAGGCCACAAGGCCAGGGCTCCCTTTTTCACTTCTGCCAGTCCCACACCATTATGAAAAGCTAAAATAAAAGCTGAACATACGGCAATTTGGCAATTGAAAAAAAACAAAACGTAACAGTTTGGCGCTATCGTCATTCCGGCTTCAGGCAATAAAAATTGATGAAGTTACAAATTGATGAAGTTACAAATTGAATGGATAAATGTTCAATTTTGGTTATACTCAAATCTTAATTTTGAAAATAATAATATATTGTTAAAATAATAGGTTAACTATTTTTTGTTCAGATACTACTTTAGGAACGGGGACGAAAACACGAAATTATTTTTGCTTGAACCTCTGGCCCGAACATTTTAATCGTTTCTATAAGCGGACGACCGAATAGAAAGTCAGTTATATCCGGATCCACCCCGCCTTTACTGACCAGAAGGCGGCGAATTTCAGCGTCATAGCTAACTACTTCGAGAATATCTTCGAGAGCCTCTTTTGTTTTTCCGGTCTCCAGTTTTTTGGATAGCCTGCCCGTCTTTTCATAGGAACATCGCTTTTCATGCTCTTCAATCAAGTCCCATATCCATTTTATACCTGAAACAAGCTCTTTGCGTGTCAGCCGGTTTTTATCATAAATTTTTTCGATTTCTCTCGTATCTCGGCATTTAAGCACTCTACATTCAAGCGGCCTGTTTTCATAAATTTTGCAAGTTTTTTCCGCTTCATTAAAAAATACGCATGTCCATGATTCCTTACGACCTTTAATTTTTATAATATCTGAAGCAACCGGTATCAGGCCACCTTTAATATTGTCGTGAGCAAGCTCACCCTTTCTGATGGTATAAAGATACTTGGTTGGAATAATGCCTTTTTCAATTAGCGGCTTATCTTCAATATGAAAAGACGGTCCTCCTTTTTTACAACAGGTACCGCAACGGATACATTCAGATTTTGGGGAAGAAAACATGTCTTTTTGAATATTTATTGGAATTTTTGACATCCTTCATTTTGTACTTTGCGCTTGATTGAAAAGTAGCAGCGGCATCCTGCCGCTGTTTTAAGAGGCTGGAAGCATCTTCGTCCACATTCCTTAGTTTTTTTGCTGAACCTCAAATCATATATCATATCGCTTTTAGATTGCAAGATTTTTTACAAACGTTCCCAGGCCACTACATATGCACGTTTTCTTAGGCAACCAACATAGCAAACTATACATCTACAGCGCCTGTAAAAGCTTAGGAACGTAGCCTTTCTTTTATGAACGGTTACAATTTTTTGAAGATAGAGACTGGTAGCTTCTGAGCGAAAGTATATTGATTTATCGCGGTGCTGTAGTATATTAAAAAAGAATATATCATCTGACATAATAATAAAAGTTTCCCAAATGAATTATTGTGCTATAATTTTAATAACTTAAGATTAAAATTGACTATTGAAAATTAAAAATGGTAGCATTTCTTGAACCCTAAATCTTAAATCTTACATGCTGTACGTCTTCAGTGCGCTAATTTAAACAATTACAAAATGTTAAGTCGTTTGGGAAACTTTTAATAATAAACGACATTTGAAAACAATAAAGGCATATGATGTATAATAATTTTTTCGGTTTCAAAGAAAAACCATTCAAACTGGTACCTAATCCGGACTACCTGTTCTTGAGCAAAAGCCATGAAGAAACGCTTGCCCATCTGAAATATGCAGCAGTGGACGGAGAAGGATTTGTTGAGATACTTGGAGAGGTCGGAAGTGGAAAAACAATGCTGTGTCGGACTTTTCTTGAGAACCTGGATGCCAATACGGAATCAGCCTATATTTTTAACCCCAAAATGGATGCGACAGACCTCTTAAAATCCATAAACGACGAATTCGATATCCTCTCAGATCAGGACAGCATCAAAACGCTCATTGATACGTTAAATGCATTTCTGATGGAAAAAAGGGCCGAAGGAAAAAAAGTGATCCTTTTAATTGACGAGGCCCAGAATTTAAACAAAGAAGTTCTGGAACAGATCCGACTCCTTTCAAATCTGGAAACCACAAAAGATAAGCTCCTGCAGATCATCCTGGTGGGGCAACCGGAACTGGGTGAAATGCTGAGATCTTATGATCTCCGGCAGATCGGACAACGCATATCCTTAAGGTGCCGTTTGCTACCTTTGTCTTATCAGGAAACAAACGCATATATTCAGCATCGAATCCATCTGGCATCCCAAAAACAGGTCGCTATATTTTCTCGCAATGCGATACGTAAAATATACAAATATTCAAGTGGTAATCCACGGTTGATCAACATTGCATGCGACAGAGCTCTGCTGACCGCTTATGGTTTAAATTGCCACAAAATATCAAGTAGAATTGCCAAAGCGGCGATAATCGAGCTGTCCAACCATAGCGAAATAAAACGATACGTTGTTCAAGCAAGACAAAAGCGCCTGGTCTTGCTTTTCGTTTTGTGCATCGCTCTTGGAGGAACTTTTTTTTATCAATCCGATCTCAAGGAAATCATCGCCGGTGTTATCCCGATAAAAGCGTCATCCACCAACATTAAAATAGCGAAACCATTGCCCAAAGCAGTTCCGCAGATTCAGGCTCCAACGGCTCAAATCGAAGCTTGGCAGAAAAAGATTATTGAACCGGTTTCGATTGAACCTGCAAAAACTGAAATACTGAAGATGGCAACTGGAATCTCTGAACCGGAAAAGGGCAATGCCATGCCGGATTTCAAACAAATACTTGCAACTTTACCCGCAAAAACCACCCTGGCGATGTCAGTAAAAACCATCTCAAATCAATGGGAGACCAACGCAAGTATATCACCTGATTTAAACAGGTTTGAAGATGATGAGGCGTTTTTTTCTCTGGCCGCTGTGCAAAATGGTCTCATCCTCCAACGGATTGATGACGACCTGGACCTAATATTAAATTTAAATCTATGCGCTATCTTGAAATTTGAACATCCGGAAAACTATTATCCGATTTACCTGACGGTTGTCAAAGCAACAAACCGTACGCTGACCTTATCTGACGGCAAAACAGATCGTAAAATCAATGTGTTGTATGATGATGTCGTCAAATACTGGACCGGCGCAGGGTTTGTTTTTTGGAAAAATTTTTATAACTACCAGAGAATCATACCACGTAATTCACCGAAAGAATCAATCATCGCCTTAAAAATGCACTTACGGGATATTGGGTTTAAAAATATTGAAATAAATACGAATTATGATTTATTCACACAACTGGCAATAAAGGCGATTCAGGCCAAACACGGAATTCCAGTAGACGGAATTGTCGGACCGCTGACCAAAATAGTTTTGTACAATGAAAAAAAACTCTTTGCGATTCCGCATTTATGGCAAACTATGAAAGAAACAAAAAAAGAACCGGTAGCATAATAAGACTACCTCTCAACACGTAAGGAACGTGGACGAAATAACTTCCGCAAGTAGGCGCATAGATTTGGATTGGCTGTGATGCATAGTTGCGGAAGTTATTTCATCCACGTTCCTTATGAAGAATGTCGAATATATGGAGTTACACCATTGAGTTCTATCTTAAAGGCACTGAAAAAACTCGAACAGGATGCTGATGCTACATCAGGAATATCGGCAAGGATAATCGCAGGGCACACTAAACGTCCGCGGATAAAACCGATTATTACCCAAAGTCTGATCATCGTAACGACAATTGCAATCTTTGCAGTCATCGGATTTATCATCAGCAGGCCGGCTATATCCCCGCAATCACCAGCGTCTGAGGCCGAAATTTCGCACAAGACCATGGAAAAAGCTATGTTAAAAGCCGATCAAATTCACAAAGAAAGTTTGCCTCAACGGTCGGTGGCATTCTCAAATGAACCTGCGAAACCGGTTGATACAATTAAAAAACCACTGACTATCGAAATTGATGCCAAAACGGTCAAACTCGACTACGCCGCACATACAAAAGTTGAAAAACCATCGGCATCACCTCCGAAATCGAAAGCATATCATTCCGAACCGATCCGCTCAGATGTTTCGGCCCCCGCTGAAATAATAGAAATCAATGACGGGGCAGGTTTAAAGCTTC
This sequence comes from Desulfobacterales bacterium, assembly GCA_030611985.1. Classification (GTDB taxonomy): domain Bacteria; phylum Desulfobacterota; class Desulfobacteria; order Desulfobacterales; family ETH-SRB1; genus DAOVDN01. Next base: position 12,948 of record JAUWOS010000011.1, on the reverse strand, counting down.
AGGCTATTTCCTGGTCCGCAAACGCAAATAAGCGTATAGTAGTTATTAACGGTCAAATCTGCAGAGAGGGTGAGCATGTCAACGGGTATGTCGTCAAGCAGATCAATCCATCCGATGTGATTGTTTCCAATGAATCAATGTCAGGAAAACTTTCTTTTAAAATTCGATAAGGAACGTGGACGAAATCTTCTTTTGGCGAGTACTTATTTCCTTTTGGTTCCAGAATAGTGAAACAGGGGGATGCTTCGAGCAAGTCAATTTTCTACTTGACTTAGGGCTCGGTAAAAAATAACTTAGTGGGATTTACGTCTCAATTTGCCGTAGATTTAATTGATCCGGTTGAGCAAAATCGCCTTGGAGGGATAGGCTTTACATTCCACAAGGCAAGCAGGAATAGCGAGCTATTTCAAGGACTTTTATGATTGAAGATCAAATAAGGATATGGTAAAGTTGGGATGCAAAAAAAACGCCAAGTTATTGTAACCGTTCACGGAAGAACCGGTAGCATAAGGCTATCTCCCAGCACGTAAGAGTTCACAGGTGCTGCAGGTGTGCGTTTTCAGGGCAATCAACTATAGTGTTGCTATGTTGGTTGCCTTGAAAACGTGCATATGCAGTGCCTGTGAACGCTTACTAAAATTTCAACCTATGCGATTAGTCATTAGCTGTTAGGCAAAAAAAGGAATACTCATGAAATATCATAGGATTAAACGTATCTTAATCACCGGCGGTGCAGGTTTTTTGGGTTCTCATCTTTGCGATCGTCTTGTTTCCGAAGGTTGTGAGGTATTATGCGTGGACAACTGCTTTACAGGCACCAGGCAAAATATTGCCAATCTTCTCAATAAACCAAATTTTGAATTTATTCGTCATGATATAACCTTTCCGCTCTATATGGAGGTGGACGAAATTTATAATTTAGCTTGTCCCGCTTCTCCGGTTCATTATCAGTTCGATCCTGTCCAAACTACAAAGACAAGCGTACACGGTGCTATCAATATGCTTGGACTGGCAAAACGGGTAAAGGCTAAAATCCTGCAGGCATCGACAAGCGAAGTTTATGGTGATCCTGAAGTTCATCCTCAGCCTGAAAGTTACTGGGGGAGAGTAAATCCTATCGGGCCAAGGTCATGCTATGATGAAGGAAAAAGATGCGCTGAAACGCTTTTTTTTGACTATCATCGTCAGCATGATCTAAAAATCAAAGTTGTCAGGATATTCAATACATATGGTTCACGAATGCACCCGAATGACGGCCGTGTTGTCAGTAACTTTATTATACAGGCTCTTACAAATGAAGACATAACAGTTTTTGGTGATGGATTACAAACCAGATCTTTTTGCTATGTGGATGATTTAATAGAAGGTATGGTCCGAATGATGAGCGGACCGGATGATTTCACAGGTCCGGTAAATCTGGGAAATCCTGATGAATTTACAATTCTTGAACTCGCAGAAAAAATTCTTGATATGACGGGATCAAAATCAAAGATTATTTTTAAGCCGCTGCCACAGGATGATCCGTTGCAGCGCAAGCCGGAGATCGGTCTGGCTGAAGAAAGATTAAAATGGCAGCCGGTTGTTAAACTGGATCAGGGCTTGAAAAAAACTATCGAATATTTTGATAGAATTCTGACAAACTAAAAAGAACTTTGAGTGGTTTTTTGAGTGAAAAATCAGAGCATTGCAAAAATAGAGAAGCTGTTGAAAAAAGGTGTCAAGATTCCCAACCCAGGCAGTGTTGAGATTGGTGATGATGTTATTACGGAAAGAATTTCCGGAGATGATGTCGTCATTCATTCAGGATGCAGAATCTTCGGAAGTTCCACCCTTATACTTCAAGGCGCAAGATTGGGGCATGAAGGACATGTTACCATTGAGAACTGTCAGGTTGGACCACGGGTTGAGCTTAAAGGAGGGTTCTTCAGGGAAGCTGTCTTTCTTGAAAAAGTAATAATGGGCTCCGGTTCTCATGCAAGAGAAGGAACAATACTCGAAGAAGAATCAAGTGTTGCCCATACCGTCGGTTTGAAGCAGACAATACTCTTTCCTTTTGTAACTCTTGGCAGTCTTATTAATTTTTGCGACTGTTTTATGTCTGGAGGAACCAGCCGGAAAAACCACAGTGAAGTTGGAAGCTCATATATTCATTTTAATTATACGCCAAACCAGGACAAGGCCACGCCATCGCTAATCGGTGATGTGCCAAACGGGGTAATGCTCAACCGGAAACCGATATTTCTTGGAGGGCAGGGCGGTCTTGTTGGTCCGTGTCGCCTGGCATTCGGCACTGTAACGGCTGCCGGCACAATATGCAGAAAAGATGAATTAAGGCCGGGACGTCTGCTTTTTGAAGCAAAAGGGCAGGGCGGAAATATTCCGTTTGTTCATGGAGCGCATCGAAACACAAAGAAGCTGATGATAAATAACGTCATTTATATCGCAAATCTTATGGCTCTCAACCAGTGGTATATTCATGTTCGCTCGCAGTTTATTTCATATGAGTTTCCGGAAACCCTCTTAAGCGGCCTTGAAGAAAAACTTAACATGGCGATTAATGAAAGAATAAAAAGGTTAAAAGAATTTTGCCAAAAAAATGAGTTTTATGACAGATGGTCTGAACTGGAAGAATCTTTCAAAAAGTTGCAAACCAAAGAAGGTGACCGAAAATTAAAAGATATCTTTCTGGAAAAAATAAATCTTGGCATCAAAGAATCGGGCAATGATTATATATCTGTAATAAAAGGACTTAATGGCAAAGATGCGAAATCAGGAACAATATGGCTTCAAGGGATAGTTGATCAAATAACAGTTAATCTATTGAAAATTATACCTTTTCAATATACAGAAACGGCAGGGACGCCGTTCACTGCATAACAATGTTTTAAGGCTGCCAATTGAATTTACAGATTGTCCCGCTTTATGTTGGCAGCCTTTTTTACGAAGCTTGATGTTGAGCATTTTTTGGGAGAAAAATATGAAGAAAACTTATAATATACAGGAAATTATGAAGTTGTTGCCTCACAGGTATCCGTTTATTTTGATTGATCGAGTATTGGAACTTGTACCTGATGAGAAGATTATTGCTCTTAAAAACGTAACTATAAATGAACCTTTTTTTCAGGGGCATTTTCCGGGAGCTCCGATTATGCCCGGAGTACTGATGGTAGAGGCAATGGCTCAGGCCGGAGGCGTGCTTATCTCTACATCCATGCCTAAAGAAAAACAAGGCGCTCTTGTGTATTTTATGGGAATGAACAAGGTGAAATTCAGAAAACCTGTTGTGCCGGGCGACCAGCTTATCTTTGAGGTGAAAATTTTGAAACAAAGGTTAAAAGCGGTTAAAATGTCCGGAATCGCAACTGTTGACAAAAAGCTTGTAGTTGAAGCTGAACTCATGGCTACTTTTGGAGAAAAAGTATGATACACTCAACGGCAATTATAGATCCGGGTGCGGAGATAGATTCCAATGTCAAAATCGGTCCATATTCGATTATCGGAAAGGATGTCTTTATTGGATCGGGAACCGTGATAGGTCCTCTTGTAGTTATTGAGCCGTATGTTACCATAGGTAAGGATTGCAATATATTTCAGTATGCCGCCATAGGCGCTGCTCCGCAGTCATTGAAGTTTGAGGGCGAAAAGACCTGTGTTAAAATCGGAAACGGTACGATTGTGCGTGAATTTGTTACAATTCACAGAGGAACGGAGTTTGGCGGAGGCATTACTGAAGTAGGCGAAGAGAATCTTTTGATGGCCTATACTCACATAGCTCATGACTGCAAAATCGGACGAAGAGTCGTTTTGTCAAACAATGCAACACTGGCCGGGCATATAACCATAGGAGATTACGCAACCATAGGTGGTCTTGTGGCTATTCACCAGTTTACAAGAATCGGTGACTATGCGTTTATCGGCGGAAAATCAGCGGTGGTAAAAGATATTCCGCCTTATGTTATAGCGTCAGGCGACAGGGCAAAACTGCACGGTTTAAATAAAATCGGTTTAAAACGACATGGATTTTCGCAAAACACATTATCATTATTAAAAAAAGCCTATAGAATCATTTTTCGCATCGGGCTTACACAGAATGAGGCTATAGAAAGAACAAGAGCGGAAGTGGAGCAAGTTCCCGAGGTGGTCAATTTTATTAATTTTATAAAATCTTCTCAGAGAGGAATTACGAGGTAAGGAACGTGGACGAATTAACTTCCGCCACGTTCCTTACCACTTAACAACATTATGCGGATAGGACTAATTGCGGGGAGCGGCCAGTTCCCCATTATTTTTTCAAAAGCAGCAAAATCAAAAGGATTTGCCGTTTATGCAGCGGCCTATCTGCATGAAGCAGATCCTGCGCTCAAAGATTGCGTTGAAGCTATTGAATGGATTCATCTCGGGCAGATCAAGCGTCTTATAAAGTTTTTTAACAAGAACGGTGTGAGCGAAGCCGTTATGATGGGCGCCATACAAAAGACAAGAATGTTTTTAGATGTAAGACCTGATATGAAAGCTATTTCAATTATTGCCGGTATGAGAAATACACATGATGATGGTCTATTAAGGGCATTTGCTGCGGCGCTTGAAAAAGATGGTATCAAGATAAGACCTTCTACATTTTTACTTCCTGATCTTTTGGCGCAAAAGGGCCTCTGGACAAAACAAAAGCTGACCAAATCTGAAAAAGCTGACATTGATTTTGGCTGGAACATAGCAAAGGAAATCGGACGTCTTGATATAGGACAATGCGTTGTTGTTGGTGGTGGATCGGTTCTGGCCGTAGAAGCTATTGATGGAACGGATGCCACAATAAAAAGAGGCGGAAAACTGGGCAAGGGAAATGCAGTAGTTGTTAAAGTCTGCAAACCGAATCAGGACATAAGATTCGATATTCCTGCTGTTGGTCTGCAAACAATCAAGACCATGCATGAAGCAGGAGTCGGAGCGCTTGCTGTTGAAGCAGGAAAGGCCGTTGTTTTTGATCGGCAAGAGATGATAAACCTTGCAAATAGGTACGGAATTTCTATTGTTGTTATGGATTAGAGGAAATTGCAAATTGGTTGATTTTGTGAGTGGTGAATCAACAAATAATGGAACCGAGAATGAAAAAATTTCGTGTTGGAGTTATAGGCGTAGGTTATCTTGGAAAGTTTCATGCTCAAAAGTATGCATCGATGGATGGTGTTGATCTAGTGGGAATTGTCGATATCAACAAGCAGCAAGCACAGGATATCGCAAAAGATCTTTGCACAAATGCATATTCGGACTATAAAGACCTTTTTGGAAAAGTTGATGCCGTAAGTATCGTTGTTCCTACACCTGTCCATTTTGCCGTTGCCAGGGATTTTTTGGAAAATAATATTAATGTTCTTATTGAAAAGCCCATGACAACCAGCCTTGAGGATGCTGATGAACTGATTAAGATTTCAGAATCAAAGAATCTTGTTATTCAGGTAGGACATCTTGAAAGGTTTAATCCGGCGATTACGGCTTCAAAGGATATTATCAAGAAGCCGATGTTTATAGAATCTCATCGTTTGAGTATCTACAAGGAGCGTTGTGCTGATGTGAGTGTAGTGCTTGATCTTATGATACATGATATTGATATTATTCTTAACTTTGTAAGATCGGACATAATGAGCATTCATGCTGCGGGCATTCCTGTAATTTCTGAATACGTTGATATTGCAAATGCACGTCTTGAATTTACAAACGGATGTATTGCTAATCTGACGGCAAGTAGAATTTCAACCAAAAATGAAAGAAAAATCAGGTTATTTCAAAAAGATGCGTATGTATCTCTGGATTTTGCAAATCATAAAATAACTATTATCCGGCAAGGCGGCGAAGGCTCTGAAGGACTGATACCCGGCATGGAGATCAAACAACGCTCTTTTTCAAACAGCGATGCTCTTGAAGATGAATTAAAATCCTTTGTAAAAGCTGTAAAGAAATGCGAATCTCCAGAAGTTACAGGTCGGATGGGGCGCGATGCTTTAAAGGTAGCTTTAAGCATTATGGAGCAGATTGATAACACAAACAAGCGATCTTCAGGGTGATGATTCTATGGGTCGGTTTATAGAACAAAAATGTGTTGCAATTATAGCTGGTGAAGCTTCCGGTGATCTTCATGGATCAAAGCTTGTAATGGCTATGCGTAGAAAAAATAAAGACCTGTTTTTTTGCGGTATAGGCGGACAGGCTCTCAAAGATGCAGGAGTCAGAATTTTAGTCGACGCTTCGCAGCTTGCTGTTGTAGGGATAACCGAGGTATTTTCCAGACTGCCGAATCTCTTTAAAGGAATGACGCTCGCAAAAAAACTTCTTAAAAGCCTTCATCCCGATCTTCTTATATTGATAGATTTTCCTGATTTTAATCTTCATATTGCAGCTACTGCAAAAAAGCTTGGGATACCCGTGCTTTACTATATCAGCCCTCAGATTTGGGCATGGAGACCGGGTCGCGTAAAGAAGATCAGCAGGCTTGTAAATCATATGGCTGTTATCCTCCCGTTTGAGGAGAATTTTTATAAAAAACATAAAGTTCCTGTGACATTTGTCGGACATCCTTTACTCGACATCAATTTCAAAACTCATAACTGTGATCAGATCCGCTCGTCTTGTTTGAGTAAGTCAACGAAAGGGATAGAAACATTGAATACAGCTCGCGCCGGCGAGCAGGCAGAGTTTAAAAAAGAAAATAAAGATTTTCATATAATAGGGCTTTTGCCGGGTTCACGTGAGGGTGAGATCAAGCGGCATCTTCCGATAATGCTTGATGCAGCACGAAATCTTGCCGAACGGATCAGGAAGATAAAATTCATCATTTCGATAGCGCCGGCTGTGGAAAGAAAATATGTGGAAGAGCTTATCGGACAACGCGAAAGTTCTGCTGTTTTTGAGCTTGCGTGCAACGGCGTGAAAAAAGTTTTTAAAAGGTGCGAGCTTGTTGTCGCAGCATCGGGTACTGTTACGCTGGAAGCTGCAATCTCCGGAACTCCCATGATAATCATTTATAAGGTATCTCCTGTAAGTTACTGGCTTGGAAGAGCTTTGATTCGAGTTAAAAATATCGGTCTTGTAAACCTTATTGCAGATAAAAATATTGTTCCTGAGCTGCTACAGGACAAAGCATCTCCTGAGAATATAGCAGATACGGCATTTAATATGTTAAGCAATGCTCAGCATCTTGAAAAATTAAAAAACGATCTCCTCGATATAAGAGATACGCTTGGCGGACCCGGAGCTTCAGAACGTGTTGCCGATATAGCCTTAAATATGTTGTAATGCAGATTTGTAAACTACAAATGGTAAATTTTTATTATGCATTTAAAAGAAAAAAATAAAATTTCCGAGATAAAATGGAATCTTGTCGGTATTCTTGGCAAGTTTTTTATTGACCTTCTTTTTTGTACAATGAAAATCAATTCAAAAGGATTTGAAAAAGTAGAGCCTGTTATTTCATCAAGAAAATTTATATTTGCATTCTGGCATTCAAGAATGCTTTTTTTTAACTATATGTACAAGCAGTTTGATGCAGCAATTCTTGCGAGCCGGTCGGAAGACGGCGAAATTGCTGTACGGGTTTTGCAGAAACAAGGACATGAAGCTATTCGTGGTTCAACCACAAGAGGGGGGAGTCGGGCTCTTGTAACGTTGATCAAAAAACTTAAAGAAAGAAAAAGGCCTGCCGTGATTATACCGGACGGGCCGCAAGGGCCAAGGTTTAAAGTTCAGCCCGGAATAATTATCCTGGCAAAAAAGACCGGATATCCAATTTTGCCGGTCAGCTATAGTGCAAAGAAAATCAAGATTTTTACAAGCTGGGACCGTTTTATTCTCCCTTATCCATTTACAAAGTGTACGGCTGTTTATGGTGATCCTCTATATGTCCCGCAAAATGCTGATAAAGATACTGAAAACAAATGTCTGAACATTCTTGAAAAGGAACTTTGCCGCATTACCTTTGATGCAGACCATTATTTTGGTCATAATATAATTTAATTATGAAAATATCATTACCCATAATAAAAAACAGACACAAGCAGTTATTGGCCCTCATAAAAGATGGCGTTTTCAAGCTTTTTCTTGCAATGGGGTGTATGGTGGTCATGGCTGCCGCCACTTCTGCCACAGCCTTTCTGGTAAAACCTGCTCTTGATGATATATTCTTGAATAAAGATGCCACGATGCTTAAAATAATTCCGCTCGCTGTTATTATTATATACTTTTTGCGTGGCGCCGGGGCGTATGGTCAGGAATATCTTATGAATTATGTTGGAGAGAGCATTATAAGGCGTCTTAGAAACAATCTTTATGACCATATTATGGATCTTCCGCTTTCTTTTTTTCAGAAAGAAAGAACAGGCGTTCTGATGTCTCGCATTACCAATGACGTAAATATTATCAAAACCATGGTTTCTAATGCAGTTACGGGGGTATTAAAAGATTTCTTTACTATAATCGGTTTGACGATAGTTATCTTTTACAGAGATTGGAAAATGGCTCTTTTTGCGTTTATCGTTTTACCAATTGCTTTTTTACCTATTGTCAAATTTGGAAGACTGGTTCGCAGAGTCAGTACCGGCTGCCAGGAAGCCATGGCTGATATGAATTCATTTCTGCATGAAACGTTTGCCGGAAACAAGATAGTTAAGGCTTTTGGGATGGAGCCATACGAAAAAAAGCGTTTTGCTGAAATGACTCGAAGTCTTTTTAAAATTGAAATGAAGGCAGTGATGGCCAGATCCATTTCATCACCTGTCATGGAATTTCTTGGAGGACTCGGAATAGCTTTTGTTATATGGTATGGCGGTCGTCAGGTGATTATCGGAGATTCCACGCCTGGAACATTTTTTTCTTTTTTGGCTGCCGTTCTTATGCTCTATGACCCTGTAAAAAAGTTAAGCAGGTTAAATAATGCGATTCAGCAGGGACTTGCTGCTTCAGACAGAGTTTATGATATAATAGAGAAAAAATCAAATATCAGTGAGCGGGAAAATCCTGTGACAATTAAAACGGGATCTCACAGTGTAATTTTTAGAAATGTTTTTTTTAAATATGATGATGCAATGGTCTTGAAGGACATTAACCTGAATGTCGGGGCAGGAGAGATTCTGGCTCTGGTTGGAATGAGCGGCGGCGGAAAAACCTCTCTTGTTAATCTCATACCAAGATTCCACGATGTAAGCAAAGGCGCTATTTTGATTGACGGGATTGATATAAAAGAGGCTTCAGTATCTTCGCTTCGCAATCAGATAGCAATAGTTACTCAAGAGCCTATACTTTTCAATGATACTGTCAGGAATAATATTGCTTATGGCAACATAAAAACATCCGACAAAGAGATAGAAAATGCTGCAAAAGCAGCTTATGCATATGATTTTATACAGAGTTTTCCTGATAAATTCGATACTACAATAGGCGAATTAGGCGGACGTCTTTCGGGCGGAGAAAAGCAGAGAATTTGTATAGCGCGTGCCTTGCTGAAAGATGCTCCAATATTAATCCTTGACGAGGCCACTTCTTCGCTCGATGCAGAGTCGGAGATGCTGGTTCAAAAGGCGCTTGAAAATCTGATGAAAGGGCGCACTACCTTTGTTATTGCCCACAGGCTTTCAACCATCGGTTATGCCGACAGAATTATTGTTGTTATAAATGGCAGGATTGTGGAAGAGGGAAAACACGAAGAGTTGATTGCTCTTAAGGGAGAATATTGCAAGCTTTATCAATTGCAGTTTTCGGCTACCGATGTAAGGAACGTGGACGAATTAACTTCCGCAAGTAGGCGCATAGATTTGGGCTAGATTTGCCCAATCTCAAATCCGGCCTCAGATCGCAAAAGTTGAAGGAATAGCGAGCTATTTTAATACTTTTGAGATTTGAGATTGGTTGAAGGTGGCCTGAAGCTGTGATGCATAGTTGCGGAAGTTATTTCGTCCACGTTCCTAAGGCAGGGCACTTTCCATAGCTCAATCACTTAAAAGTATAAATCTGTTTTTAACCAAAAAAAGCGAAGCTGTTTTTCAACGTCTGATAATGGATATTATGTAAACTTTAGGGACTTGAAAGTAAATAATATACCAAAGTTCTTTACCTTTTTATTTTGTCCACATTCCTAATGAATTCACGCACTGCCGGAAGTACATATATATCTTCATGAGGCATTTTGCTGAGATAAGATGCCAGCGTTCTATTCTTTTTATGAATCAATATATGTTTATCTATAATAAAAAGACTCTCGCCTCTTACTTTGCAAAATCCGCTTTTTACTTTTAAGCCCATATTGCGAAAACTCCGCTCCGATACTTTGATACTGAATTTTTCTGCAATATCTTTCAGGTTTTGATATAATTGTTCAGGTTTCATCTTGAAATACATGTCGACTGTATTATATTTAATAAAAAAAGTTATAAAAGTTTTCCAACTGACAAATAAGGATGCCTAAAAATGGTAGCATTCCTTGAACCCAAAATCTTAAATCTTAAATACTATGCGCTTAGGTGTGCTAATTTAAACAATTACAAAAGGAATACATAAAATGGCAGCATTCCTTAACACAAACACAAATCTTGTCAAAAATGACAAATCAGGAGGAGATAATGCAGCAATCAGTATCGTTTCAAAAATCAGAAACCCGGATTCTGATCAATGAATTTATTCGGAGCGTATACAACTGGATGGCTATCGGCCTTGGGCTGACCGGTTTTGTAGCATTTTATGTTTCAAACAGCGAGACCATGTTAAGGCTGATTTTTGGAAATAAACTGGTCTTCTTTGGCTTGATTATTGGTGAACTTGCTCTTGTTTTTAGCCTGAGCGCAAGGGTCAACAAGATGCAAGCTTCAACTGCAACCGGCTTGTTTATGCTCTATGCAGCATTAAACGGAGCTACTCTCTCGGCGATATTTCTTATATATACAAGATCGTCCATTGCATCAACGTTCTTTGTTTGCGCCGCAACCTTTGTTGCATGCAGTATATATGGTATGATCACAAAACGTGACCTTACATCACTTGGCGGGTTTATGGTTATGGGTCTTATCGGAATCATCATAGCATCTCTTGTCAACATATTTGTGCGCAGTTCCGGAATGAGTATGATTATCAGCTATATAGGAGTCTTTGTTTTTGTTGGTCTGACCGCATATGATACACAAAAGCTTAAAGCTATGGCACTTTCACAGCCCGGCGGCCTTAGTCAAGGAGTGGTCAGAAAAGGAGCAATCATAGGGGCTTTGTCATTGTATCTTGATTTTATCAACATGTTTCTTATGCTCCTTAGAATATTAGGAAATAAAGAATAAAGGTAAGCGTTCACAGGCACTGCATATGCACGTTTTCAGGGCAACCAACATAGCAAATCTATAGTTGATTGCTCTGAAAACGCACATCTACAGCACCTGTAAAAGTTTACATGTTGGGAAGTAGCCTTGTTGTGCTACCGATTACTCCCGTGAACGGTTACGAATAAAGAATAGTTGGATTGATGATTTGATGATTTGTGGGATTATTCAATCATCAATCCCCAGCTCCTCCTGTACTATATCTGCTATCTGTCGGCAGTATCTGTCAGTTTCATCAAAGGTCGGCCCTTCAACCATTATCCTGCAAAAAGGCTGGGTGCCTGAATAACGGACAAGTGCCCTCCCCTTTTCACCCAGGCTCGCCTCAACCGATTTTATTGCATTGCAAATGCCGGAAACGGTTTGAATGTCGGGTTTGCTCTTTATCTTTACATTTAAAAGAACCTGTGGAAATACGGTCATAATTTTGCATAGCTCGGAAAGAGGCTCTTTTTGGCTTTTCATAGCTTCAATCAGTTTTAAAGCAGTAAGAATACCATCTCCTGTTGTGTGGTGATCCAAAAAGATCATATGGCCTGAATCTTCGCCCCCCAGAACCGCTTCGGTTGATCTCATCTTTTCCAGAACGTAGCGGTCACCGACTTTTGCAATAACATGCCCTATGCCCATATTTTTTAAGGCAAGCCCAAGACCCATATTGCTCATGATTGTACTGACCACCAGGTTGTTTCCAAGCAGCCCATTTTGTTTCATTGCTTTTGCGCATATGGCAAGTATCCGGTCACCGGTTATAACATTTCCTTTTTCATCAACTGCAATAAGCCTGTCACCATCGCCGTCAAAAGCAAGACCGATATCGGCCCCTCTTTCCACAACCTTTTCTATCAGCGCATCAGGGTGCTGAGATCCGCAGTTTTCATTTATGTTTTTTCCGTCAGGGCAAACAAAAAGCGATTCGACGTCGGCTCCTAAATTTTCAAATAATTCAGGGGCAACTTTATATGTTGCTCCATTTGAACAATCCATAACGATTTTTATACCCTTAAAGGAACATGTCTTTGATAGTGTGTGCTTAAGGAAAGAAGCGTAATTTTTTTTTGCATCATCCATTTTATAAACTTTGCCATGTTCACGCACCGATCTGCTTATTGAGACAATATCTTTATTCAGCAGAAGATGTTCGATTTCTTGCTCTTTTTCGTCAGAGAGCTTGTATCCATTTCCTGCAAATATTTTGATTCCATTGTCAAAATAAGGATTGTGGGATGCAGATATCATAATACCGGCGCTGGCGTCTGTTGAGGATGTTGCAAAAGCAACACCTGGGGTGGGAAGTATTCCTGCAAGGTATACATTAACACCCATTGAACAAATTCCTGAAACTACAGCATATTCCAACATATACCCAGACACGCGAGTATCTTTTCCAACAACTATTTTATTTCCTTTAAAAATGTATGCAACCGCCCTTCCGATATTTACGGCCATTTCAGACGTCATCGGATATTCATTAGCTATGCCCCTTATTCCATCAGTGCCAAATAGTTTACCCATGTTCCAATCCTTTTTTTGTATTTTTGGGCATCCTTTCAATCCAGCCTGCGATAAAAAAGTGGTAACCGTTCACGGGAGAATCGGTAGC
>JAUWOS010000132.1 GCA_030611985.1 Desulfobacterales bacterium | reverse complement strand
CCTTTGTCAGTAACCACTTCAACCCTGGCATCATAGTCAGCAAAAACTTTGTTGGAACCGGAAGATGCATCCGTAAAGTTTACGGCAACGATATGAAGTTCCTCAAAATCGTCCAGTTTGGCAATTCGCATTTCTTCCCGGTTGTCCCCGCCAACAGCGCCAACACCTTCATCACCGGAAAGCTGAATGAACGGAAACCCATTAAGATCACCAAGAGATCCGCCCGCATAGTTATCTGAATACACTCCGCCGACCCTGCCGTCTTTAGTTTTGTAAAAAGCCATCAGATCCAGATCAACAGGAGAAGTCCAAATTAATGAAACCTTCAATTGTTTGAAGTTCCCGATTACTGCATTGGCGCCTTTTTGCTTAAGTTCCATAAACTTTTTTCCCTCCTCCTTATCTAATTAAGTATTATTATAAGTCGAATTCGTTCGGGCTGATTCCCACTGCAAAACACGCCTCGCGAACAGCAGCCTTTTCATCATCGTCAAAATCGCCATCAGCGCCGCCAATGATGATACCCACTTGAATGACAGCGCGTGCCTGATCTGCCTTCTTCTTGAGCTTGCTGATACTCTGAATAGCTTCGATCTTGCCGAAGTCGTAATCCGACTGGAGCTTGTCACAATAGTAGGTAAACTTCGTCTGCAACTCCGAAGTATCGAACACTTTCAAAGTGTCGTTGTTCATGATGAAAGAAGCGGTTTTCTGCCTCTCAGAAGAATCAATATTGCCATCTGCTGCAGCAATCAATGCGCACATCGCCATTGACGCATCTGCAAAATTTGCATTTTTAAACTGACCCATTTTTGTTTTCAGACCCTCGTTCAACTGCACTGCTTTTTCTTTGACGTTGTCCCAAAATCCCATATATTTCTCCTTTTTATAATTAAATCTCAGGCCGAGAAATCCGGAGATCTGCCACTTTTGTTCGCAAGGGCAGTAGATTCCAATTGCTGGTTGCTCGTTGACCTTCTTCTAATCTTTTACCGGTCACTAATTATAGCATCAGTAACCAGTTACGAGCAACTAGCAACCGGTAACAAATCCTTAATTTTGAATGATATCCATTAGTTCTTGAAGGTTTTGCAGGCCCTTTAACGTTCCTGCCTTGCTGGTATTGATAAGCTTGGCGCCAATAGGACTGGCATTGTCAATAGTCGCAAGAAGGGCAACATTACCCATATCCCCTGTATCCAGATTTATGTCATGGGAGACGCCCTTATCATCTGCGACAGAAAGAGAAACGTCACTGTCTTTGAATCTGGCAGGCGTGCCGTCTTTGACCTTTCCATAATCCCAGCACAAGAGCCAAACATACTTCATATCGTCCAGATTGGTAATGCGCATAGTTTCTTCATTATCACCACCAGCATCGCCAACACCTTCATCGCCACTGAGCTGCATAAATGGGAATGCATTCAAGTCGCCTAATTCGCCGAAGTAAATCAGACCTTGTTTACCATCCTTGGCTTCATACATCGCAGCCAGATCGAAATCGGCTGCCGTAGTCCATTTCATGGACACCATCAGTTGCTTGAATCCACCAACATTAGCTTCAGCTCCTTTTTGCTTCAATTCCATCGTTTCATCTCCTTTTCTTTTGGTTTATGTTTTAAGATTTAAGATTTAGGGTCCAAGGAATGCTACCATTTTTAATTTTCAATAGTCAATCTTAATTCTTAAGTTATTAAAACTATAGCATAATAATTCATTTGGGAAACTTTTATTACGAAATTTAATTTGTTTACGTTCTCGATCTTCTCTGCTACTATAAATTTTTATATTTACCTGAAAAAGTATAAATCTATGCGCCCAAAATAGCAAGTCATTTCGTCCGCGTTCTTTAATTACAGTTGGATTAATTTACTCTCCAGGTCTTTACCGCCTGTTTGGAAAGCCATTCTTGATAATCATTCAAACTTTTCAAATCCCAGCTATCATATTCCGCTACCTTTTTAGCAAGTCGGAATGGTGTCTTTAAATAAGTTTCTTTTTTTGTATTAAAATCAGCGCGCTTCAATTCATCTTTTTCCAATAAAATCATATTTCCGAGACGATCAGATATATCGTTAATACCCTTTCCAAAATCTTTTCGCCAATTCTGTTCAGGATTATAGGGACAGATATGTTCTAAAGTGGTTTTTGCAAAATCCGACTTATTGCCTAACTGATGTTCAATTTCTGATAGCAGAAACCTGATTTTTTTTGATGACTGCTTGCTTGGCATTTTATGAAATTCGAAGGAATTTTTAAAAGTATCATCATTAGGATACAAAGATTGATACTCTTCACCGTTTTTTACATGACTCGCTCGTTTGTACTCATTTTTAAACACTTTTATCGCAATTTGGTTATACAGTCTTTCTTGATCATTGGGTGAATAACGGCATATAACATTGTAACGAATTGAAAGTGCAAATAAATATCGAGTCAGTTTAATAAATTCATCAGATGAAAATCGGCTGAAAGCCGCCATCAAAATAGTAAAAGGCTGTTTAATGTTAAACAGATTTAATCCCTCTAAGTCATGCCGTGCGGGTCGATAATCTTCGTTTTGAGATGCCCACCAGTCATCAAAGGGACTAAGTAAAGAGGCGTATACAGGTGCGCACTCTGTTAAGGAATTTAAATAATTGTATGAAGACTCCGGTGTATCGGCTAATTGTCGGATAGATTTAAACAACTCTTTTTTGGTGACGAGCTTCTTTTGGAAATTATGATGGTAGCGGATAAAATCTGTAAAATTATTTTCTCCTAGCTGGGAGACGATAGCCGACCAATCTTCATCCAGATCATTTAATTCCTCATCCGGCACATCATCCTTACTGGTAATGACAGAAAAGATGTAATTTTTCAACAAATCAGGGGTAGAGAGCTGTACGCCTCGTGCGTTCAAGGTCTCAAATACTTTGTAGGCATTTAGATCATCCTGAACCACAATTTTGGTGAATATTATACCCGATGTGAGTTGCTCTACAAAGGCAGCAATTTCGCTTCCCGCAGCCCCCATCTTTTTTTTATTGAAAAAATCAAAGCATTTTCTTAACAACTTATTTGTTGCTGTGAGTCCGCGTGAATTAGGGGCTACCAGTTTTGAACAAATGTTTTTATAAAAATGATTATTATTACGGTTCAAAGAGAGCTTACTGCTCACTTTTAAGGAAACGATATCTTTAGCGCCGATAAACCGACTGTTTAACTCCTTTAATCGCTCTTTATTATTCTCTGCGTCTTTATCATCATCAATTAAATCCTGAATCTTTTTCATGGCAGTTAAAATAATCAATGTCGATGTCACCAGACGTTGCTGGCCATCAATAACCTCAAAACTATGTTGTTCTTTTCGTTGTAGAACAATATAACCCATATAATGATAATGCTCTTCATTAAGAGTTTCAATATCCGCCCATAAATCCTCCCATTGTTCCTGAGTCCAAGCGTAATCCCGTTGAAATCTGGGCACAATGTACTTCACACCATTGCTGAAAAGTTCCTGAAATGTCTGATTTGTTGGCTCCATCGACATAAAATTATTCATTATCTGACCCCTGTATTACTTTGATCTTGTCGTTACTGTAATTGTTTTCATCGCTATCCCCTTATGAAAGATACGTACACGATAGAAAAAAAGTCTGTTTAAATCAAGAAAAAAGTGAGTTTTTTCGGCTACCAACGCAAGGTGGAACAGCCTGTAAATTCAATCAGTTGTCAACCCACCATTAGATTTTGCTTGATTATGGAATTACCATATAGCCAAAAATGGCGTAAAGTGTTCCGGCAGCCATAAAATTATATTCATCAGGAAAGAATATATTAATATATTAATTATTCGATGGCATCTTTCATTTTGAGGTAAAAGTAGTTGACAATTTTATTGGAGCTAAAAACTGTAAATTGTTTTAAGAGGTTTACAGCCTCTTGAATCAGCGGCAAGATGCCGTTGCTACTTTTCAGTCAAGTGTAAAATAAAAAATGAACGTTTACCAAAATTCATTAAAAATCTATAAAATAATAAAGCGCTATTGACTTAGGAACGTGGACGAAATAACTTCCACAACTATGCGTCACAGATTCAGGTCGCCTTTGCCAAATCCGATCCAAATCTATGCGTCTGTTTGTAGAAGTTAATTCGTCCACGTTCCTTAATTTTAATGCATGGCAGGCAGGTTTCAAAATATCTTTAATCCAAAAACTCAGGCTTAAAAATCGTGGCAGACAAAAAAGCGTTTGATAAAAAAGACCTTACAGTCATAACAACCCATGTTAATGCTGACTTTGATGCATTAGCCTCAATGCTCGCAGCCCAAAAACTATACCCTGGCTCCCTCATTGTGTTTCCCTCCTCACAGGAAAAAAACCTGAGAAACTTTTTTATAAAGTCGATGGTATATCTGTTTAACATGGCAGACATAAAAGATATCGACCTTTCAGATATAAAAAGGCTGGTTCTGGTGGATACAAGACAGCCTGGCCGAATAGGAAAGCTATCGTCTATTTTGAAAAATCCCGGCCTGGAGATACATATTTATGATCATCATCCTTCTGCAGCTAATGATATCATAGGTCAGTACGAGGTTATTCATCAGACAGGCGCAACTGTTACCATCCTGACAGAAATAATCAATAAAAAAGGCATTGATATTTCACCTGATGAAGCAACTGTAATGTGTCTTGGCATATATGAAGATACAGGCTCTTTTACTTTTTCATCCACTACCGGAGAAGATCTTATGGCTGCAGCAATACTTCTCTCAAAAGGAGCAAATCTTGATATTGTCTCAAACCTGATTGCCAGAGAAATGAGTACGCAGCAGGTTGGACTTTTAAACGATATGATCGGGGCGGTAACACGTTACAATGTCAACGGAATC
The DNA here is from genome assembly GCA_030611985.1 of Desulfobacterales bacterium. Lineage (GTDB taxonomy): Bacteria > Desulfobacterota > Desulfobacteria > Desulfobacterales > ETH-SRB1 > DAOVDN01. The sequence goes on along the minus strand of JAUWOS010000132.1, from coordinate 2,151 downwards.
GAAGTTGTAATTACAACCGTAACAACTGATGACTACGTGCCTGATTTCGCATTTCTTGTCCATAAGATGGTTGTGATAGAAAACCTTAACGCAATCTTTGCTTTAGCGCTTATGGGAAAGAAGATTTACATTGTGGCCAGAAGCAAAATAAGCGAAGTTGATGTGGGAGCAATTCTTACTCCACTTGGCGGAGGCGGACATGCTTTTGCAGCCGCTGCAACCATCAAAGGAAAGACGCCGGCTCAGGCTGAAAACAGATTGGTTGAAATTCTCTTCAAGAAAGTCAGGTCAAAAAGAGAGGCGGAGAACATTATGACCTCTCCTCCAATCACAATAAGACCGGATGTAACGTGTAGAAATGCAAATAACCTCCTTACACGTTACAATATAAATGCACTTTTGGTTACGGAAAAAATAAACGGCAAGGATAAACTTTTCGGTTTTATATCGCGTCAGGTTATTGAAAAAGCCCTTTATCACAAACTGGATCACGTTCTGGTAAAAGAGTACACCACAACAGAACTGGCGACAGTTGGATCTGATTCGAATCTTCCTGAAATACAGAAAAAAATAATCGATAACAGACAGCGCATTTTGCCCGTTATTGATAATGATATTATCACAGGCGTTATTACGCGTACTGATCTTTTGAATATTCTGGTTCGACAATCTCAAAGCGTTTCAACAGATTCGCCGGGTGTGATTAAGCAGCCGGTTTACGCCAGGACAAGAAATATTGTCAAGTTTATGAAAGAGCGTCTTTCACAACGCATTCTTGATATTTTGAGAGAAATAGGCAAAGTGGGCGGCGAACTTGGTTATAACGCTTATGTTGCCGGCGGATTTGTACGCGATCTCTTCCTTTACAGAAAGAATGAAGATATAGATATTGTTATAGAAGGAGCCGGCATAACATTTGCAAAAAAATATGCGAAAATCTCAGGCGCGCGTGTTCACTCTCATGCAAAATTCGGAACAGCAGTTATAATTTTTCCCGATGGCTTTAAAATTGATGTTGCTTCCGCCAGACTGGAATATTACAAATTTCCTGCAGCCCTTCCGACGGTTGAAATGAGTTCTATAAAACTTGATCTTTTCCGAAGAGATTTCACTATCAATACCCTGGCGATCCAATTGACACCAGACAGATTTGGCATTTTAATTGATTTTTTTGCAGCACAAAAGGACATTAAGGCAAAAGCAATAAGAGCTTTGCACAACTTAAGCTTTGTTGAAGATCCAACCCGTATATTCCGCGCTATAAGATTTGAGCAGCGTTTTGGTTTTTCTATCGGAAAACTGACTTCGGGACTGATCAAAAATGCGGTTAAAATGGATTTTTTCAGCCAGGTCAGCGGCCGCAGATTATTTGTTGAACTGCGCCATATTCTTGAAGAGGAAAATCCGGCGCCTGCTATTACAGCGCTTCATGATTATGATCTGTTAAAGGTAATTCATCCTTTGGCAAAATTTAATAACGAGCTTATTTCATTGTTTAATTCCGTCAAAAAGGTATTGTCCTGGTATGATTTGCTTTTTCTGGAAGAATCCTATATGAAGTGGGCTGTTTATTTTCTGGCGCTTATCAGGCAATGCGACAAAAAGACATTAGATGAAATATGTATGCGGCTTGAACTTGCGCCACGATACATGGTGATTTTCCGTGTTGAGCGCTTTGATGCTGACAAGTGTCTTTTTCGGCTTGAACGGAATTTGCCGGTTATAAACAGTATTCTTCATAAACAACTTTCCGGTTTCAGGACTGAACTGATCTTGTATATGATGGCATCTACAAAACGGAAAAGGGTAAAGAAAGCCATATCTTACTATTTTACGAAGCTAAGATATATCAGTATTTCGGTAAGTGGAAAGGATCTGATAAAGATGGGTCTTGAGCCAGGACCTATCTACCGGAAAATTCTGCAGGCGGTTCTTGATGCAAAACTAGACAATCTGATTAAAACACGAAGCGATGAACTTCTTTTTGTGCGTGATTATGTTGATTTAAGATTTAAGATTTAAGTTCAGGGAATGCTACCATTTTTATATGTTTATGATTCCTTAAAACATTAATATATAAGAGGATAATCTTGAAAAAACTTTGGTTTATCAATTAGCACGCCGAAGGCGTACCATCAATCTTAAATCTTA
>JAUWOS010000107.1 GCA_030611985.1 Desulfobacterales bacterium | reverse complement strand
AGTTGCCAAATGCTGTGAGTTCATCCGCAAGATCATCACGTTTCGGCCCGGCAATCTTGGCCCCACGGAAACTGACCGCCTTGAGCTCAAGGATGCTATCCTCTCCAAGCCGGATTTTAGCGAGCAATTCTTCCTGGCTGTCAAACATGCTTACCTCCTTTTATGCTCCCAACTCCTTGCCCATCCAGTATTTGATGTCGTAGTTGATTATAAAGTCGAGTTCTTCTTCTGTGAAGCTACGGTGCTTTGCTAAACCATGATCAGATTGATCAAGATACTCCAAGAAGCTTTCCAGGCGATATCTTTCCCTCCTCAATATTCGTTTCAATGAGATCGACAAGTCGATTTAATTCATTTTGCTTTAACGGGCTCTTTCCATACCGCTCAAGCCTTATACTTTCCTTTTTATTTTCAGCAATCATCTGAAAAGCAAACTGATAGAGAAAAACAAAAGGATTTTTTGTCGCTACTCCTAATCTGATTTCATGAAGAGATTCATCATCAGTTAAATGAAGGTGGATGGCAGGATGGACAACCTTTTGTTTCAGGACTTCAACTAAATCTTCCTTATTAATAGCCTGCGCTTTTTTATCACAATGCTTATGCAGGTAGTCAAATTCACAAAGCTCTCTATCGCTGTATTCAAAGCTAACTGTCTGTTCCAACAGCGTAATTTTAAAAGAAAATCCTGAAAAGTCTTCGTTTATTTCACACTCACAATCAAGATTAATAGGATCATAAGTCATGGGAAAACTGAACTTGCCGTTACACTTCTTAGGCCAGTTTATATTCTGTTTTTCAACGATTCGATTATAAAAAGTAATAAAAGCAGTCAGCCACTTTTTTACACGCCTTTTCTTTGGCATAAATGCGGCCCGCTCCACACGATTCCATGTTTCATAGTAAGTTTTGCTATCCATTCTTTTTGCCCTCCAGGTAATGAAGGACTTTTTCGAGCCTTTTTTTCATTTCATCAGATTCTGATTCTTCAAGTTCCTCCAAATCTTCCAGAACTTCCTCTTTTGTTATCCATGCAAGAAGGTTTTCATCAAGTCTGTAAATAAGGAAAAATTGTTGGAGCTGCGTCCATTTTTCGAGATAGCTTCTTAAATGATCAAATTTGATCCACCAGATCATTCGATTTTGTATAAACCTGTCCCTTAATTTATTCAGTGTTAATGCATCTTCGCCGGAAAGAGCCTTCCCAAAAAATATGGAAAGTGCAGTATATTTTTCCTCATTATTTCGAATTTGCGTTAAAATGTTTTCAGCAGTTGGATTTTTCAGAAAAATGTCTTTACATTCTACAGGTTTATAAGTTGCTGCCTTACCAACAATAAAGTCGTTTGCAATTTTGGCAATTTCAGGATCATCATAGGCAATAATAATTTTATCTTTACGCTTTTCCTCAAGAAAATATGCGGCCAGTCTTTCAAAAAGATCAATTATATTAAAGGGGTTCAGTCCATAGCTTTCACTATCTATTATATCAAAGATTCTGGTTTTGGATAAAGTCGCTGTAACTGTATCTTTGTCTTCCTGCCTAATTTCGGCTTTGATATCTTTAATCTGTTCTTCGCTGATACTTTTATCTATTTCCAGTCCAAAAGGGCTTGTTTCATGTTCCTTTGCCCACTGTTTCAACAGCACAACCTCAGGAGATTCAGGCAAATCAGTAATAATATCGGATGCAGGAGTAATAAGCGGGTTAATCATGGATTCCCATTGCTTTTTGTCTTTGGACTCACCTGTTATCATAATCCAGTTATTATATAATGCATCATGAACACTATCGCGCTGCTCCCCGGTTATGATTTCTGTCAGAAGATACCTGTCCCGGTACACTACCTTTATGATATCTGAAGGAAATTTTTCTCTGGTAATAAATAAAGAGTTGTTCCTTGTAAGGCTGCATCCATAAGAGAAAGCCTGGTCAGCCGTTTTTTTCAAAACTTCTACAGCATAATAGTATTCGGTCAGAATTTTAAGCCCCTGCCTTAAGTTTCCTCCTGACACCCCGGCTATTGCCGGAATTATACCTGAATAAAAATCTTTATATCTGTTGCCAAGCCTTTTTTGCAAAACAGCTTCAACCTCCTGTTTGCCTGCATTGTGCAAAATAATGGCATCAGACATTCTCCATTTATTACCAAAAAAGAGATGCACAAAATTTACTTCATAAAGGGTTTTGTAATCAGCCATAAAATCAAGAATACCCTGCAAAAAGGGATAGGCTGTTTCATTATATTTGAATTTGTCGATTCCTTCAGCATAGATAAAAAGTTTGCGCCCGTTTTTATCCTCTATCCTTAATATTATCTTTTTAATTAGCGGGATGAGCTCTGTAACCAGGTTTCCGACTTTGATAAAAACATCCTTTTGCTTTTTTATTTCTGAAATTGAAATGGTCTCTCTAAGCAGTTGTTCTTTTAAATCATTATCTGAACATCCGATCCCCAGTATATCTTCCGCAAGCTTGAATGAAGAGATATCCACTTTTAATCTGTCGGCAAGGTCAATAATTTTTCCGAGAAACAGGCCCCAGTATTCACCTTCAAAATGAAACAGGGTGTCTGTATCAAATGAAAATTTTATATCAAACGGTGACTTCCGATTGTCGGTTTCAAAAAAGCCTTTTTCAATAAAGGTTGTTTTGCCTGTGCCGATCTGACCGCATATAAGAAGTGGAGCAGCTTTGACATCTTTAATCCAGTCTAAAAATCTTTGATGTTGGTCTTTGTTTATATCAACATAAAGAAGATGGAAATCATCATCAGACAGGGGATATCCAACATCAAAATTTATGCCGTTTTCGTTTCTGATCATTATTATTATCTCCGGCTCTGTTTCCTCATGTTTTCGACGGCCTTTATTAAATCCGTCTCTTTTTCCTTTTCACTCCATTCATCCCAAAAGTCTATTGTTTCGCTTAAAGGTCTGTTTCCTTCAGACGGTTTATCCATTTTTACGCGGGTGGGAAGAAGCACGGCATCACCGACAATCAAAGCTTCACCAATATCAAGGATGGGCAGTATCTCAACAAAAGATTCAAGTGAGTCAGGCATGAGATCCTTTACAACCGTCTGATCCTTTGCGTTAGTTAGCCTTAACGCAATAAAGTTGTTGCACTGGCTCAGTATTGTTGAGCTCACGTCTGAAGGTCTTTGGCTGATCACGAGCAAACCAACGCCATATTTTCGACCTTCTTTTGCAATCCTTTCAAAATTTTCAACAGCTCTTTTTTCTATCGGGTTGGAGTCCCCCTTTTTAGGCAGGTAAAGATGCGCTTCATCACAGACAAGAGCAATCGGCTGTCTTTTTTTGTTTTCCGTCCAGAACTGTATCTGGAAGATTATTCGGGCAACAAGGCCGACGATTATCGGCAGTACGTCAGAAGGCACCTCGGAAAAATCGATCACCTTAATCTGCTTCTTATCACCCTTAAAGCCCATCAGCATATCGGCTATATCATAAAGCGCCTTATAATCGTGGAGCTTTTCAGGCGCCTGAAACAGAAAACCGTATCTTTTATCATTTGATTTGCTGTCCAGTCTGGCAATAAATCTGCTGAACTGACCAAAAAATCTACCCTGTTTCAGGCCTCTCACACCCTGTATCATCTCTTCATTAAGCCGTTTTATCTCTGCAACAACCTCATCAAGGGAAAACGGCACAGGACTGTTCACAGTAAAAGAATTTAAGACTTCGTTTTTCTTTAGTTCACGAAGTAGATTTTTTTTGTTTTTTACTACCTCATCCTGAAACACCATGACCTGGTTGTGTGCGCTGAATTCACTTCTATCTACAAAAAAAGATTGCAACTCTTCGGAATTTAAAAGCCAGTAAGGCAGGTATATCACGCCGGTTTCTTTTGAGTTGAGATCATCAGGCCCGGCTACTCTGAGCTGTGTAGCATATTCCAGGTTTTTATATTCCCCGTGCAGGTCAAAAAGAACAATATTTGCAGTGGGTAATTTTGCCGCTTTTTCAAGAATTGTGGCAACAGTCCATGATTTCCCTGAACCGGTGCTGCCAAGAAGCGCGGCATGTCGCTGGAAAAATTTATTTCCGTCCAGATAAGCTCTGGCATTTTCACCAAGAGTATAAGTTCCTATATCAAGAGCGTGCTCACCTTTTGCGCCTCTGGAAATAATTCCCATCAGATTTTCAAGGTTTTTTCCCTCAAGCGCGTAACATTCAGATTCAATATCGGGAAAAAAGATAATAGACCGTGAAAATGAGCTGATCTTATCTCCGGGCTCTGTTTTGACTGCGCCGAGAAGCGCAACTTTTACTTTATTATCTTCGCTTATAAAATCATCAGCATCGGAGGCAAATTCGGTTTCAGTCAAATTTTCCTTGATGTCAGGATAGTCTTCTTCAATTTCCGTTTCAAAGGATGTTTTAACAATTCTTTCCACAATTGCAATCAGCCAGTTTTCAAGCCCCGGTGCTTTTAATGCCACGAGCCGTCCGACCCTTGCGTGCCTCATTTTTTCAGAATCCACACTTAACCATATTTTGCTGGTGTCTACTGAAACAACATTTCCAAGAAACGACGATTTTTCGAAAGTAAAAACTGACATTTTATCCCCCCAGTATGATATCCGTGAACTTGTCAATCTTCCATAAATCAGAATTTTCTACTATTAAATGGTTATTATATTTTTTGTTTTTTATAAGCGTATTTGCGCTGTTGTTAGGGTCCTGAAAGACAGCCCACAGATTATCCGCCGTGTTTATTAAATTTTTGGCCTTGTCCGAAAGTTCTTTTGTTATAATTACACCATATTTACCATTGATTTTCAAATGCCTGTCGATTTCTTTTTCAATATGAATATCATTGAATCCATATCCTGCAAATATATATGCATCATCGTTGGCAACCGCATAATCCGCTCTGGTAAAAAAATCTCTGTATTTCATGAAGGCTTCTGATATCTTTGTATCCCCTGGTGTGATAATGGCCCTTTTTAGACAGCATTCTTTATCATACGTTAATGAGTTATCTTCTACTATCTGATCGTTATGCCAAAACCAGTTTAACGAACCGTGAACTTTATGAAGTATTATATGCTTTTTTGTTCTCTCGACTTTTCTCTTCTTATTCCCTTTTGTAATATACGTTGTATAATACATCTTTTTTTCAGCAACGTTCCAGTCGTAATATTTTGTTATTCCCCCTTTAAAGCCGGTGCAATAAGGAATGTTAATCCTGTCACAGATATGCTCGATCAACAAATCATAGTTGGGCGTAATAACATTAAGAGCCGGATTTAAAGGAGAAAGGGCGCCAACGAGTTTCAACAGGAATTTTTCCATGGGAAAACCAGGAAAAACGTTTAGCAGACTCTTTTTCTTATTTTTAGCATCGATTCTCGCGATAAAATCTCCTGTAACTTTAATAATGGCTGAAATCAGCTCTTCATTATCAATGCCGTCAAGGGCCTTTTCAAGACCAATATTGTTTATCTTTTTCTTGATATTGTCCCACAGGTTTTCCAGGTCTTTATTTGAGAAAACAATTGCCGGCATTTTACGACTAAGTTCTTCAGTTAGAGCGGCCATGCCAAACTTTTGATCAACAGCCATGGATGCTCCTGTTCCCACAACAACCAGAACTTTCTTGTCAAAAATAGTCTTGATTTTTGAATATGCTGTTTTTTGATCAATCTTATCATTCATTTTTAAAAAACTCTTGGAACGTTGTTATTTATAAATGTTTCTTCGGTAATACAGTTTGACAATCGCAGCTTTACGGGTTTAACTCTTTGCCCATTCGGTATTTGATGTCGCAGTTGATTATGAAGTCGAGTTCTTCTTCGGTGAAGCCTTCCCTATGTTTTCCAAGAGTTACCTGCTGGCTACCATTCATTTAATAGAATTTTTCTTTTCTCATCAGCATTAAGAACATTCGAACATGAATCCCAGTCTATTTCGGTTATCTGGTTGTATCTTTCATCAAAGGGGTGTTTCGGTTTAACCGAGGCTATCAGCTTCTTTGCATTTTCTATTTTACCATTGGCGACGTCTATCCAAACATCCTCTAGTACGTCTGGAATTTGGCCAAAAAGATCATAAATACCCTCTAAACGATCCGACAGCAACTCATGAACGCGGTCTTCAACGGAACCGCGATATCTCATGTTATAAACATACACTTCATCTCGCATCTGGCCTATTCGTTGAATACGCCCTTTTCTCTGCTCAAGACGAGTTGGATTCCAGGGCAAGTCAAGATTAATAAGAGTTCCTAACCTCTGAAGGTTCAATCCTTCGCTGGCTGCGTCTGTTCCGAGGAGAAGCCGCAATTCTCCTTTTCCTACTTTATGTTTCAGATTATCCCTTGATACTTTTTTATAATCACCGGACAGGATAATCCCTGAATTATTACCTCCTGCATAAATACCAATGGGTTCATCGGGGAAATCACCGGAAAGCTGGTTTGCCAGCCACCAGATAGAGTCAAAGTATTGTGAGAATACAATGCATCCGAATTCAAGCCATTTCTTGTCAACTATATATTCTACAATTTTTTGGTATTTAGGATCGCGATCCTGGTTGCTCTCAAGCGCTTTAAGACAACGCTCTAATTGTGATCGTTCGCTTTCGGTCAGTTTTTTCATGTCGCTCTTTCCTGTTGAAATAATCTGCTGGTCATCATTTTCTTCAAAGAGCGATGAGTCTATAATACGGGATTGATTCCCCCATTCATGCAACATTTTTTCTGTTGTCTGTTGTCCGGCATATATTGTGCTACCTATTCTTCTTAATAAAAGTGTCTTTAGGAAACCAGCCCCTTTTACTCTTTGCCCGAGTAGAGAACAAAACTTTTCCGCGGCTTTGTAGGCGTCCTGAAGGTATGGAGGCAAAAGCAGCGAATCAATGCTGTCTTCGCCAAACAACTTAACTTTAACCGGTTTAAGATAGGGCTCACCGGTTGATGGATCAATCGTTTGTTCAAGAAAATTGCGTGTTCGCCTGACAATGTGGCGGATAAACGGATTATATTTTCTTCCAAATCCCGGAATTACACTTTTTAAGCGCGTCATTTCAGTGGGTCGCAAATAATCAAGGCTGTCTCCATCGGCAACAAAGTCGCTGTTTTTCAATCCAAAACTTCTTCTAAGATTTTTAAAAACAATACCTTCGGAAGCTTGAGGCATGGGGTTTCTGATCCATCGCCAGGATTCTCCAAGCTCGTCAGGCATTTCAGAATCTCCAATGACAACGGGTATTGCTTTATGCGGTTTTTGCCATTCCGACCATTGAGTGCCCAATACCTGATCGTTGCCCTCTGCAAGAATTTTCAATAAATCCCATGCTTCAATTGGATGAAGCTGAACAGGTGTTGCAGTGGCCAGAAGCATGCTTTTTGTCCTCGGGCTTATCTCCCATAAGAACCGCATCAGATTGTTTGGATCAGCCCGTTCAAAAACACTTTGATCGCTTATTTTCCTGCGCCTTGCCCGGTGAGCCTCATCAATGACGATGCATTCAAATTTCATAGATTTCAGGTATTCCATAGTTTCAGAACCCGAAGTTATAAGCCCTTGGGATATAATACCGATCTTGCGCGGACATTTTTTTATGGATTCAATTCCTCTTGAAGGATGGATAATACCCTGCTCGTCCATCCAGTCTTTTCCATTCCATACTGCAGAAGGTATTCCCAGAAGGTTTCGCAATTCATCCTGCCATTGAATCAAAAGTTGTTTTGGAGCGATTACTAGAACAGGCCTTTCACCATGTAATGCCATCAGCATGGCGCTAAGCGCGAGTTGGACAGTTTTCCCCAGGCCGACCTGATCTGCCAGGACAAATCTTGCGCCTTCATTCAGATGGGCGTCATAGGCAAGTTTTATAAAGTATTTCTGGTGTGACCAAAGGCCATATTCTCTGCGGTAAACAGGTGTTTCGATTACACCGGAAGCAGGATCGCTTTCAGGATTATCCTTCCAGGAATCTATGGATATTTCGCTTCGATGGGCAAGACGTTTAATGTCGCGGATAACAAAATCACTTAAGGAAATGGCCAGAGGGTGAAACCACAGGGCATCAAATTCATCCTGCGCCCACTTTACCGCTTCGGTGGAATCATCTTCCCATACTAATTCGTAATTCAGTTTCCAGGCAGAAAGGCTTTCGTTGGTGCTTCCCATAAAACAGGTTTGACTTCCGTCATTATATTGGATAATGCCGGCCTTGCCATGGATCAGTCCAAAAACCTCATCAGGAAGAACCCTGATTTCAAGTTTGCCGCTTTTGATAAACTGATATAAACGGCTGAAACGATCTTTTGAAGACTCGCCGAGTTTTTCAGGGTTTCCTTCACACCATGATCTGCGAAGCGCCTGCTGCGCTGCTTTGGCTGTTTTTGCATCTTCAGGATCAATATCGGAATTACAGACGACACGGACATTGCCGTCCATATTCTCAAGTTTTTCCCCTGCAACCTCCAGCATGGATGAACGAAAGTATCCGGCAATACGGTCGTAGG
>JAUWOS010000143.1 GCA_030611985.1 Desulfobacterales bacterium | reverse complement strand
GTGCACAATCTCACGTGGTGTGTAATAGACGCCGAATTTTTTGTTAAACTTGTTTTCCTCGCCTTTTTTGCCGCTTTTTAATGCCTTTCTAAATTCATTATAATTATCAGGGCGAATGGCATTGAATTTCTCGTAAGACTTGCCCAAAAGCTCCGGGTCAATAGCTACTTCTTTTTCCAAAGGTTCATCCTCTTTAACGGTAAAATTGTAACGATCAAAAACATCCAGTATTCCTGTGCCGGTATCGCATTCTTTGGTCTTTATCTTGTTGGAAAAAAGTTTGTCAGGAATAATGATATCGGTATGCACCCAGTCATAATTGCCGATGGGATCAAAAAGCCCGCCGTTCAGGAAGGGGATTTTGCAGTCAAAACGGCTGTAATAACCATCGACATGACTTCGGTCAACGCGTAGCGCTTCATAAAAAAGCGGTTCTAAAATGTCGTTATAGAAATTCTTATAATCAGAATGTTTTTTATCGAAAAGTGCCCGCAGGAAATGTTTTGAACCCATGCCCCAATCATCATCCCGGCCAACACCGAACCAACCTTTTTTCTGCAGGAAATAAAGAAATATAATCTGGCCCAGTAGTTTCTTGGCAAAGTCTACAGTATCAACGCCTTTATCCTCAAAATCTGCCATAATTTTCGGATCATTATTAACGACACTGTCCAGTTCTTCTTTGGTATGCAGGAATAGCTCACGATATTTGAGAAAAAACTCTTTGGTAACGATCTCAATATCAAAAGCGTTTTCAATCTCTTTTAGAATTGGTGCCTGTTCATCATTTGCCAGAATATTAACCAGACGGCTCTGGGCAGTGTGACTTTTCTCGTTGGCGCCCACAAGAAACGACCAGCGCCGGGCAGGAGTGAATTCTTCATTCACCTTCATTCTGCCGGATTTTGTCTTTTCAAACTTATAATCCATCCTGACCAGCGAAAACCGCCAGTCCTCCTCATCGGGAGAGACAAATGCAGCTAATGCCGCATCTTTCATTTCACCGCCACGACTACCATTTAAATACCAGGCAACAAAATTACGCTGCATGGTACGTGCACGTTCAAGAGATGTCTCTTTCTGTAAAGTTATAACAAGAATATCAATGCTATTTTCACCATCGCTGAACTTGCCGACACGTTCCAGTGTCTTAATGTATTGTTTATAGGCATCAGGGATATAATTACCCTGGTAAGTAAATGGTGCTTCATCTATTCTATTCAAAAGGTTTTTGATAAAACCGATAAAACCGTTTTTATCAAAAGATCTTTCAAAGGTATCCCTAATAATTTGTTGTGCCTGCTGTTTGTTCATATATTATTCTATATTTTTATATGTCGTTTGGCGTTTTTATGACCCCTTTACCCCCTTTAGTTTGTAAACGATTCACTTTCCTGTTTCGCCAAATAACTGCCAAAATTGCCAACTAATCGCCAGAATTTGTGAGGGCATCCGGATAATTCATTACTATTACATTACTTTCATTACCTGTGCGTTACTGATTTTACGCGCCTTTCATTTTGAGCTGTTTGCGAACCCTTTGACCCCTTTATGGCCCCTTTGTAACTCCTTTGACCCCTTTATGACCCCATTTCAAAATATATTCTGTTCCTCTTCCTGTAATCCCAATTTGAATAAAAATATCCTTTTTTATTAGATTCTCAAAGTCCCTTGTTGCAGTTCTTTTTGAAACATTATTTAGCTCTTGATATTCTTTATTGGTAATTTTCCTATTTTCCTTTGCATAAATCACCGCTTTAATCTGCCTTTCATTCAACCCGAGTTTCTTTAGATTTTCCTCATTCCATTTATCTTTAAAGAAAGTCACGGTCATCACATTATTTTCTGCTTTAAAGTCCGGTTCCGGAAGTTCTTGTTCAATACACTTTTCAACGATTTTTAATGTGCCACGTCCCCAGGCTTCGATAAAGCCGGCATAGTAAAAGGTCTCTGCTAAGAGCTTGTTTCTCGGTTTTGAGAGATGTTCCGTTTTCAACGATTCCAAAGGCACTTCCGGCGGCAAGCTGCCGGCATTCATGATGATCAGTTTATCAGGATATACTCTGATCTGAATTTGCGAAAAACTCTGGTAATCCCGATGGATAAGCGCATTGATAATTGCTTCCCGTAATGCTTCATAGGGATATTCCAGAATATCCCGCCGATGGATGCCTTCATATTTTATTTCACTTCTCAGGTATTTTGAACGAAGAATTTCCAGCGTTTTTTCCAATTGCTGAAACAGATTACCTTTTACAACATCCGTTGTTTTTATATCAGTCTCGGATAAAAACTGTCCGATTTTGACGCAGGCATGGCTGTAAAAACGATCCACCTCCTCACTTTCACCAAACAGCATAATTGCTGCCCGCTTCAGTTTAGAGTTTTTAGAAAGTTTTAGTTTCTTTAATAGTGTAGTCAGGTTTTTCTCCCGTACAATCGATGGAATGCGGTCAGATGCAAACCGTATAAAATCTTCAACAGTAGATTTATCCAATTGTCCCGTATCTGATATATCTTCAAGCGCATCATCCCAGGTAATTCCGGTTTTCCAGATAAGAAAATCCGCAAGTTCTTTTCCTTGTAATTCCTGCACAGTGCTTCCGCTCCTGAGATAATATTTACCATTGTAAGAAATGGGAACAGAACATGATGCAACTGTGACCTTGATTATATCTTTTTTGTCCAATTCAACAGAGACAATGATTCCAAGTTTATTCCTAATCGTATTTGGTATATCCTCAAGCAGTTTTTTTGTATTTTTTATTCCGGAAGGTTTGCCCCTGTCGTCTAATCCGATAATCAATACTCCGCCATTACTATTTGCAAACGCAGAAACAGCTTTTAGGCAGTCATTTCTCCAGGTTTGTTTATATTCAACAGTTTGAGATTCTTTATTCGTCATATATTATTCGTCTGTAAGATATAATGATAGAATTACTTCACGTTTACCGGATACTGCCGGGTTCTGCTCTGCATAGTGGCTTTGCAGCAGCCGTTCGGGGATTTGGGTCTGGAGGACTGCCAGTACCTTAAAAGGATTTACCAGTTCATCCTTTAAGGCATCCAGGGCTTTTAATGTATTTTTTGCCGTCTGTTTGGGCAGGCCGCCTTCTTCAAGTTGTATCAACACTTTTTTAAGATAAAGTTCCTGGTCTTCTGTAAGTTTCTGCATGTTTTTCATGGTTGCCTTTAGAATGCGCAGGATATTAGCAGCGCTGTCGCGTCCTCTTTTTTTCTGAGGCTCAGCCATTTCTTCGGTTGTAGCGATAATAAAAGCTTCCTTATTACTGTCTAAAAGGTCGTACATCTCATGTTGGAGCTTCCTCTTTTTTTCATCAGGTTGGCTTTCAAACAACCCTGCTGCCGCCATAAAATCAAGTTCTTCAGCTGCTTGCTCAACTTGCGTCATAAAAAACTTTTGTAATTTTCCCCGGCGGAAGTAGGTGATAAGAGCGCCTGTAAAATCATTATTTTCTTTTGCTGTGCGTGCTTTTTTTGGCAGGTTTTTTATTTTTTCAAAAAGATCAGAATCCTTTTCGCGGATATCCCGGATAACCTGCAGATATTTCAGTTCGCTCTCCAACGCTTCATCATCACCTTCCAACGTTTTCTTTGAAATCAACCGGTCGAATAGCTCGTGGGAGCCGATTGGCTCACCTTCGGTTAAAAGTTCTGCATCACCGCCAAGAAGTGTCAAAAAAGCATTGATTTTTGCTTCAGCCGCTTCTTTTAGCTTTATCTGGTCATTAGATTGTTTAGTAGGGAAGAAATTGAAAGTATGAATAACGTCAAATGGTGTATCAACCCTGTTAATACGCCCTACTCTCTGCATCATTCGGGTCGGGTTCCAGGGGATGTCATAATTAATTACCACATTGGCACGATGCAGGTTTACACCTTCCGACAGGACTTCGGTTGAGATAAGTATGCGATAATCATCTTTCGGATGACGGGCTCGTGCGTCAAAGTTCTCAAGCACTTTATCACGGATAGATTCACCTGAATCGCCGGTAAACAAGAGCACTTTTCCAGGATATTCTTTATCAACATTCTTGAAAAGATAATTGGCAGTTTCCTTCGATTCCGTGAAAATAATAAGGTGATTCTTTCTCAAGACACCATTATTTGACAGCTCATTTACAAATTTCAGAAGCTTCGGGTCCCGTTTAACGTTCTGCCAAAGTTTTTTGACTTCCATCAATATTGCACGATCATACTCCAGGTCTTTTTTGAGTTCTTCTCTGAAATCTTTGCTATTATATTTCTCCGCTTTACCTTCATCTATTAATCGCTGAACTGCCTCATCATCATCATTTTCCAGCAGTTCGAAAATCTTGTTGATGTGCTTCTTACTGACATACACAAAGCCATTGTCCAGTTCTTTTATGAACATCTCATAGGAATGCAGGAATCTGTCTACTGAATTTCTAAATGCAAAGAAACTGCTCTCAAGTCGCTTGACGAGCAATATTTTCATAAATTTACCCATGTTTTTTTGAGCTAATTCTTCAGGCTGTGTAATTTTGCCTTCATAATAAAGCATAGGCATGTAACGTGCGTATCTGAATTGATTGGCAATAAGGTCAATGGTTTTATTAAAAATATCGTCTTCTTCATTATTAAGTTCATAGAATAGCGGCTCCGGTTTTTTAACCTCCGGGAATTTAAGTCCTTGTTCTTTTATGTCTTTGATGAAATATTTTTCAATTTCTGTTCGCGTACGGCGCACCATCAAATATTTAAGAACTTTATCACGTATTTCCCGTGCATTTTCTCGTACAGTATTTATGTATTTGGTATAGTCTTTCTGTCTGTCAAGATTTTTGAGCTTTTTGTCCAGGCTGTTAAAAAATGCTTCCAGGTCAGGCAAATTGGGAATAGTGCTTTTTTTGGCTTTCTGAAACAGTTTAAGCAGGCTTAGTATATCTTTGGGAGTATTGTTGTAAGGCGTTGCCGTTACCAGGACAACTCTTTTTCCACGGCATATCTCCGCCAGTAGCTCATAGGATATTGTAGTTTCGGTTCTAAAACGGTGTGCTTCATCGATGATAATATTTGTGTATTTGTCCAGTCCTCTATCCAGCAGTTTATCCAGTTTGCCGAGTGATTCAAAATCTGCCGGCACTCTGAAATCTGAAAAAACATTGAGCCAGGAACCGGGATTTGATTTTTCCAAAAGCACAGGTGGGGCGATAACAAGCGTTCTGCCGTCCAGTTGACCCGCCAGCATAGCTGAAATGTAGGTTTTTCCCAGCCCTACAACGTCGGAGATAAAGACACCACCGTATTCCAGAAGTATTTTTTTTGCATTTAAGACTGCCTGCTCCTGATATTCAAGTTTTTTAAACTCCTGCGGCAAATATTTAATGAATACCTCATCTGTCTGGCTAAGTTCATCTTTGAAATATTCGTAGAGAAACTTAAGGTATATCTGATAAGGTGTGATATTTTGAGTTAACCAGGTTTTGTCCTGAATGGTCTGAACATATTTTTCGCTGACATCTACAGCACTACTCCACAATTCCTCAAATTTATTTTTCGCAAAATCATAGTCACTTCTGTTTTTCAATTCCACGTTGAATTCAAGATTATAGATCAACCCGGCTTGTGTAAAATTACTGGAGCCTGTGATAACACGTCCGGTATCCCTGTCGCCTTCCTTAAATGTCATAATATACAGTTTGGCGTGGATATTCTGTGACGGATAAGCCCTGATTTCAAGTTTACCGCTTCTTATCCATTCTATGAATTTATGTACCCCTTCTTCAACATTTCTGTTGTCCTCAGAATCCGTCATTTCTTTCTGAACAAGGTTTTCCACTTCCTGCTTGGCTTCAGCGTGCGAAAAATCAAATACTTGCTGTATGGGTTTATTAGCTTTTTCCAGTAATTCGAAAGTTTGTCTGCTTGTACTTATACCAATCAGAATTCGTATTTTTTCTGTATTCTTCAAAGACGGATAGATAGCGTGAAACCCACTTGAATAGAAGTATCCTACAAGACAATCAAAAAATAACGTATCTTTTATCAGGACTTCAAATCTCTCTTTAAGGTTTTGATTTTCTTCGTTTGTAATAAATGACAGATCAGTATTCATAAATATCTTTTATTATCATCATTATTAATCTTCAAGGATATTCCTGAAGGTATAGTTTTAGCTAGTTTTATCGGTATAACAGCACATAGCACTGCTTATCTGTTGCAAAGTACCACATAATTCCAAATAATGCAATAAAAAACAAATTCCATATTTTACTCTTTTTTTTCCATCTTTCCACTCTTCCATCTTCCATCCTACTTGTTTCCTGTTTTCTGAAAATAATTAGCAAAACTATGCCATAATCATTCATTTTCTGTGTATTTTGCGCCAGAATTTTTTAATTATCCGGTTTGAACGATTTGAAACATATTATAA
>JAUWOS010000167.1 GCA_030611985.1 Desulfobacterales bacterium | reverse complement strand
TTTAATTTAATGATCTTGTATTGCCTGCCATCGGCGATTACCTCGCTGATCTCACCTGGTTTAAGCCTGTTCAGCTCATTTTTGATTGCAGGCGAAAAAGAATCGGCATTAACCCATACAGCTCCTTGTCTTGGTTTCCATGTTTCCGACACACGGGCAGCCAAAAATTCAAAGCTCGCTCCCTGTTTTAATTCTTTCAGAGCTTTTTCGGCATCTTTATCAGTCTGAAAAATCATCTCTTTAAACCAGACTTCATAACCTTTTTTATAGTCATTTATATGTTCTCTGTAATATTGTGTCAACTCATTTTCCGTTGGAATTGCCAGGGGATTGACTATCTTTGCCTTAAATTCATTTATAAGAAGTCGCTCTTTACGTTTTTTAATCATATCCGTAAAGGCAGGCTCGTTGATATAATTGCGCTTCAATGCTTCCTGGTTGATCAATTTGAATGCGATCAGGTTATTTAGAATTTTCTCTTTTAACTCCGATTGCATTTTTTTCGGATGTTCATTGTTTTTTAACAAAGAATGCGTCCTCGGTCGTCTTTGAGCTTCCTGCTGCATATCGTGAAGAAAACTATCAAGAGAAATCGTATCGCTATTTACGCTCGCTATCACCGATTTTTTCCCTGTATATTTTTTTTCCGGGTCAAGCAAATTAAGCATGTCTCTGTCAATCCATATATCTGCCTGTTTTCTCAGCTTGGAAATAAAATTATCAGATAACTCTTTCTCTTTTTCCTTTCTTATGTTTTTTCTGATTCGCTTTTTTGCTCTTTCAAACATCCCTTCAGGGACAGGCTTATCTTTTTCATAGCGCTCTTTGAAATAATCAAGAATATCCTGATCGCTGATGTTGATTTTATCAAGGACTACTTCTTTTCTTAATCTGATGATAGATCTGGTGGCCGCGAAAGATTTAATATTTTTTATAAAATCAGCAGATCTATCAAGTTCCACTTTGTATGCATCCTGGATTATAAGTCGCTCATCAATCATTTCTTCAATAAGATCTAAAATCCTGATACCGCCGGCGCTTCCCTCAGATCTGGTTTGTGGCTTATATCTGTGTACAGCTCTAATTCTCTCATAAAGAGCTTCTTCATAAATAACCTCGCCATTGACTTCCGCAAGCTTAGTTGTATCTGCCGCCAGACAATAAGGCATATACATGCTTGTACTGACAAAACAAAACATAATAGTGATAGAAAAAAGACGCAAAGTATTATGAATCATGACTCAACTTTCGTGTTTTCGTGATTATTATTTCCAATAACCAAACTACGGCATTGTTTTGATCATCTCCGAAACCATTTTCCCTGTCAATTCGCTTACCGACCTGACCTTGCCGAAATCAAGAACCTTTATGTAATCATCGCCGGTTTTTCTATATTGTGCCATCCATAAAATCTCTCCTGTTCGGACATCCACCATCCTCGAGCCAATAGAAACTACGGGAACAGATCCCCCTTTCTTTCCATTGATTCCTGCAAACTCTTCTATCCGGCCAAGAATAACGGCATCCACTCCCAATCTTTTTCCCATAAGCTTTATGGTATCAAGATCAACGCCTGTTCTCACAATAATTCGCCTATTGACAAGAAAGCTCCTGACGTTACCCGAAAATTCTACTTTAAATTTTTTCATTTCAACTATGTTTGCGACAAAAGCCCCCGTTACTATTTTGCTCGCTTCGGCAATCTTTGTATTGTTGTAAAAGGGCAAGATCGCAACTTTTTTAACAGACGACTGTTCATAGCTTTTTCTGACGTAAGTATACGGGGCGGTAGATGAAAAACAACCCAGAATAAATCCCGGAATAAGGAGTATAAAAAGAAACCTTCCCATTTGCGCGGTTTTTGAACGCTTTTTATATCTGTTCACGTTTTCTTTCAAGTCAGTCAATTCAAAAATCCTCAACCCATTCATCTATTTTTTTCTCAAATCCAATCTCGGTTATTTCAGGCTCGGGGCGTTTTAATGGTTGTTTTTCTACCTGCAATCTGTTTCCTGCTACATCTCTTGCTTCAAGCGAATAGGTAAATAAACATTCTTCTGTTGAGTTCAGACTTTTTTTGGATGCTTTTTCCAATGGGCAAACAATGGATGCCGGAATATTCTCCGTGCCTTCAAACCTTCCTGCTTCAACGCCTGTTTTGTCATAAACAATGACTTTCCATTCAGCTATTTTGCTTATATCTTTAGTCTCCAGCGCCATGGTAAGACTTTCTTCGCTTTCTCCGGTAGCAGTAACCGCAATCTCCGGTGGAGTTTTGTCAACTGTAATCTTATCCTTTGCGGTAACCATCTTGTTTCCTGCCTTGTCTTCCACAAACAATCGACAAAAATATGTTCCATCTTTAACAATTTTGTATTGATTGTCCTCACCTCTCCAGCTAAAGCCCGTCGGCAGTGTGCCGAAACCCTCTTCCGATCTCACGATGTTGTCGCCTTCATCTACAATCTCAATCCGCCAGGTTTCTAATCTTATTGTTTTCACAAGTTCCGGAAAGAATTGAATATAGTCATTAATACCATCATTGTTGGGGGATATAAGGCTTTGCGGAAACAAAAGAGTGACTTGAGGCGGACTGCTATGAACGGTCAGACCGGCTGCGGAATCTATAACATAAAGCCTGTTTAATTGGTCGTACACATAAATTTTCAGCGAATAGGTTCCATCAGCAACAGGCGCCTGGATGGTTCCTGTATACTGTTTTCCATCCTCGGTCTTAAGATCAATTTCACTGTCAAGGATAAACGCCTTAATATCTTGCAGATTTCCGGTAATCTCTTTGACCTCTATTGAAATACGTGTTGTCTCACCGCCTCTTAACACATCAGGAAAAAAACCTGCATGACCGATCTCAATGGGATTTACTGATGAGCTGGTCGAATTGACAGTAGAAGGCAAATCGCTTAAAAGTTCCTCCACCGTGATTTCTATCAACTTTTTCAAAGAGGTTATTCTGCCCAAACCAAGAAATGTGGCAAAATCATCCCCCGTGTGTGAAATGGAATCGGCCCAGACAACAGAAGCATCAAGACAATCAATCATCCGGGCATTTATAGCCGTCTGCGGATTTTCACCATCTTCAAAGAGATCAACAGAACCGAGTATCAGGACATCCGTCTTTAAAATAACACCCATCTCTCTGATATCCGATCCGTTTAAAAATTCCGTTCCCCGGATCCTTCTTTTGACAAGGAAATTTTCCAGAACATCATGAGAAATAATCTTGAATTCATTTTTTGCAAGACAATCCGATATAAGGCGCGTTACATCAACGGAAATATCTCCGACAGTAAATGTGCCAAAAGGCATTACAGCTACTCTTTTTATTTTAACGATATTTTCTGCTTCAACAATGCAGTCCGGCACTCCTGAGAGCAAAAAAACTAAAACAACCTGTATGATAAATAAATATTTTTTCAAAAAATCAAAACCTCAATCCCATCCGCAGATTTCGCAGATATCCGCAGATTATTGAAACCATGAACGGCTACAAACCATCCCAACGTGAAACTCACCGGCACCAAAAGCTAATGATGACTTCGCAAAAGCGACGTTTTATACCGAAAATAGCAAAGGCTAAAAACGCGCGGGCTCTTGGTGTCCGGTGGAGCGCATTGTTAGGCGCGTTGTCGTTTGAGCAAGCTTGATCAGCGATAGAAGAGCATAATTCACAGCGTCTTCATTGGGAAAAGCTTCAGCCACTTCTGGTTTGAGTACAATTACATTTGACGACTCACGCAGACGCTTAGCATACTTTCCGCGCACCAAAGGGGCGGGAAAGTCCGACTGCTTATATTCGTCACGTAATTCGTCATTTTTGATTATTTTATCCTTCTTCATAAATTTTTCGTTCTCCTTTGATAGCACGGCGAGCGTTGATAATTCGAATAGTCTCTCCCCGCTCGGCGTGAGCAACTACTAACAAGCGACCGCTATTCTAGACACCAAAGGTGATATATCGAAACTCGTCAATTGAATGGTCAGGGTCAATGCCGGTTGCGGCCATCGGATCGTTCAAAACTGTTGAGGCTTCTTCGAAAGAGACCTTATGTTTTCGGAGGTTTGTTGCGGCTTTTTGGGAATCCCATTCGAATTTCATATCAACATTCTGCCTTGATTTCGATTAAAACGCCTAACCATTTATTAATAATGAAAGAAGAAAACATGAATTTTGTCATAACACCTCCCAATAATGTAAACGGTTAAAAGCCAGTAACGCAAAATTATACCAGAACCATCCTATCCATCCAATCGTCCCAATCCCTAAATCATTCAATCCCTAAATCATTCAAACAGCGTATCAAACATTTTCCCAACCAACTCCCTGCAAAGGTCGCTCGGGCTCTTTTTGCCGATGCCAAAGAGTCGATCTAGAATGGTTGCTCCTTTTACACTGTGTGTAGCCTCCCAGAGAATCTTGTAAGACTGTGCATCTATCAGCTTTAAGGAAGCGGAGACTTCCGGGTAAGAACTGCTTCCTGCCCGTGATATACCATATTCTTCAACTGTCCCTACAATAAAAGCCTGAACATTCAGCCGTTTTCCGGCTCTTTCGGCAATGCTTTTGCTGATGACACCTTCTTTTTTTTTAAACCCTTCTTCCTTCAGGACTTTATCCACCTCTCCGAATTCAACAACATCAAATATTCCACGCCTTAATACTTCAGCAGCCACAACATTCATTACCTTATATTCCGATCCTTCCTTTTGGGTCAGATTTTTCAGAGACACAATAGCTACTGTCTTGATATATGCAAGATCTGCCGTAGGGTGGACATAACTCATAGGACCGCTACAATTGTAAAATAGCGGCAACACCACAAGTAAAAGTATTACTTGTTTGATACAGCTTACTTTATTCATTTTTATTTTATTCATATGTTCTCCAAAAATTCCTAAATTCATAAATTCCTAAATCCTTCAATTCCTAAAAATTTGTTCGAAACTTGATTTGAATGGCTGGGTCACTGTTACAAACAATGCAGGCACCACATTCAAGAACACTTCCCTTAAGCTTGTTGCCGGAGATGTGCAC
>JAUWOS010000095.1 GCA_030611985.1 Desulfobacterales bacterium | reverse complement strand
TTTATTGTTCGGAATCAAACAGGGGCTTTTGGGTTATCCGAATATGCAGATCAGCGGAAACGGTTCCGGGAATTACCTTTTGAAATGGTATCAGGATATATCAGGAGAAATTCTGCCGCAGGCATGGGTTTTTTCACTTCCACTTACAATCTATCGTATTGCAATTCTATCCTGGGCGTTGTGGATCGCTTTTGCCTTTATAAAATGGCTCCGCTGGGCATGGGAATGTTTCAGCGATAGAGGATTATGGCGCAAAATAGATTGGAATAAACTTCGAAACAGCCCATGGAAAAGATATGGAGAAGGACACAAAAAGGCAGAAACAAAAAATGAAAGCAGATAAGGAACGTGGACGAAATAACCGGTAGCGCAACAAGGCTACTTTCCAACATGTAAACTATAAAATGAAGGATGTTTCAAATTGTATAAAAACCTAAAAGATTTTTTAGATACTCTTGATAAAACCGGAGAGCTTAAATATATAAAACATGAGGTTTCTCCGCACCTTGAAATAAGCAAGATTACAGATAAAGAATCAAAAAGCGCTGATGGAGGAAAAGCGCTCTTTTTCAAAAATGTAAAAGGATCGTCATTTCCTGTTGTTACGAACATATTCGGAAGTTCGCGCAGAATCTGCATGGCCCTTGGGGTAGATCATCTTGATGAGCTGGGTAAAAGGATAAAGAAATATATAGATTTTATTCCTCCAAAAAGTTTACTGGGAGCTCTGGATCTTATCCCTATGGCTATCAGCTTTACAAAATTTTTCCCCCGCTCTTTTAGATCAGGAACTCCGCCGTGCCAGGAAGTTGTTTATAAAAATGACGAAGTTGATCTGGCAAAGCTTCCTGTACTCCACTGCTGGCCAAAGGATGCAGGTCCATTTATCACCCTTCCGATAGTAATCACAAAAAGTCTTGTCACCGGAAAGCGCAATGTCGGAATGTACAGGATGCAAGTTTTTGATAAAAAATCCACCGGCATGCACTGGCACATACACAAAGATGGATCGCATTATTTTAATGAATATTGCAAAAAGAAAAAAAGAATGCCCGTTGCGGTCGCCATAGGCGCTGATCCTGCCGTTATTTATGCTGCAACCGCCCCTATGCCGAGAGGAGTAGACGAGATGATGCTTGCGGGTTTCATACGAAACAAACCCGTTATAATGGCAAAATGCATAACCATAGATATGGAAGTTCCTGCGGAAGCTGAGTTTGTGCTTGAGGGGTATGTAGACCCTGATGATTTGCGAAGGGAAGGGCCATTCGGGGATCACACAGGCTACTATTCACTTGCCGATGATTACCCTGTGTTTCATGTTACCGCTATTACTCATCGTAAGAATGCTGTTTACAATACTACACTGGTCGGACGTCCTCCAATGGAAGACTGCTACATCGCAAAAGCTACTGAACGCATCTTTCTTCCCATGCTGCAGTCTATAATGCCGGAAATATGCGACTACTGGTTTCCCTGGGAAGGAGTCTTTCACAACATAGTTGTTGTATCAATTGATAAGGAATATTCAGGGCATGCGCAAAAGATAATGAGCGGTCTCTGGGGGCATGGACAGATGAGCTTTTGCAAGACAATAGTTGTTGTCGACAGAAATGTAAATCCTCAGGATCCGAAACAAGTCATAAAAGAGTTTTTGAAAGCACTTGATATTACATCTGATATCACACTGAGCAAAGGAGTTCTTGATGTGCTTGACCACTCATCTCCTTTTCCGGATTTTGGAAACAAGATAGGGGTTGACCTTACTGCAAGATTCAAAGGCGAGCCGCCAAGAAAAGATAAAAGTTATCTAAAACCTCCTCCTTCTTCTGCCGACGGTCTTTTAAGCATAGTCAAAAAGAGTCTGCCGGGCTTTGTCGGATGCAGACATCTCTTTTGCGATCTGCTTGAGAGCAAGGATATCTCAAACAGGCTCCTTGCGGTTTCAGTGGAAAAGACAAAAAACAAAAGCGGAAAGGATTTTGCCGCCATGCTGTTCGGTTCGGAAGAACTTGATATGTTCAATATTTTTATTCTTTTTGACAGGGAGATTGATCTTTCAGATGGTTCTTTAATGCTCTGGAAGCTTTTTAATAATGTTGATCCTGGCCGCGATATGATCTTTCATAATGACCGCGTAGTTATTGATGCGTGTAAAAAAGGCTCCATGGATGGCCACGACAGAGAATGGCCGGATGAGCTGACATTTGATATTCAGAAATTTGAAAACTCATTATGAGATAAAAAAACAGGCTCTTTAGGAACGTGGACGAAATAACTTGATAGTATAGGAATTTCCATTTTTTAATCAGTTTTATCAAAAGGTTGTCAAAATGTAGGGGCGATCCTTGTGATCGCCTTAATCAGGGCGATCACAAGGATCGCCCCTACTTTAAGGTGATGAAGCTGCAAATTGAACAGATAAATGTTCTATTTTGGTTACACTCTATTCAAATTATGAATTATAATTCAAAATTTTCCTGTAAAAAAATAGAAACAGACCCTGAAATGAGTGCGCGGCTTACCGCTTTTTTCATTGAAAATCATCTGGATTATTATGTTTTCCCAGAGCATGTCGCTTCTCCGGAACAGATAAGATTCATGGTTTATCTTGAAGATGATGAGAAGTTTTACCCATGCTCTGATCGTATGTTCGATATGATTATGAAACAGGAAAAGAATTCTGTTGTGAAGGCGGCCTATGACAAAGTCTTACGTAAAATCTTGAAGCTGATCGATAATCAGATAGAAGACGAAAAAGAGAAAGCCTATACTACGGCGCTTATAAAAATGAAATATATACACGAAACCAGAGATGAAATAATGATTCCATCCAGGCTTGAAAAACGTCTTTTAAAAATTTATATCGACAGAACCCGGATAGAAGATCCATGCCTAAATGAAAAAAAGGAACAAAGCAGACGGGTTCTGACAGCGCTTCAATCTGATTCACTTAACAAGGCTGTCAACTTTTTGGACGATGCTTCCAGCCTTTCTTATTTTCACGACATTGAAACTCTCAAGGAACGGATCGATTTTTTAAAACTCCAACGACTTATTTCTCTTTCAGTTGAGCATGAACTCTGGGAGACTGATTGTTTATCCGGTTTTGGATTTTCCGATTATATCAATTTGTTTAATCGTCCGATTACAGGAAATGGCTACGAACAGCTTAAACAATGCTTGAGCATTCGTGAAGCAAAAGAAGCAAAGAAAATTCTCTGGATAGCAAATGAAGCGGGCGAGATATTGTTTGATCTGACCGTTATTAAGTACCTGGCGCGGATGGGGCACAAGGTGATTGTTGCGGCAAAAGAAAATCCCTTCTTTAAAAAGATAACTGTAAAGGATATTGAGGAAGGTTCTATTGCTGGCGCTGAACTTAAAGATTATCCGATAATTAAGGAAAGATATCTGACCAAAAACAGTCTTGCCACACTTCTGAAGGGAAATCAAAATATAATAGTTGTTTCAGAAGGGACACAAGAGACAACTAATCTGTTAATGGTTTCAACGACTTTTGCAAGGATATTCAGAGAAGTTGATTGTGTAATCACCAAAGGTCAAAAACAGTACCGGCGTTTTTTTGCCACTCATTTTAGATTTACACAGGATATTTTCAATTTTTCCAAAGGAGAAGACAATACTGTTTGCATACATCACAAGCCGAAGCATCCCAATGCGATTAGATTTTCTACCGATGAACTGGAAAAAAGAGCAGATACTATTATTCGGCAGATGAAAGATGCCAGGAAAAATGGGATGACGGTAATATTTTACAGTGGGATTATCGGTTCAATACCCGGCAAGATAGACATGGCCAGGAAAATAATGTCAGTTTATACTGAATTGCTCGAAAAACAATATTTGAAGACCTTCATTATTAATCCATCAAAGTATTTTATGTCTGGAATGGATGCGGACGATCTCATGTATATGTGGGAAATTGTGCAAAGAAGCGGTCTTATAGATATATGGCATTTCCAGACATCTTCAGATATTATTCAAGCATTTCGGACAATGCAGACAAAGGTTCCTCCGGAATGGGTTGGAAAGGATGCTACGTTCAGCACTGGATGCACTAAAGAGATGGAAATTGCGATAAAAGCCCAGAAAGCACATCCAGAGATGCAGATTATAGGGCCTTCAAAAGAAAAATTCTTACGCAGAAAAGACTATGGTGTAGGAAAGATGTATGACAAATGTTTAACGTGAGTTTACAACTTGGGAATGAGGAAAATGATCGAAAAAGGCTGGAACAGTAAAACTATAAATTTTTTTTTATACACGACGATCTTCGGATTTGTGATCACCGAAATTCTTCTTAATCTGACCCCACCCATATCCCGTGATGCCATCATTCATCACCTGGCCATTCCCAAGCTCTGGCTTGAGCATGGAGGCTTTTACGAAATTCCATGGGCGGATTTTTCATATTACCCCATGAATATCAATCTCCTTTATCTCATTCCTCTTTATTTTAATAATGATATTATTCCAAAGTTTATCCATTTTGCATTCGGTCTTGGGACCGGTCTACTGGTGTATTATTACATCAAGAACAGGCTGGGCAAAAATTGGGGACTTCTGGGATTTCTGGTCTTTTTCACCACACCCGCTATTGTCCGTCTTTCAACAACAGCTTATATAGACCTTGGAATGGTATTTTTTGTAACTGCCGGCATTCTTGCATATACCAGATGGCGTGATGGAAACTACAAAGATACGAAGTGGCTCGCCCTGTCCGCCATTTGCATGGGACTGGCAGCGGGGTCCAAATATAATGCCCTGATTGCATGGCTCTTTGTGAATTTGATGATGGTTTTTTATTATTCAAGGGATACAAAGAAGGAATTTCCGGCGTTAGGATATGGCGCTGCATTCTTTGCCATTACTATTCTTGTTGTTTCTCCCTGGTTTATTAAAAACTATATTCTGACGGGAAACCCCACCTATCCGCTCTTTAACAGCTTTTTCAAAGCTCTTTATCATATAGGCGATGGAAGCAGCGGTCCTGCCATGATTGCTAAAAACAATTGGACTGCCAATGTTTTTCAGAGAAGAGAAATTGCGTTCGGCGAGAGTTTCATAGAAATACTTTTCATCCCAATTCGAATGTTTTTCCAGGGAAAGGATGCTTCTTCTCAGTATTTTGATGGTGTTCTGAACCCGATTCTAATAATTATGATTCCTTTTGTTTTTTTGACAAAAGATTTAAACCGTGACAAGGTGTTTTTCTTGTTCTTTTCAGTTTTTTTTCTTTTTATAGCTTATTTTCTCACGGTCATACGCATAAGATATATCTTGCCGGTAGTTCCGTTCCTGGCTATTCTGAGTGTCATTGGTGTAAAGAATATTGTAGAATGGACAGGCAAAAAATCCAAACAGGTTCGCCGAGCGGGTTTGATTGGCATATCCGGCGTTACGATAATCTGTATTGCTTTTAATTTCTTGTATCTAAAGAATTATTTTAATGAGATAGCGCCTGTAAAATATATCTTTAATCAAGAAACAAAAGATGAATTCTTGAGCCGCAACATAGAAAGTTATCCTGCAATGCAGTATATCAACGAAAATCTTCCGAATGATGTCAGGATTTTTCTGATGTTTCTCGGCAGACGGGGCTACTATCTGAATAGACCATATTATTATGAAAGATCATTTGGCATGAATGCCATAAACAACATGGTCAAAGCTTCCGCAGATAAACAGGGTTTCCGGACATATCTACAATCTCTTGATTGCACTCATATACTGATGCGAACCGATCTTGTTAATAAATATCTACGCAACAATTTTCCGGAAAAAACAATTATCCGCTTTCTGGATCTCGTGAAAGAATGCTGGAATCCGGTCTATAAATTAAATGGGTATGCGGTAATGGAAATAAGGGCTTGTCAAAAAAACAAGCAATAATTCTAATGAGTATAACCAAAATAGAACATTGGTAATTGGAAAAAACAAAACGTAACAGTTTGGCGCTAAGAATTACCGCTGTAATTTGTCCACATTCCTTATCATCCCATTTTTTATCAGAGCATTAAAGACTTCCTTTTTTGTTGCTTTGGGGTTCAGAGATAGATAATCAGCAATGATGTTTGCTGTAAATGCAGTAGAAATGGAGGTTCCTGCATATGTTCCTGGACTTCCTTTATAACCCACGGGCAATGTGGCAAATCCCGGAGCATATAGCATTACAAAACTTCCATAATTTGAATTTTCCCAGGCTTTGCCTCCCGGTTCAAGCGCTCCAACACCAATAACAGATGAATAAGCGGCAGGATAGACGGGTTTTCCTGTTGGTTCATTTCCGGCGGCCGCGACAATAATGAGATCTTTTGAACTTGCGTAATCAAGAGCATTTTCCAGAAAATCGCTTCCGGTTTCCGAACCCCAGCTTAAACTCATTACACGCGCGCCATTATTCAGGGCAAAATCAATGCCTTCAATTATAGCAAAATTCGATGTAAAACCATTGTCATCAAAAATTCTGATGGGTATTATCGAATTATATCTTTCTGAATCCTTTCCGGCTCCATAAGGTTTTACAACACCGGCAGCGATTAAGGACATCTGCGTGCCATGCCCAAGAGTGTCTGAAATAGATTCATTAGAGTTAAAAACATCAAGTGATGCCGGCACAAAATCTTTAAGGCAGGAATCCTGATTTAGACCGGTGTCAAGAATGGCAATCCGCGCAGCGCCTCCTGGTTCACGAATATTTGAAGCGTCAAAGACAGGTGTGACAGGAGCGGAGATATTAAAAGGCACGGAAATGGGATAAGCATAATTGGGCTCTGCTTTTGCAATTCCAGGATGATTTGTAATCTGTTCAACAAGAGAAGAAATATCCGAGTTTTCAGGAAGTATGATCTTATAAATTCCCAGTGCATCATTTCCGTCTACTACTCTTCCGCCGATCTGCCTCAAAAGTCTTTTGAATTCTGCAAGATTCATTCCAGGTTTGAGTCTTAGAAGTATTTCATCTTTGACAAATAACGATCCATCTTTTGTGTTTCTATCAATCGACAAAACCGACCCTGGTCTAAGAGGTTTCATAAGCTCTTTATCACCTGGCTTGAAAACCTGGATTTCACTGAGCCTGACAGGCGAAGAAAGCGATTTTTCGATGGATTCCCAGATCAGAATATAGCTGAAAGGCTTGAGAATCGAATCCACACCTTTTTGTATATCCCGATCTTCAAATGATGCTGATATATTTGGATTAATTCGCGGATCAATTCGTATCTTTATCCCAAGATCAGCCATGTGCCGCAAAATGTTTTGCAAGGGAACTTGATCCGCATGAAGCGAAAGCTTATCTTTATTAATCCGCACATCAAGGAGCTGGTTGCAAAAGCCGGGATTCTGTTCAACAGCAAGAGTCATGATGCGCGCGCTTGCAACGCTCAAAAGAATAATTATTAATGCACTGTAATATATAAATATCTTTTTAAAGGATAATAAAAGCATTGTTTTAAAACCTTAACTCCAGCAGAAGTATAGAGATCGACTTCCATCTTGGCGGCAGATCGACCAAGCTCACCAGCACCAGAAGCCAATGAGGACTTGGCAAAAGTAAAGTTTTTCTCTTAAATGGTTACAGCGAAAAACGCCCCGGCTTCTGGTGTCGGGTGCAGCGCATTGTTGGAGCTATTCTCGCTCTATTTCAATGTATTATTGTGCGGAACAATACTCTTCCAATCTCTTTTTTTGAGTATTTCTTCGCTTTCGTGCTTTCTTCGTCTTTCGGTTCGTTGGCCTCTTGGTGTAATTGCTCATTTCATCGTATGCAGGGCTTGAAAACTCGTCAGATGAACACTGCTGGGGAAACATGAAATCGTTCAGCAAGTACTCGAATTTGAGGAACCGTTAACTCTCGCTTCCCATGAATAATTTCTTGGATAGTCTGTTCCGATCCAAGTTCCGGCAAAGCTGACGCTACGAGTTCATGTTCATCCAGAAAAAATTGAAGCATATCACGACCGGTACACTCTGGAATCGGTTCATGCTGCTCTTCATAGGCGTAGATAACGGCACCAAGCGCATCTAATAATTCATAGAGTGGATTTGCCGTTCATTTGTCCCAACTTCATCAAGTAACTCGTTCAGGCGCTCAATTGCTACATCATAGTCATGTTCATTATGAATTGCAAACAACGGACGGATAACCATCCAATGCGTTTGTATTTCATGGGTAAGGACATTCATGATTTCCACGCTCCTTTATCATATTCAGGGTGAGTCAGGACATGGCAGATATATACTTTGCCTCGATTGAAGTGGATTGAGGCAATTGATACTTATTCCCACTGATATTGAACACTATAAACTCACCTACTTTATCTGCCGTTGAAAAGGTCGCCTGTAATTCATTGAAACTTCGAAAATCGTGTTTTGTCATCGCTGTATGCTATCGAGACAGTGAGCTTTGACTATCCGGGTGTTTTCCCCAAAACATGTGTAAGGCTTTTCGACTAATGACGTGCATATGTTCTCTATGTCATCATTCAGGGATATATTGCAAGAGCAAAACTAAAGGGATTTTACGCATCGCACTCTAACGTTTACATCACCGGCCGTAGCAGTGGCAGCATTTTTGCGTCTTTTTGCAAAAATGGTGACGCTGCGAAGGCCAGGTGTATGTTTATGTTAGGCTAATCGTTTTTCTCATTAAGGACTGTTGTTACTTCATCATTTAAACCAGAATCATAATTTTCAAGTGAAAGCTTTAGGCCAGGTGAACTAACAGCAGGCTCTGAACTTTTAACTGTATTTTTTTTAGCTGCATCATCATCTTTAGGTTTTTCATCCTCTGAACTTACGCTTGAATTTTTTATTACCATTTCTATGCTCCTGGTTGGGTTATTAGTATCATTGTTAGGGAACTCACTGAAATTAAACTACCCGCTTTTGCAAGAAAAGCATAGTGGGGATGCAGCTCTTTCTCATTGTGGTTGGTAGTTTATTTTTAGTGAAGTCCCTTATTCCATTCATTAACTATACTACTACCTATAAATATAAATAAGAATACCGATGTAATTGCTATTGATTTATACGCCTTTGTAAGTATTTTTACCTTTTTTTAGTGCATATTTCATTGTTTATTGTTGCATCTTTATAATCAACAGATATTGCCTCCAATATTTGGAATTTACTATATGCTTGAGTTTTCGAAAAATAGTTTTTCATAAATCAACGATGTTGGCACAAAACATGCGTTCATTATATTTGTGCTAATAAATCAATAAGTTGTATCTTTTTGTATTGATAGTTTAAATTCTTCCGTAGCTTTCAATCTGTTGTTTGTCGTTTTCGAAAACAGAAAAAAGTCGATCCATCATACTAAGTGTTTCAAAACAAAATTTCTT
>JAUWOS010000176.1 GCA_030611985.1 Desulfobacterales bacterium | reverse complement strand
GAACTGGTAGCAAACAAGGCTGTTTCCCAACATGTAAGCTTTTACAGGTGCTGTAGATGTGCGTTTTCAGGGTAATCAACTATAGTGTTGCTATGTTGGTTGCCCTGAAAACGTGCATATGCAGTGCCTGTGAACGCTTACCCTAATGGCAAGGATACATTATGACGATAGCGAAAAAAATTGAGATTATGCTGTCCGGGTCTTCCTGGATACGGAAGATGTTTGAAGAAGGTACTCGCCTCAAGGCAGAGCATGGCGCTGAAAATGTTTATGATTTCAGCCTGGGCAATCCGAACCTTCCGCCCCCTGATAAATTTAATGAAGCGCTCAAGGATATGGCAAACTCCATGGAATCCGGAGTTCATGCTTATATGCCGAATATCGGATATCCACATGTTCGCAGGTCTGTGGCTGACTACCTTTCCATGCAGCAGCAGGCACGGATTTCTGAAAAAGAGGTTATTATGACCTGTGGCGCAGCAGGCGGACTTAACGTTATCTTAAAAGCAATATTAGATCCCGGCGATGAGGTCATTACGCCTGCACCTTATTTTGTTGAATACAAATTTTATGTAGATAACCATGGCGGTCTCTTGAAAACCGTGCCTGCAAAACCGGATTTTAGCCTTGATCCTGATGCCGTATCTTCGGCGATTACTGAAAAAACCAAGGCTGTTCTTATAAATTCTCCAAACAATCCGACAGGTCAGGTATATAGCAAAGAGAGTCTTGATGAACTTGGAGTTCTTTTGAAAGACAAGAGTAAAGAACTGAACCGTACCATCTATCTTATTTCTGATGAGCCATATCGTAAAATCGTCTATGACGGTCTCGAAGTTCCAGGCATCTTTACCTCTTATAATGAGTCTATAATTGCCACCTCATACTCCAAAGATATTTCAATTCCAGGAGAACGCATAGGATTTATTGCGCTTAATCCAAAAGCTTTCTTTAAAAATGATCTTTTAGAAGGCATGGCGCTTGCCAACAGGATTCTCGGATTTGTAAACGCACCTGCCCTGATGCAGCGTGTGATAGCATCCATGCAGGGCATCAGTGTGGATATATCTAAATATGCAACAAAAAGAGATCTTTTGTGCAAAGGTCTTGCCGACTGCGGATATGAATTTGTCAGACCGTCCGGCGCTTTTTATCTTTTTCCCAAAACCCCTGTTCCAGATGACGTAAAATTTGTGCGAGCGCTTCAGGAGGAACTGATTCTTGTTGTGCCCGGTAGCGGTTTTGGGGGACCCGGTCATTTCAGAATTGCCTTTTGTGTGGATGACAAGACTATTATAAATTCTATTTCCGGGTTTAAGAAAGTGATGGAAAAGTTCAGGCAGGAACGGGGGACTGAATAGTTACGGGTTACGAGGTGCGGGTTGCGTTGCGGTAGGAGGAAGTTTAGACAATAAAAGGAAAATCGATAATGGGAATTGTAAACGATAAAATAAATGACCTGAAAGAGCGGGAAGCAAAAGTTTTACAGATGGGCGGCGAAAAAGCTGTCGCCAGGCAACTAGAGAAGGGAAAGCTTACTGCCAGACAGCGATTGAATCTTTTGTTTGATTCCGGAACATTCAGGGAAATCGACATGTTCGTCAGTCATAGATGTGTGAATTTCGGCATGGAAAAAATTGAAATTCCGTCCGATGGCGTAATAACAGGCCATGGTCTTGTGGATGGAAGGCCACTCTTTGCCTTTTCGCAGGATTTTACATCCAGAGCCGGCAGTCTTGGTGAAATGCATGCAAAAAAGATCTGCAAGGTTATGGATCTGGCTCTCAAGGCAGGAGTTCCTTTTGTCGGCATTAACGATT
Organism: Desulfobacterales bacterium; assembly: GCA_030611985.1. GTDB lineage: Bacteria > Desulfobacterota > Desulfobacteria > Desulfobacterales > ETH-SRB1 > DAOVDN01. The sequence continues at coordinate 2,663 of JAUWOS010000176.1, read as the reverse complement.
CAGGAGGCGCGAGGATACAAGAGGGTGTTGACGCCCTTTCGGGATATGGTGAGATTTTTTTTCGCAATTCAGCCTGTTCAGGTGTTATTCCACAGATTTCAGCGATAATGGGGCCGACCGCCGGCGGCGCTGTCTATTCCCCTGCCATGACAGACTATGTTTTCATGGTAAAAAAGAGCAGTTACATGTTTATCACCGGTCCGGAAGTTGTCAAGTCTGTGACAGGAGAGGAAATATCCTTCGAAGATCTTGGCGGGGCTATGGCGCACAGTGAAAAGAGCGGGGTTGCGCATTTTGCCTGTGAAAGCGATAAAGATGCCATAAACCGGATAAAAAAACTCCTTTCTTATCTGCCGGCAAACAACATGGAAGATCCGCCTCTGGTTGATACAGGAGACAGCCCTGTTCGAGTTGATTCCGCACTTGACGCAATTATTCCCGACAATCCGAATAAATCATACGATATGAAGGGAGTAATCTGCTCAATTGTTGATAATGGTGAATTTTTTGAACCTCATGAGTATTATGCTCCAAATATAATTGTATGTTTTGCCAGGCTTAACGGGAGAAGCATAGGTATTATTGCAAATCAACCTGTGAATATGGCAGGATGTCTTGATATTAATGCCTCAGACAAGGCCACCAGGTTTATACGTTTTTGCGATGCCTTTAATATACCGATTCTTACCATAGCGGATGTGCCCGGTTATCTTCCTGGAAGCCAGCAGGAATGGGGTGGAATTATCCGTCATGGAGCAAAGCTTCTCTGGTCTTATTCAGAGGCAACTGTTCCTAAAATACTTCTCATTACACGTAAGGACTATGGAGGGGCTTATATTGCAATGTCTTCAAAACACCTGGGCGCCGATATGGTTTTTGCATGGCCCGGCGCTCAGATTGCAGTAATGGGAGCAGCAGGAGCCGCCAACATTATTCATAGAAGAGAGATTAAAGGAGCCGACGATCCCGCTGCAAAAAGAAAAGAGAAGATAGAAGAATATGAAAATCTTTTTTCAAATCCTTATTGTGCCGCGAGCAGAGGCTATGTTGATGCCGTGATTGTGCCATGCAGCACAAGACCGCGTCTGATTGAGGCGCTTGAAATTATGTGCAGCAAACGTGAAACCAGACCTCCGAAGAAACATGGGAATATTCCCCTATAGTTTTGTAGAAATCGAAGTTTGGACAATTGATGTTTTACGATAATCAAGAACAAAAAGTTCGAAAGCGTCCCGCTTTAGGTTGATAGCCATCAATATGAATAAGGAACATATAGCCAGACTTTGCCAATCGGGATCATTAACCCTGGTAGATATCCATTTTGCAAGATTTATATCGGATATTTCAGGCAATGATGATTCGGATATTTTTCTTGGCGCAGCCCTTGTCAGCAATGCTACGGGAAATGGAGATGTCTGCTTTGATCTTGCTTCAATGGCAGGAAAAGCGCTGCTTGAAAAGCATGGTCTACAGGATCCTTTAATGTGTCCAAAACTCTCCGTATGGCGGAAAAAACTTGGCGCAACATCTGTCGTTGGAAAGCCTGGAGATCTTTGTCCGCTTGTACTTGATGAAAAAAACAGGCTTTATCTTTATCGATACTGGGACTATGAAAAAAAACTTTCAGATTCAATAAAAGAACGTTCCAAAAAAGATGTAAATAGCGAGGATATCAATAAAGCAGATTTAAAAAAGGGTCTGGAAAGACTTTTTCCCGGCAGGGTGGAAAAAGATATCGACTGGCAGAAGATGGCATCAATAATACCGATTTTTAAAAGATTCTGCGTTATTTCAGGTGGACCGGGAACCGGAAAAACAACTACCATTACAAAGATACTTGCGCTTTTACTGGAGCAGGCCGATGAAAAAAAGAAAAGGATTTTTCTTGCAGCTCCAACAGGAAAAGCAGCCGCAAGGCTTGGGGAATCGATCAGAAACGCTAAGGAAAAATTAAACTGCAACGATTACATAAAGGAAACTATTCCCGAAGAAACTTACACAATACACAGAATGCTTAAAACTATTCACGGTTCACCGTATTTTCATTATAATGCTGAAAATCTTCTTCCCGCTGATATTGTTGTGGTGGATGAAGCTTCAATGGTAGACCTTGCCTTGATGTCCAAACTTGTTCAGGCTCTGCCTGCTGATGCCAGACTCATACTTGTTGGAGACAAAGATCAACTTTCCTCAGTTGAAGCCGGTTCCGTACTGGGCGATATTTGCGACAGGAAGAATATCCACGGATTTTCAGAAAATTTTTGCAAAAAGGTCGAAGAATTAACGGGTGAAAAACCGGATACAATAGCTGGGCAGTGCGCTTTGATTAAACAGAGCAGCAACAAGCGCGGCTTGCATGATTGCATAGTTATTTTAAGAAAGAGTTATCGTTTTAGCGATAGAAGCGGGATTGGAGAATTAAGTCGTGCTGTAAACAGAGGAGACGCAACAGGGGCTTTGCGATTGTTAAAAAAGAGTGACGATAAAAGTATAGCATGGAAAGAAATTATATCATCGTCGAATGATCAGGCGGATCTCTTCCGTATTTTTGCAGAAAATATAATCAAAGCTTATTCAAAATACCTGAAAACAGATGATCCGCACAAGGCTCTGGAGCTTTTTAACCGATTCAGGATATTGTGTGCTGTAAAAATAGGTCCATT
>JAUWOS010000131.1 GCA_030611985.1 Desulfobacterales bacterium | reverse complement strand
ACCGCTTTTGGATCCAGATGATCCTGCTGAAAAAAGAGCTGGTTCACCAGCCGCTTGAATATCTCGGTTTTGCCCATACGGCGCTGGCCCAAAAGAACTGTGGACATAGTCCGTCGTCCTGTGGAATCAAGAGCAGCATTGTAAAGATAATCTATATGCTCTTGTCTATCCGTGTATACCTCACTGGGAACAAGCGGCCGGATTGCCCATCTGGTGTCTGTACTTTTGTCAGAAATATTGTTTTCTTTTGTTTTCATTTCCTCTCCAAAGCAAATATATAGCTCGACAGTCCTAAGTTTTAGTAACCCATTGAAATTATTAATAGCGACAAAATCGAAGCAAGATTTCTAAAACCAATGATTTCAATTGGTTAAATGATTTCAATTGGTTATTGGATTATGGTTCAGAAACTTCGGAGAACTTAGGACTGTAGAGTATATAGGAACATAGACGAAATAATTTCCCCAACTATGCATCATAGCTTCAGGCCCAAATCTATGCGCCTACTTGCGGAAGTTAATTCATCCACGTTCCTAATGAATGTGTGAAAGTGGGGATTTAGGGGTGTGTCAAAGGGTGAAAATTATTCCTTTTTCTCTCCGCTCAACGTCCCCAGTTCATAAAAGATAATTGAGCTTTTTGCTTTCTGCATTATAGAACCACGCTTGCTTGCCACCGCTACTGCAAGTTCCGGTTCTCCGTCATTGTCGATATCGCCGATTGCATAGTCTGCAAAATAACCTGAAGCCTTGCGAGTACTCCAGTTCTGGGCGAGACCGAGACCATCCCATGAAAGAGATGCAAACTCGCCTCCGCTGTAACGGCGATACCGCTTGAAGAGCCGACTTGAAAGAGAATGGTTTTTTACCACCACAACTTCTGTTTTGCCGTTTTTGTCAAGGTCTGTTACAAAAATTCTGTGAGGCAGATATATACGGTCTTCAGACTCCTTGCCGGAAGAAGTATCCAGATAGTTTTCACTTCCACCATAGCGGTCTTCGCTCTTCCATTCCTGCTCACCGTTATGACTAAAGATGCGCAGGCGGTCTTCCTCGTCAAAGACCACAGTCATCTCGCTGCCGTTATTCATCACATCACCCAGAGCAAAGCTGAAAACAGTTGTTTCTTTCGGAAGACTTACTCTATCTTGCAACTCGTATCTTCCACCGCTCCAGGCAAGTTCATAGACTCCTGAAAGGAAAAGATCCGAAACACCCTTTTTCTGACCAAAAAGTATGTGTCCGCGCTCTGGGTGAACCAGCGCCCTGTAATAGATGTTTTCATTTTTTAAAATGTATTCAAAATCATTTCCATTCCATTCAAGAACAAAAGATTCAAGTTTCTTTGAATTCGTGTTCAAGCATGTAACGAATATCTCTGCCTTGTCGTCTCTTTTAATATCCGCTACATCTACAGAAATAAAATGATGCCGCTTTTCACCGACAATTTCTTTTATCTTTAAAAAACGGTTTTTTTCAAAACGATAAACGATGATCTTCTGGCTCAGCATAATTACTGTTTCTGTCTTGCCATCACCGTCCACATCGCCAAGGGCAAGCCCTTTTACCTGCATCTTAAGATTTCTGCTCTTATGAAATCCTTTGGTCTCTCCTGCACGCCGGCTTATTATAAATGGAGAAAGTTCTTCCTCGTTTTTGCCATCATCTATAAAAGCTCCTGACAGCATACGCTCAGGATGGGCATAAATTGAGGGTTCTTCTTCCGTTCTTCTTTCAGGCAGTAGCTTGACCGCTGTTTTCCTGCCAAAAACCTTTTCATTAATCGCTTCGGCAAAAAGATTAATTTTCGGAATCACCTCATCTATCCCATGGCTCTGATTATAAAAAGAAAGAGGTTCTTTTTTTTCTGAAACATCCAGCATTTTTGAATCCAGGCTGACGCTGTTTCCAAATATTGTAAGAGAACCGAAAAGAACATAATCCGCTTCCAGCACAGCGCCGATTTTGAGCGCTTTTTTTTCATTTAAAGGTCCTGTAACGCTTTGCACAGCTTTTTCGGTCTCTTGCCTGTTTATAACCACAACTTTCTTTTCCCATGAAAGTCGGGATGAAAGCATCGAAAGGATGCCGTCTTTTAAAAATGCCATATCCTCCTGGGCATTTATTTTAAACGGTATTATTGCAACACGTTCTTGTTTTGCAGATGCATAAACAGAGGTACTGATTATAGTTATTACAGCAAAACTCATGAGAACGAACCTGGTTGCTGCGTGAAATGACTTTTTCAAAAAATCCTCCTTTTAATCACGAAAATGTAAGGTTGATGTTTTTCTTTTTTCCATAGTTTTCGCTTTTTTTATACTTTTGTGTTTTCGTGATAATCTTTTACTCTGCAAGTTTATCTTTCAGAATTTCATTTACAATCTTCGGATTTGCCTTTCCCTTTGTTTCTTTCATTACCTGGCCTACAAAAAATCCGATAAGCTTTTTCTTTCCTTTTCTGTAACCCTCAACTTCTTTCAGGTTGTCTGCAAGTATCTGCGACACAACCTCTTCAATGGCGGATACGTCGGTAACCTGGACAAGCCCCTTTTTTTCAACAATCTCTTCAGGGTGTCTGCCTGTATTTGCCATATCTTCAAATACGGTTTTTGCAATCTTGCCGCTTATAATACCTTTGTCGATAAGTTTAAGAAGCCGAGCGAGGTTACTGGAAGAAATCGGTGACCGATCAATGGTTTTTCCTTCTGCATTCAAGAGTCCAAGAAGTTCTCCCATGATCCAGTTGCTTACCTGCTTTGGTTTTGGAAACTCTTTTATACATTCTTCAAAGTAATCCGCAAGCTCACGGCTTGATGACATAATTTCAGCATCAGAAGAAGGTAGATTGAATTCGCTTATGAATCGGTTCTTCTTTCTATCGGGAAGTTCAGGAAGCGTCTTTTTCAGAGCATCAATCCACTCATTATCTACTACAAGCGGCAGAAGGTCGGGATCCGGAAAGTACCGGTAGTCGTGCGCCTCTTCCTTGCTTCGCATCGATGTTGTGATATTTTTATCAGGATTCCAGAGCCTTGTTTCTTGAACCACCCTGCCGCCGTCTATTATAATTTCCTTTTGTCTGTTGATCTCATAGTACAGCGCTTTTTCAACGTGCTTGAAGGAATTCAGGTTTTTAAGCTCTGAGCGGGTTCCAAGTCTTTCAGCTCCTTTGGGTCTGATCGAAATGTTTGCATCACACCTGAAACTTCCCTCCTCCATGTTGCCGTCGGATATACCAATATAGCGGACAATCGAATGTAACTGTCGCAGATAAGCGCCTGCCTCTTCAGGAGATCTGATATCAGGCTCGCTGACTATTTCAATAAGCGGCACGCCGGTTCTGTTGAAATCAACCATGGAAAACGGTCTGTCAGGATCATGTGTCAGCTTGCCCGCATCCTCTTCCATGTGTATCCGTGTAATTCCTATTCTCTTTCTGCTGCCGTCTGTTTCTATATCTATATATCCAAACTGTGCAACAGGCAGTTCGTACTGGGAAATCTGGTATCCTTTTGGAAGGTCGGGATAAAAATAGTTCTTGCGAGCCCATCTGCTTCTACGTTCGACTTTGCAGTTGGTTGCTATTGCCATACGGATGGTGTATTCAACAACCTTTTTATTGAGTACCGGAAGCACTCCCGGCATACCAAGACAGACAGGACAGGTATGCGTATTTGGAGGCGCTCCAAAAGATGTTGAGCATCCGCAGAAAATCTTTGTATTTGTCTTAAGCTGGGCATGAATTTCAAGCCCTATCACAGGTTCAAATTCCATTTTCAATCTTGATCCTAAACCATTAAAATCATAGTACAATGATTCATTTGGAAAACTTTTATTTTGTAATAGCGATTATCCTCAGACTATGGAGATAATAGAACACGATATATTATCACTACATTGCTGAAGTGGATGTGAAATAGATTTTTATATAAATTGAGTCAAAATTTAACGTCCGGCATTTTATATCTTATTGCAGTTCGTAGTCAAGCCATTTTGTTTTTGACAAAACGCACCAAAGTGACTAAAATCTTAAGTAACTCGCAACTCTTAACAAAGGAATATAATGAAGTTCTTTTTTTGTGTACTTGGAATGGTAATGATTGTGGAAGGGCTTCCGTATTTTGCATTTCCGGAAAAGATGAGGTTATGGATACAAAAAATGCTGGAATTGCCCGATAACGCACTGCGAAAGTTTGGTTTTGTGCTTATGTTTATAGGACTTTTGCTGATTTACATGGGAAGAAATTGAATTATGTTTTCTTTGATTGATTATAATTATAATCTTCCTGAAAAGCTTATAGCGCAAAAGCCTGTGGAGCAAAGAGACAGATCCAGACTTCTTTTTCTGCGTCGCAATGCGGAAAATCTGTCACATCATGAGTTTTATGATATCTGCGATTTGCTTTCTCCAAACGACGTGCTTGTTATAAACAACACTGAAGTTATTCCGGGACGACTGTTTGGCAAAAGAGATACAGGCGGAAAAGCCGAGATTCTTATTCTTGACTATGCTTTTCGGTCCAAAAAAATTAAAGATGGCAGCGCTTTTGTTTGTGATTGCCTGATAAAAACATCAAAACATCCCAAAATCGGCTCACTATTTTTTTTTGATCAGGGATTAAAAGCTATGATTATAGATTGCCGGAACGGGATTTATACAGTAGAGTTTTCATGCAACAGTAATTTTGAGACCATTCTTTACAAGATAGGAAAGATGCCTCTTCCACCCTATATAAAGCACAACGGCAATAATACGTCATGTGACGACAGAAAATCTTACCAGACAGTATATGCTTCCCAAAAGGGGGCGATTGCAGCTCCTACCGCAGGACTTCATTTTTCAAAAAAACTTCTTGAAAAACTGAAAAAAAGCAGTGTCGGGATAGTTGCAATTACCCTGCACGTAGGTTACGGTACTTTTTTGCCTGTAAGGGTATCTGATATAAGAGATCACAAAATTCATTCCGAACAATACTTTATTTCCGAAAAGAGCGCTGATTTGATCAATCGCACAAAAGCAAACGGGGGCCGCATCGTGGCTGTTGGAACAACATGCGTGCGAACTCTGGAGTACGCATCCGATAGTAACGGAAATGTCTCCTCCGGCAAAGGAAACTGCGACCTTTTTATATACCCCGGATATAAATTTAAAGTCGTGGATGCAATGATCACAAATTTTCATCTGCCGGAATCTACACTCCTTATGCTTGTATCTGCCTTTGCAGGTCGCAAAAATGTGCTTAATGCATACAAAGAAGCAATAAATAAAGAGTACAGGTTTTACAGCTATGGGGATGCAATGTTGATTGCATAGCCTTGTTTGCTAACTCGTAAGCTTTTACAGGCACTGCATATGCACGTTTTCAGGGCAACCAACATAGCAACACTATAGTTGATTGTCCTGAAAACGCACATCTACAGCACCTGTAAAAGCTTAGGAACGTGAACGGTTACCATAAAACTTGCCGCAAAAAGGCACAAAATGGACAAAAAAACGAATTTACCGCACCTTAATTTCAAAATAGAAGCAGAATCCAAAGAAACAAGGGCAAGGGCTGGATTACTGGAGACGTCGCACGGCATTATCGAAACACCCGTGTTTATGCCGGTAGGGACGCTTGGCAGTGTAAAATCCATGTCGCCTGAAGAGCTTTCAGACTGCGGAACTCAGATAATTCTGGGGAATACCTATCATCTTTATCTCAGACCGGGCTGCGATGTGATAAGTCTTTTTTCCGGTCTTCACAAATTCATGAACTGGAAAAAACCTGTTCTGACCGACAGCGGCGGATTCCAGGTCTTTTCTCTTGCAAAACTTTCAAAAATGGCTGAAAATGGTGTTACATTTCAATCCCATATTGACGGATCAAGCCATTTGCTGACCCCTGAAAAGGCTGTTGAGATACAGATTTGTCTGAATTCTGATATTATGATGTGTCTGGACAATTGTATTGCATATCCTGCAAGCAGAGATGAAACACAAAAAGCACTTGAAATAACCGCCCGCTGGGCAAAAAGATGTAAAAATACCTGGAAAGAAAAGATTGAGAATATCGGGAAAACAAACAGACTCTTCGGCATTGTTCAGGGCGGCATGTTTAAAGATCTTCGCAAAATCTCCATTGATGACATAACAGAGATCGGTTTTTCCGGCTATGCGATTGGGGGTCTGAGTGTTGGAGAACCAAAAGATATCATGCTCGAAATTGCAGATTTCAGCCTCTCAAAACTTCCGGATGCAAAACCAAAATATATTATGGGCGTGGGAACTCCTGAAGATCTTATAGAACTTGTCGGCCTTGGAGCGGATATGTTTGATTGTGTCATGCCCACCAGAAATGCCAGGAACGGTCAAATATTTACAAAACATGGAAAAATGAATATCTACAATTCACGTTTCAGGACTGATACCAATCCTATAGAGCCGGGATGTACATGCTATACATGCAGAAATTATTCAAGAGCATATCTGCGTCATCTTTTCATGTCAAAAGAGCTGCTATCTTATCGTTTAAATACGATTCATAACGTTCACTATTATGTAAACCTTATAAGGAAAGCAAGAAATGCGATATGTAAAGGTGAGTTTGAAGCTTTTAGAAAGGATTTTTACAGTGAACAAGATATAAAAGATAAAAGATAAATTTAGGGATTGAAGGATTTAGGGATTGAAGGATTGGAACGTGTATGAAATTGCAGGGGTGAACCTTGTTTCGTCCCATTGCGGAATTCGGGAATTAAAATTAGTAGAATATTTTGGCATCCTTCATAACACCCCAAAAGTAGTTTACACTTTTGGGATTTTTGCAAAAAAGCCTAATTTTTTTCATGACATGTAGAATGCCTGAAAATAAGGCGTTTCAGTGGGCTCAGAAAATTATTGAGAGTTTGCTCTTTTCCGAAAAGTGTAAACTACAAAATGAAGGATGCCCAATATTTAAACGAATTTTTGGATAGCATTTAAAGCCAAAGAATTTTGAGAAGAAGACAAGAATGAGAAACACTGGGCACAACAAAAGATATGAGT
>JAUWOS010000163.1 GCA_030611985.1 Desulfobacterales bacterium | reverse complement strand
GATGACTGCGGCATATGCCCCGTTCGGCTCCTGGCGTCTGCCAAACACATTAAAATATCTGAGTCCTGTGCTTTTCAGGCCATAGGTTCGGGCAAATACATCTGCATAAAGTTCATTGACATATTTTGTAACTGCATAGGGGGACAAAGGTCTGCCGATCTCATCTTCCTTCTTGGGAAGACCCGGATGATCTCCATAGGTGGAGCTTGACGCTGCATAGACAAAGCGCTTAACATCTGCATTCCTTGCAGCTATAAGCATATTCAGGTGTCCGGTTATATTGTTGGCGTTTGTCAGCGCCGGGTCTTCTACTGACCTTGGAACAGATCCAAGCGCTGCCTGGTGTAGAACATAATCCTGATTTTCACATGCCCTGCTGCAGGTTTCAGGATCACGGATATCACCCTTGATAAAGGTAAAATTGTCCCACTGCTCTGGAGTGACTGCTTTTTCAACCTGATCCAGATTGTGCTGGTAACCAGTAGAAAAATTATCCAGTCCGACTATAGTCTGGTTGAGTTTTAAAAGCGCTTCGAGAAGATTCGAGCCTATAAAGCCGGCAACGCCTGTGATTAGCGAGGCATATTGGTTTGATTTCAGATGCTCCTGAAGTTTTTCGTATTTTGTCATCATAATCTTCCATCTACCTCATCTGCATTCAGTATGTACTTGATGTCGTATAAAACATGGTTCTCCCGGCCCAGTTGCCTGATTGCGTCTGCTCCCATCTCTTTGAACTCATTATGGGAAACCACAAGAATAATGGCATCGTATTTCCCTTTTACCGGTGCTTCAATTGGGATTATATCATATTCGTGTTGCGCCTCTTCCTTATCTACCCAAGGGTCATAGACATCAACATTACTATTGAAGCTTTTGAACTCTTTTATAAGATCAACAACACGAGTGTTGCGCATGTCAGGGCAATTTTCCTTAAAGCTAAGCCCCATGATGAGGATATTGGCATCGACAACATGGATTCGTTTTTTTGTCATTAATTTTGAAACCTGATCCGCCACATAAATGCCCATATTGTCATTCAGCCGACGCCCAGCCAGGATAATCTCAGGATGGTAGCCCACTTCAATTGCCTTGTGGGTCAAGTAGTAAGGGTCGACACCGATACAGTGGCCGCCCACAAGACCGGGACGGAACAAAAACATAGGGGTCAGGTCTTCATTCTTCACACTTTAAAAACATAGGGGTCAGGTCTTCATTCTTCACACTTTTAACTTATCTTATGGATGCAAAGAGGGCAGCTACGCCAAATGCTTCCGGCGCAAAGAGTCGGGCAACAATCGGCGCTACAAGCACACCAATGCCTTGGGCAAATACGCTTCCGGTTACGAGTTTTAGGACGTTTCCTGTAAAAGTTGACATTTATTTTCTCTTTTTATATCTCTCACAGAACCCGCAGAGGGTTATATTTTTGGATAGGGAAGCTAACAAAACTTTGTGAACTCTGTGAGAGATATTCAATCCGCTAATATCTCAAGCATCCTCTGCGCCGCCCGTCCATCTCCATATAATTCCGGTCGTTGGACAGGTTAGCTTAATGGAATTTACAGCATCAACAATCTTTGCCCTGTCCGCCCCGACCACCACATTCCATCCAGCTTCCACTGTTTCCACCCATTCTGTCTCCTCCCTGAGTGTCACACAGGGAACCCCAAACCAGTATGCCTCTTTTTGCATTCCGCCAGAGTCGGTCAGAATGGCTTTCGCATTTTGCTCAAGCATGAGCATATCGAGGTAGCCGACGGGAGGGATACATCTTAATTTTGAATTTTGAATGCTTAATTTTGAATTTATCAGACATTGTTTTGTACGGGGATGGACTGGGAATATGATCGGTTCGTCGATTTCAAGAAAAGCGTCTAAAATACTCTTCATGTTTTCCGGAATATCTGTGTTGTATGGTCGATGGACTGTTGCCAGCAGGTATTCCTTTGGTTTTATTTTCAGATCCTCAATGATTATTGACCGTCTTTGGGCAATTTCGGAAAATTGGAGAACGGCATCATACATGGTGTCGCCGACGTTTACAACAAGTGGTAGGGAGTAAGGATTATGGATTAAGGGGGAAGGATTAGTAACTATATTGGTGAATCCTTCATTTTTGAGATTGTTAACTGCTGCTTCTGTGGGGCAGAAGAGGATGTCGGCGCAGTGATCCGTGAGGACACGGTTGTGTTCTTCCGGCATTTTCCTGTTAAAAGACCGAAGACCCGCTTCCACATGCGCTATCGGGATATGGAGTTTTACCGCGGCAAGCGCCCCTGCGAGGGTGGAGTTGGTATCTCCGTAAACGAGTACATAATCAGGGTTTTCTTTTATCAGAATTTCTTCGATTTTCTTCAGCATGCGGCCTGTCATGACCCCGTGGGACGCGCTGTTTATGCCGAGGTTGTAGTCAGGCTTTGGAATATTTAGTTCCTTGAAAAAGACATCAGACATATCAGCGTCAAAGTGCTGGCCGGTGTGGATGATTACTTCTGTAAGGCTATTATGTTCCGCAATGGCGCGGCTGACAGGTGCTGCTTTGATGAATTGTGGGCGGGCACCGATTATGGTTACGATTTTCATTTTTTATTTTCTTGTTTTGACAGGATAACAGGATTGACAGGATTTTATTTTGGTAAAAACTATGTACAACACGTTAAGAATACAACCTTCTTGCTGTATCGCATGCAATAGCGCACCTGCATTATGTAATAACTATCCTGTTTATCTTGTTATCCTGTCTGATTCCTGGTTCAACTCTTTAATTTTCCTTTTTACTTCAACCTTTTCTTCTCCGAAGTTCAAAAGCAATCCTACTTCTTTTCCTGTGGCTACAAGATAATTTACCAGTTGTGCTTCATGAACTTTGGCAAGGCGGCGGACAGATTTTAATTCCAATATAACAGAATCTTCAACAACTATATCCGCAACAAAATCGCCTACAACTTGATTTTCATAATAAACAGTAATTGCCTGTTGAGATTCCGCCTTAAGACCTGCTTTACACAATTCAATCAACAGACATTTCTCATAAACCGATTCTAAAAAACCAAAACCCATTTTGTTATATACGATATAAGCACAACCAATGATCTTTTCCGTTATTTCTTTGTATTGCACAATAATATTTATCCTGTTTTATCCTGTTATCCTGTCAAAAAAAGTTCAAAAGATTACCTCTGTGAGAGATATTTCATTACCTATAATCTTACAAATTCGCTCAATCTCTTTTGTCTCCAGATAAGGATGCATAGGCAGGCTGAATATTCGCCTTGAGCAATCCTCACTTATCGGCATATCCCCCTCTTTGTATCCAAGGTATTGTGCAAAAGCTGTCTGAAGATGCAGGGGCTTAGGATAATAGACTGCGGTTGGAATCCCTTTTTCTTTAAGAGCATCCTGGATTTCGGCTTTTTTGTCTGAGAGAAGCGAATACTGCGCCCAGGCGCTTTTGTATCCTTCTGGTACAGATGGAGCTGAAAGCTGAAGGTTCAAAGCTGAAAGAAATTCTGTATATTTTAATGCAACATGATTGCGTAGATCAATCTCTTGAGGGAATATGTCGAATTTAGCATTGAGAATAGCAGCCTGGAGGGTATCCAGGCGGGCGTTGAGACCTATGCGGGCATTGTCGTATTTGTGGGTTCCCTTTCCATGCACTCGGATAGAGCGAAGCGTATCAGCAGTTGCATTATCATCGGTAAAAACCGCTCCACCATCACCATAACATCCCAAGGGCTTGGCCGGAAAGAATGATGTGCAACCGATATCAGTGAGAGACCCCGCTTTTTTGCCTTTGTATTCTCCTCCAAATCCCTGGGCCGCGTCTTCGATGACAAACAGACCGTGTTCTTTTGCAATGGCATTGATACTATCATAGTCGCATGGAAGTCCGAACATATCGACGGGAATGACGCCTTTGGGCGTTAATTTTGAATTTTGAGTGTTGAGTTAATGGAAAAAGGATATATTACAGGATCGTTAGTTTTAACGGCTTTTATAGCGAGCTCAAGTTTGCCGGGATCGATGTTAAATGTTTTGGGGTCAATGTCAACAAAGACAGGCGTTGCGCCAAGCAGACTGATAACCTCTGCTGTAGCTATAAAGGTAAAAGGTGTGGTAAAGATTGCGTCACCCGGCCCCACATCCATGGCCATGAGTGCCATAAGCAGAGCATCGGTACCGGATGCACATCCGATGCAGTGTTTAACTCCTGCAAAGGCGGCCAGTCTTTCTTCCAGTTCCTTGACTTCCGGCCCCATGATGTACTTGCCGTGGCGAAGGACTGTGTGGATATTTTTGTCAAGCTTAGTTCGTATTCTCTGTTGCTGAGCAGATAGATCAATGAAAGGAACGCTGTTCTCTTTATTAGACAACTCTTCCTTTACCACATGGTGATCCCCAGCTACGATATCACCCACCGGCTTAAAAACTCTATCCTCAGTCCAAATAATAGTATCCCCGGGCAGCAGGGAAACAGAAAGGCTGATCAAAGCATCCTCATGGTCAGGATGATCGGGAGGAATAGCATCCCAATGAGCGCCGAGGCTTGTACAGATTATCACTTGACCGAAAAAAACCTTCAGTTGCTCTTTGAACAATTGTCTGATATTTTTATCCTCTTTAATGCCTCCTGTCTTCTGAAGTCTTTTCAATTCCACCAAATGAACATACTGCAAAGTCGGCAAAGCACATACCGGAAAATATAAGGGGACACCATTTGCTATCAACAATTGAAAGCATTTTTCTTGCTCCTGGTAGTACTTTCTTCGCTGAAGTAAAAGATCAAGAACAATATTTACATCAAATACAACATTCATCTGCAATACTTCTCCTCAAGTGCTTCTATAAGAAATTCTTTATCACTTTTATCTGTAGGAACATACTTATAATCAGGACCCAGGATATCGTGAATCTTTTGCAGCAAGCCTGAGTCTTTTCCCTCAACAGGTCGAGTTGATTTATCTTTTGTCTCCCCACTCAGTACTGCTTCATTATCGATCACAACCAGCACGGGAATCTTTTTCTTTTTGAATCTAACCGGTTGATCAAAATAAATACGCCCATTATCATATATGGCATTTAATTTCATATTATACCTTCATTTGAAACAATTGAAAAACCTTAATCTCTCACAGAGTTCACGTAGTACACAGAGAAAAAAATATTATTTGTAATAAGTTAGCCTTTTGAAAAAAAGCTGACAGGATAACAGATTAAAAAAGTTCCCAAAGTTATCTCTGCGCCTCTGCGAGAGATTTTTCTTTAATGCCTGTGAATAGGGGGACGCTGTTACATTATGAAGATTACGTCAGTAATTCGCCTATAATTTCTGGCTTGTCAAGGATTTTCCTTCCCCTTTCTCGGCAATCGCTCACTCCCCTACCACTTATTTTTAAGCTGCGTGCCACGTCATCCCCCATATAACCCAATTCATCT
>JAUWOS010000084.1 GCA_030611985.1 Desulfobacterales bacterium | reverse complement strand
GAAAAACAAAAAGATTGGTTTTGTCGTTTGATTTTGACATTGATTTGAAAGCCCATCCAAACACAGGTATATTTCCAAGACATGGAACTTTGTATTCTGTATTGGAAAAACTGTCATCTATAAGCCCGCCTATAACAACGGTATTTTTATCTTTGACGATAACCGTAGTATCAATGGTGCGCTTTAACGTGGTTGGACGAAACTCTCCGCTGCTTGATTCCAGCTTGGTTACTTCCTGGAAAATGTTGAGGCGAACCATCCTGTCTTTACTGATTTGAGGAGTAATTTTCAGAGTTATCCCGACATCCTTATATTCATAGTTACTATAGTCCGTCGTTCCTGTGCTTGTTGTATCCTGTCTGGTTATATAAGGGATATTTTTTCCAACAGTGATGCTTGCTTCCTCATTGTTTGTGGTTAGAATCTGTGGAGTCGAAAGTATATGAACGTCTTTGTCTTTTTTATAGGCCTGTATTACCGCCGCCAGGCCGGGAAAGGAAATGCCTCCAATTTCAACAACTTCGCCAAAGATACCAAGAGAAAAGCCTGAAGGCAACGAGCCAACGGTCAGTCCGGCTGTGTTTTTGTATCCGCTATCGCCTTCGTCGCCTTCGCCACCAAAGCCGCCACCAAAGTACCCTGTCTTGCTATCATAGTCTGTCTTGCCCCCTGCCTGCCACTCTGTTCCAAGCTTAAATTCCTTATTTACATTTACTTCCATAATCAGACATTCAATATAAACCATTGCCCTTGGAATATCCAGCTTCTTGATTATCTCCTCAATAACCAGATAATCATCCTTGTCGGCCATAATAATGAGGCTGTTGGTGGCTTTATCCGCCTTTATTATGACATCGCTCGAAATAATAGGAGTTTCTTTTTTCCCTTTAGCTGAACTGCCCTGCTTTTTCGGCAGTTCTTGAAGAACTTTTGCCAGGTCTTCGGCTGTGGCATTTTCAAGATAAAAGACACGAATTTTCTCTTTTCCTCG
Source organism: Desulfobacterales bacterium (assembly GCA_030611985.1). Taxonomy (GTDB): domain Bacteria; phylum Desulfobacterota; class Desulfobacteria; order Desulfobacterales; family ETH-SRB1; genus DAOVDN01. Next base: position 8,956 of record JAUWOS010000084.1, on the reverse strand, counting down.
CGGAACCTCCTTATCGAGCATTGTTATCAGCTTTTTGATTCTGACAGTGTCGTCTTCACTGGCGAGCAGTATAATTGTATTTGTTCGTTCGTCTGCTACGAACCTGGCCTCTTTTCCAATATCGGTTTTTTTTGTTTTTTTAGTTGTTTTGAAAACAGAATTCAAAAGTTTTACAAGATTTGCGGTATCTGCAAATTCAAGGGGAATCACGGAAAGCTTCTGGCCTATGCCCGCAACATCAATTATTTTCAGGATTTTAAGGAGCCGCTTTATATTCGAATATACATCCGTGATTATCATCATGTTTGTCGGAGGATATGCCAGGATCGCGCTGCTCTTGGAAATCATCGGCGCAAAAAGACGTTTAATTTCAGCAGGATCTGCATAATTTAATGATATGAGCTGTGTGATGACCTTGTCTTCAGGAGAAGCAGCCTCTTCTTTTAACCTGGTTTCAATATTCTTTGAACGGGCATCAGGCGATCGAATGATTTTAGTCACTTCACCGGCTTTTACGGCAGTATAATTATGAACCTCAAGAACGGACTAAAAGACCTTGTATGCCTCTTTCACTGATATTTTGGTAGGAGAAATTATCGTTACTTTTCCCTTTACGCGATGGTCCACAACAAAATTCTTTCCGGTGAGTTCGCTGATAAATTTGATAAAGACATTAATATCAACGTCATTAAAATCTATAGAAACGAATCGTTCCGGATTTTTACTTTCCTTCGACAGCTCGTCGGTATCGCCGGAACTTTTGATTGTTTCTGCTATTGATATATGAACTGTCATAAATAAAAAAATAAAGAGAAACAGGCACATTATGCTTTTTGGAATATTACAGTATGATTTCATTTTTTATACCACTTATTATTGATAGTTTCGACATCCTTACAGGCGTATCGCTTACTTGATCTTGTAGTTTATGGTTTCAGGCCGCCCTCTTCGTTTTATTTGAAGATTTACATTTGAAGACACCTTTAATTTTTTGTAAAATTTCATAATATCATCTACTGTTCCGATATTGTTTCCATCAACTCCTTTTATTATATCCCCGCTTCTCAGCCCCATCTTCTTAAAAATAGAGTTTGGCTTAATGTTCGATAAAACAAAGCCGCTAGGTTTCCCGTTTTCAAAATGCGGTCTTATTCTTACCTGTTTCATGAGATTATTTACGTCTTTAATGGAATCATCTATCTGGGAACGTTTTAAGGCTACGCTTTGTGAACGTGCTACCCTCGGTGTTTTAGAAGATTTTTCTCTTTCTTGATCACTTTGGTTTTTTTTCATTTCCAGAATTTCATCTTTTCCATTTACGCTCAATACAACTTTTTCTCTTAAAATCATCTTTACCGTTGCAGTTTGAACAGTATCTCCCATCCTGTAAAGATTTTGCTTTTTTCCTTTTGCTTCTTCAATAACAGCGTACGCTTTGCTTTTATCGCCGGTAACTGTCCCCAGGAGCTTCAGGCTCAGTTCTGTTTGTTTCAGCGCCTCAATGTTGATTTTATCTGATTTTTTCTCCGTTCCTGCTTTTGTATTAAAAAGATTACGTTCAAAGATTGTTTTGTAATAAGATAATGATTTGTAATTTTCATCTTCCAGAGATGATACCTGTTCGCCAATTGCGCTGACTATAGGGGCTTGATCCAGACTTGCGGTTGTTATCTTATAAAAGACTTTTACGCCCAGATATACGGAAGTTGTTATTAATAAAATATTTAATATGATAAAATAATGTTTCATTTTAATCCAGAGAAAAAACAGGTTCGTCAAGAGTGCCGCTGAGTCTGACGGGAAAACCGTTTTTATTTTGTCTTTTTTTGAAAAGCAGATCAACAGGAAAAGCTTTTCTTAAATCAGCAAGAAATAAAGGATGCGGTTTGATTTTTGCTGTAAGGTTTAAAACGCTTTTGTTTACAGGATCCTCTATATCAATAAAGCCGGAAATATTTCCATCTATCTGACGTCCTCTCACAACGCATTGTTTTATCTGAAACTTCCGGTTATCCATTACTGCGTTTGCTTCAACAGAGTCGAAAGTAAAACTTTCCAGATTGAAAAGAGGCGTTAAAACTTCTACTTCGCAGTCTGATAAGTTAAGTTTGGCATTCGCAGTTCCGGCAAATTTTCTGTTGCCGCTATATGTAATTTTTCCGCTGAGCATTCCGGATATCTTGCGATTGAATAAATCCTGCAAAACAGAAATATCTTTTGTCATGATACCGGACAGATCCGCATTAATCATAAGCTTGTCCGCTGTTATATCAGCCCTGCCTTTCAGGATACCCTCATAAGCTCCACTCTTAAAAAAAAGGGTAGTCTTTGGGCGAAAAAATGATAAAAATCCGTAAGTTATATTTATCTGTTCTGCTTCGATCAATAAGTCGTATAGATGATAAAGACTTACATTATAAAGCTTCAAGCCTATTGGAAAGGCCGGTCTTATATTATCAACCATAATGTTAAGCTTGGGATTAGCTCTGTTCAAATGAAATTCTATCTGCTTTTTTACCGCATCTGACGGAAAAAGATAGTAAATAAAAAAAACAGCCACAGCCATAATATATGTGGAATAAAGAAGCCATTTCCCTGCATTTTTCATAATCTCTTCTCTCTACACTCGCAAAACTATCTTTCATCACAACAATCCCAGTAAGCGTTCACAGGCACTGCATATGCACGTTTTTTTAGGCAACCAACATAGAACACTATAGTTGATTACCTAAGAAAACGCACATCTACAGCACCTGTAAAAGCTTACATGTTGGTAAGTAGCCTTGTTGTGCCACCGGTTCTCCCGTGAACGGTTACCAATCCCATTCCCAAATCACTCCATCCAATCATTCCATTCCTAAATCCCTAAATCCTTCAATTCCTAAATTCCTAAATCAAATGTTTCGACTTGCAAAACAGCGTCTATAAAATTTTCCTGTCTGCCTGTTTTTGAAATTGAAATCCTTTTTATGTTTACCATGTTTTTTGATGTTTCTACAATGTACAGATATGAAGTAAGTTGGTCTAAAGTTACTCTCTGAAGCTTCATTTCAACCATCGACATTTTGCGTTGACTATTTTTCTGAGTAGATGTAGATGGCTTCATATAGGCAATGTAATCCTTTACTTCCGCTTCACCTGCAAGCTTGTCAAGAAAAGAAAAAAGCGTAAAACCTTTTTCTCTTTTTTCAAAACGCAGATTTGATAAATCAGTTTTTTTTTGAATGGCATCGTATTTGGATTTAAGCGCCGTCATGTCTTCAAGTATTTTTGTTTTAACCTGTATAGTTCTTTCAAGACGATTTCTTTTGTCGAAAAAAGGAAAAACTATAAATTGAATTAAAACAAAAAGGCATATAAAACCTGCTGCCGCATAGATTGAATATTTTTCATGCTTTTTTAGTTTTATTTTTAACATCTACAACTGTACCTTTAGTTTGAAGCGTACACGGTTTTCGGATCTATCAATGTCAGCCGAACTGATGGTGACTTTTTTAAAAAGTTCCGCCAGCTCCAGGCTGCTTTTTATGTCATCCACAGAGTTGAAAGTGTCCGTGTCTCCTGTAACCAGCACGCTTTCTGCCCCTATTACAAGCCTTGTAAACTCAACATCTATCTTTTTCGATATAAGATTGCTGATATCATTGAGTATATCAATAACGAGTATGTTTGTTTCCGTTTCTCCAGGAAGCAAAGAACCCTTTTGCATATCTTTTATTTTTACCTGCATTTGATGCAACGGATCGACAATTTTTTTGACATCCGGAAATGTAGTTTTGAAAAGATCGGTTATCTGTTGATTCAGACCGGCTGCTTTTTTTTCCATAGAATAAGAATCGACAAATATATTAAAAAATATCAAAATCAGAACCAGTCCGGTGAAAATACCTGTTTTGATCAAGCTTTTTTTGTGTTCTGCTATATATTTTTTTGCAGCAAACTGACCTTTACGAAAACTTAATACATCAATACCTTCTGTTTTAAGTATAGCGAGCGAAAACGCATTGTTCATCTGCTCCGGCTTCCATGTTACCGGGGTTTTTATCATAAGACTTGTGTCGCTGACAAGATCTACTTGTTTGACAGGAAGTCCCAGCATCTTTGCCATATCATCTTTCCGGATAGAGCTATCCGGACCGCATCCTGTAATAAGTACCTCATTCGGCTGAAAATCAAAGCCGAAAATCTCTTCAAATGCGCAAAGCGTGCGCTCTATGTTGACGCAGAGCGATTTTGTTTCGGATAAAGCGGACGGGTTGCCGAAATTTATCGAAAAGGAGCGCACAAGCGCTATTTGTCCTGAGACAAGAGCAAACAGAACGCTTTTCTCTTTATCTATATCGACAAACAGCGCATGTTCAGGGATATCTGCAAGTTTAGCCAGACAGAGCGCCGCCGGACAACCTCCAAATGATACTATTTCAGGCTCAATATTAAAAGATGCGAGCGTTTTAAGGTATGATTTCAGTCCTGACTTTTCAACAGCTACCGCAACAATGTCCGTACGATCTTTATTGTCAGGAAGTTTTACAGCGCTAAAATCTATTACAATATCTTCTACCTGAAACGGTAGCGTCGCTTCAAGCTCAAAAGGCAGAATCCGCCTGATTTTTTTTTGTTCCTTAAACGGAACCTGAATATTTCTATAAGATATCCGGTCGGCAGGAAATGAAGCGATACAGATAGAGCCGGTTGTATCTATTTTTTTTGTGATGGTTTCCAGCGCGGAGACTATACCACTTTCAATATCTTTTTGATCTAGCTCTTTTTGATCCAGACTTTTTTGATCCAGATCTTTTTGATCTAACTTTTTTTGATCTAATGTTGGAACATACGCATAGGCTTCTATATGGATTTCTCTGATCCCGCTCCTTAATAGAACTGCAGATACCGCATCACTTCTAATGTCAAGTCCAAGAATCTTTCTGCTCATAACATTTCCAAGATATAAAATAAATGTAAGCGTTCACAGGCACTGCATATGCACGTTTTCAGGACAACCAACATAGCAACACTGTAGTTGATTGCCCTGAAAACGCACATCTACAGCACCTGTAAAAGCTTAGGAATGTGGACGAAATAACTTTCACTCGTTCCCAGGCTCTGCCTGGGAATGCATCTCTTGAGGCTCCGCCTCATAAAGTAACTGTATTTATATGAGGCAGAGCCTCAGCAAGACATTCCGTGGCAGAGCCAAGGAACGAGTGAAAAAACAATATAATCACAGCCTTAAAGCCCGCACCGAAGGGGCACTAATTTAAAAATCAGCAGCGCTGGAGATGTATTCATTAGTCTCTTTAAGTTTATCCCGCTTCCCAGCTCAACACCTTGCATTTCCATTTTCCAGACTTGTTGTCTTTTTCTCTTTGCACTATTGTTGTTATATTAAATTTCATTTCATGCAAAGTTGCATCGGATTCTATTCTAAATAAATCGCTTGAAGTTGTAATAAGCTCCGACTCAATTATAATGTCGCCACTTCCAGGCACGTCCTTATACCATTCAGAGCTTGAAAGGTCATGAATATAATTTGAATCAGAGGTTTCCTGGCGATAATCGTATATTTTCTGGGCAAAATCCTCATTGCCTGAAGGTAGAATTGCAACAATTACCGGTAGCTCTGCGGTATTAATATTTATTTTTCCTTCATAAGCAAGGGCGCCATTGACGCTCATCCCATAGATAGTTGTATATCTTAAAATTCCATGTGTATCACCAGCGCCATAAAAAAGATCCGACGTAATACCTCTTACGAGAGCAAGTTCGTCGATGTAAGAAAATAGACCGTTTCTGCACGAGTATGGAGGATCAAGGTCTTCATAATAATCTGATTCCGCTCCGCTTAACCCTGTGATTAAATCGTCATCTTCGGAATCCAGCCAGTCTTTAGTTGAGTTTATGATGGTAGAAGGTTCAATGTCTTCAAAAGATTCATTCTGAGAAATCAAAAATCTCAACAAATTGTCCCACACATTTTTTTGGTTTTCATTAAAATTACGTGTTTCGGGAAATTCTACAAGAGCATTAACCTGAATTCTACTGATTTCATCGCTGATTTTCAATGTAACGCTTCCATCTTCAAAAGGGATGTCCAAGAGAAGCTCGTTTGTTTTCTCATGATTAGCCCAGTCTTCTTGCAAAGAATCGGAGTTGGAGTCTGCTTTATCTTTTACGAGCATAGCCATCGCTGCATTTATGCCGGACGACGCCATATATGAGAGAGTAAAACGATCACGGGTTGCTGCTGTGGAAATAAGCGCAGTGCGCGCTCTTCTGTTTAGTTCCAGCGTTGCTACAATTAACAAGGTAATAATCATTATTGTAATAAGCAACGCTATCCCACGATTATTTCTAATTATTTCTGTCGACCTCATTTTGCTAATTCTGTAACCGGTTTAAAAAGTGAGTGAATATAAACGTTCACGCTGTTATTTTAATCCGCCCAAAGAGTGTTTTGTTCCTTATCCGATTTTTTCTCTGAAAACCGGAAGCATTATTATGGTTTCAAACAACAATGTGTCCGAATCATCTTCAACATCCCCAAGATCAAGTTTTATTCCTATCGCTCTAGGTGTGGCATATTTAAAATTTTCTGAATCTGAATCCCATAATTCGTATTCCGCTCCATCCTGATCGTAATACTTGAATTCCAGTGATTTAACTCCTTCGCACAACATAGGGTCGCTGCCTTTTTCTTCAAACTCTTTATAAGGATAGAGATTGTCCGCACGTCTCAGCACATAATTAACTTCGTTATCAGCATGGACATAGTAAACGATTTCAGCAATTCCATTTTGCATGTTTTTTTCAAATGATATGTGTGCAAGTGAAGTAAACCTGAGCCTTGAAAAACCGGTGTCACCTGTATGAATTATGTCTCCTGTAATTCGATAAGGATCCGGCGGATCGTTAAAATCCGGTGGAGAGTATTCAGGAGGCACAGACACATGTGTTGAATTCAGATCAAGAGCTATCCTGTTGATGCAGTTTTTTGCTGCCTCATACTTTGCAGTATCCTCATCAATAGTTTTTGCATTACTAAATATAGTAGTATATGAACCAAAAAGAGTCGTAATTATGATAGCAAAGATAAAAATTGCTATCATAATTTCAAGCAGAGTAAAGCCGGAAAAATTTTGAACTTTGATATTAGTCACATCCACAGATTTCACAGATTCCCGCAGATTATTTAAATCATTCATCCAATTCCTAAATTCCTAAATCCTTCAATCCCTAAATCCTTCAATCCCTAAATCCCTAAATTCCTAATAAATCTGTATGTTCTGAAGTCGTATGTAAATTCATCATTGTTAAAAGATACGATGACATCAATTTTTTTTAAGTCGTCAGCAACACTTCCAAGCATTTCTGATTTAACGTCATCTATAGCAATAGACCAGTTATAACCTGAAAAATCATCCTCGAAATTTCCTGAATCGGATATCCATTCATTTACCGGTTTTATTTCAAGTTCAGCCATAGTGCGTTGTGCCAGAAGAGGCGCTGTCGTATAAAACCTTGCGGCATTATTCATGGATATGTTTTGAGAATGCATTTCAAAGACAGCTACAAGGACAATGGAGATTATGGAAAGAGCTATCATAGTTTCAAGCAAAGTAAAACCGCTACGGGGTTTAATCTTCAAAGCCGGCATATTTCTCATATAGTTTTACCTTGGATAGAAAAGGTTCAATTAGAAAAGACAGCTCCTCGTCATCATCTTCAATATGAATCAAGACCTTGTCGGAATAACCTTTTTTGTAAAAACAAATGTCAGCTTGTCCCGCTGAAATTTTTCCTTTATAAGGATATTCAACATCCAGCGCTTTTACATCATCCGGAAGCTCAAATCCTTGCAGTTCCGCATTTTGAAGCTCTTCTTCCGACATTGATTCATTTGTTATCCACAGCCTGTCGGTATCTATATTTATATGAAGAGTGTAAAGCTTCTGATTGCTGACAGCGTTTTCTTTTAAAGCTCGCACTTTTCCTATAATCCAGAGCGAAGTTTTTTTTGTGCTATCTGATAGAACAGCATCCTGAAATCGTGGCAAGGAAAAAAAAAGCATAATGCTGATAAGACAGACTACAACGATAAGCTCAATAAGAGTAAAACCGTTGCGTAGAGAGTTATCGGTTACTATTTGTACCGGTTGTTCATTGCTCACTCGTTGCTTCAATTCCTGAATCCCTAAATTTAAACAAAGGCACGTAGACTCGTCCTACCCTGTCAGACTTCTAAATTCATCAATTTCATCCATCAAGAAATAAAAATCCTTCATAGCAAGCCAAAAGTAGTTTACACTTTTGATGGTAATATACTTCAAAAAACATGACCTATGTCATTAGCTTAACAATTTGTTTTTATACAGAATTTTACCTAATACTTAATACTTATACTTAATACTTATACTTAATACTTAATACTTAATACTTATACTTATACTTAATACTTAAAACTTAAAACTTAAAACTTAATACAAATCGTTTAATCAATCTCCCAGCTATTAATATCCTTATTTTTATCTTCTCCTCCAGGCACACCATCGGCTCCGTATGAAATTATGTCAAAATCACCATGAAGACCGGGGGAAAGATAAACAAATTCGTTTTCCCATGGATCTTCAGGAAGTCTGCCTTTTTCAAGATACCCGCCCTTTCGCCATTTTTTAGGAATTGTTCCTGTTTCAGGAGACTCGATCAGAGCTTGCAGGCTTTGCTCGGTATCCGGATATGTGCCGGTATCCAGCTTGTATAGTTTCAGGGCTGTTTCGAGACTTTCTATCTGCATCTTTGCCTTAAGCTGTTTTGCTTCTTCAGGACGCCCCATTATTCTGGGCACAATAAGCCCGGCAAGAATTCCCAATATCACAATGACCACCATTAATTCAATAAGTGTAAATCCATGGCTGTCAATCTTTTTTAACATAATCTTTCTATCCATTGTTCCTCCATT
>JAUWOS010000164.1 GCA_030611985.1 Desulfobacterales bacterium | reverse complement strand
ATATCATTGATGATTCCAAGCAGGGAATAAGCGGAAGATTGTATTATTTTCAGATAGTGCTCTGCTCTATGAGACATTTTTTCAGACAACGCCAGCTCTGCGGCGGCAATGACTCCATTCATGGGTGTCCGTATTTCATGGCTCATATTGGCCAAAAACTCGCTCTTGGCGATGGTCGCGGCTTCAGCGGCTTTTTTGGCCTTTTCTTCCCGAAAGTACGCATCCTGAAGCCTTTCTTCCGCTTTCACTTCGGCAGTCAAATCGCGAAGAATCTCAAATCCTCCCAGAACTTTTCCCGAGGAATCCTTCAGAAGAGCGGAGCTGGACATCGCCGGGATCTCGCGGCCTTTTCGATTTTTTATGGTTACGCGTTGGCCTACCGTGGTTTCATCTGTTTCCAGCGCCTTTTTTACAGGACACTTCTGTTCACAGGCAGAACTATGGAATACTTCACAACAGGACATTCCCATTGCCTCTTCACGGGACAGACCTGTCAGACGCGCTGCAGCTTCATTGATGAATGTCACGTTCATTTCCGGATCGACGGTGAAGAAGGGATCGGAAATTCCAAGCTTGAGGCTGTTGGCATATTCCATCCGGTCCTGTATATTTTTTACCATCTGGTTGAAGTTGCGAGACAATGCTCCTATTGAGTCTTGATGATCATCAATAACTTTTACAGTGACATTACCGGCAGCCACCTGGCCGGTTTTTTTTCCAAGCAGGCGAATACGTTGTGAAACCAGCCTGGAAAAGAAAAAATTGATGAAGGTTACCAGTCCTATGAGAGCGGTCGCGAAATAAACGACAAGTCTGTTTCTGGTCTGATGGATTGCGGCAAGTACATTTCCGACATGCTGTTTAATGACTATTGCGCCAAGGACCTTTTTATTGGCTCCATGACAGTGACGGCATGATGATTCATTAAGAATTGGTTTAATAGTTACCAGAAAAGGATTTTCGTTTTCCATGTCAGGAAATGATGTATCCGGGGCTTTGCCGGTTGTCAGGGTTTCAGCCAGAGCCTTGAGCGACTCATTTCCATCAAGATACTTTTCCATGCTGCTGTTAATACGTTCTTCTTCCGATGCATAAGAAATTTCTCGACGAAAGTCCAATATGTAGACCTGTACGTCGTCTATATGCTCTTTGATATCCTTCATCTGCTCCCGTATTGTTTTTTCGTCTCCTATCGACATGGGAAATCTGATAGCGCTGTAAATATTTTCTTGGAGATGATCTGAAAAATGCGCTACCTGATCCATAGCTGTCTTCTTGTGGAGCATAAGGCTCTGATAGAGACCGAGACCCATAAAGAAACCCACAAGGATAACAGTAGCTACAAATATCTTGGTTCGCATTCTCATGCTTTTCCAAAGCTCGTTAATAAGATTTCTCATTAATCTTGCTTCCAAGTCCCTTAAGGAACGCGGAAATTAATTCGTCCACGTTTCTAAAAAGAGTTGTGATTTATCTTTCAAGACGATGTTTACCACAAAAAATATATAATCCACATCCTTTGGCAAGGCATGCTAACGTCATGTTAAGTTCTGATGCAAGTTCAACAGCAAGCGAGGTGGGGCGTGATATTGCGAGTATAATCGGAATGTGTGCCCTTGCAGCTTTCTGAACAAGTTCATAGCTTATGCGAGAAGAAAGGATCAAAAGAGATGCGGAGCAAAGTTTGTGGTTAAGAAAAAGCTTTCCTATTGCTTTATCAAGGGCATTATGACGTCCAACATCCTCTGCAACAGATAAAAGCTCAAAATCTGAGTTGTACAAAGCGGCAGCATGAGATGAGTGCGTCTTGTGACGCAAAGGTTGATTGTCTGCAAGATTTTCAAGACAGTAAAGAGCCTTTTTAATGTCTGTTTCAACATTGTTTGTCAGCGGATGAATCTCCCCGTAAAGATCTTCAACGATCTTTTTTCCGGAAGGGTTGCAATCTGTCCGGCCGATAAAACCCTGCCTTTTAAGCAGATGAGATATTTTGTTTTGTCTTGATTGATTCAGAGTAACGGTTATCGCATTTGTATCTTTTTTGTCACAAAACCCAAGAGATGCAAAATCATCAGGGGCATTTACAATTCCTTCCGCAAGACAGAGGCCTGCAACATGCGGCAACTCATCGCCCGGAGTACGCATTACAACAGAATGCAGCTCGCCTTGTATGTATATTGATAATGGTTCTTCTCTAATAAGTTTGTGGGATAAAGATGCGTCGATTTTTTTATCCCAGTATATTACTTCGTGATTTAAAAAAGTATTCAAGTATACCTCCATACCTTAAAGTTACAAGGAGTTCCTGAACCTGTCCTGTTGGGAAGTTGCTTTGTTGTGCCTATCGATTCTCCCGTGAACGGTTACCCTGTTTCTTGTCTTTTCAATACTTTTAATTGCTCAGAGAACAAATTTTTTCTTGACAAAGATTTTGGATAAGGTAAAACTTATCATTTTTAAAATCTAAAATATATTATAAAGGAGTATCAATATAATATGTATGCTATTATTAATTCTGGTGGAAAACAATATAAAATTCAAAAAGGTGAAATTTTAAGAGTCGAAAAAATTTCAGGAGAGATTGGCAACCCTATCTCTTTTGACAGGGTTCTTATGTTTTCAAATGGTGAGGATGTTCGTATAGGCAGACCTCTTCTTGATAATGTAGTGGTTCAAGGCCACATCTTGGAACAAGGCAAGTCTAAAAAGATTCTTGTTTTTAAATATAAACGGCGAAAAAAATATCGCCGCAAGCAAGGACATCGTCAGCAGTATACAGCAGTTAAGATAGATGGTATTGAAGGAGTTTAAGCAATGGCACATAAAAAAGCGGGCGGCAGTTCGAAAAATGGTCGCGACAGTAATTCGCAAAGGCGCGGAGTAAAACGATATGGCGGGGAAAGAGTTAAAGCCGGTAATATACTGGTGCGCCAGGTTGGAACAAAGATACATCCTGGAAATAATGTAGGTTTGGGCAAAGATTACACATTATTTTCCTTGATTGATGGCGTTGTAACTTATGAACGGATGGGTCGTTCACGTAAAAAAGCAAGTGTTTATATCTAAGTGAAATTTATTGATGAAGCTGTTATTACTGTTGAGTCCGGCGATGGTGGCAGAGGATGCGTAAGTTTCAGACGCGAAAGGTTTGTGCCGCGCGGAGGACCGGACGGCGGAGACGGAGGCAAGGGCGGCGATGTTGTTTTAATAGCAACATCAGGAAAACGCACCTTATATCAATTTCGATACAAGAAATACTTTAAGGCTAAAAACGGCGCCTGTGGTCTGGGCAAATGCAAGACCGGGAAATGTGGTGACGATCTTATATTGGAAATTCCTCCCGGAACCATTGTAAGCGATGAGACCACAGGTCAGATCGTAAAAGATTTTATTAAACCCGGAGAAAGAGCTTCTATAGCAAACGGCGGTAGAGGCGGTCAGGGCAACGCGCGGTTTAAATCATCAACAAACAGGTCGCCCAGGTTTGCACAAAAGGGCGAACCATGTCAAAGTCTTACTCTCAAGCTGGAGCTTAAACTCATTGCCGATGTAGGTATTATCGGTCTTCCAAATGCAGGTAAATCCACCCTTATTACCACAATCTCTTCAGCACATCCTAAAATAGGCAACTATCCATTTACAACCCTTACACCCAGTCTTGGTATGGTTCACACAGATTGGGGAGAACCTTTTGCAGTAGCAGATATACCAGGATTGATAAAAGGAGCACATAAAGGAGTCGGTCTTGGCATCAAATTCCTCCGACACATAGAGCGAACCCGCATTCTTATTCACCTTATAGATGCGTCATCTATTGATTCCAATGATCCTCTTTGCGCATACAACATCATAAATAAAGAACTTGCCATGTACAGCAAGGGGCTTGCGGAAAAAATTCAGATTGTGGTTCTAAACAAGCTTGATATGCCCGGCGCAATTGATACTGCAAAGATATTTCAATCCGCTGCAAAAGAAAAAAAAGTGACATTGATTTCCGCTCTCACAGGAAAGGGGATCGACGATCTAAAATCGCAAATCGTTCAATTATTGGACAAACCTGATGAATGACAGCAGAAAAGTTTGTTTTAATACTGCAAAGCGCATTGTTGTCAAGATTGGAAGCGGAGTTCTTTCCGAAGAGGATGGATTGAATTTAAAGGCTATCAGATCAATCAGCGGGCAGGTCTGCGATCTTGTCGACAAGAAACTGGAAGTTATCGTGATCTCTTCCGGAGCAATGGCTTCAGGAATTAAAAAAGTCGGTCTTTCAAGAAGACCGGATGAAATTCCAAAAAGACAGGCCGTTGCAGCCGTTGGTCAGGCCGGTCTTATTATGGAGTATGAAAAGGCTTTTGCACGATACAATAAGACAGTGGCACAGATTCTTCTTACCGGCGATGATCTTTCCAATCGAAAAAGATACTTAAATGCGCGTAATACCATCTATACGCTCTTATCCTGGCAAGTTATTCCGATCATAAATGAAAATGATACGGTTGTAGTTGAAGAGATTAAGTTTGGAGACAACGACAACCTTGCAGCCATGATCGCTTTGCTTATGAATGCGGATATCCTCATTAATCTTACTGATATTGATGGTCTTTATAACAAAGATCCCCGCAAAAACCTGGATGCAGAACTAATTTCACTTGTATCCGTCATAAAAAAGAGCATTGAGAAATTTGCAAGTGACATTCCTGGCGCTCTCGGCACTGGAGGAATGCTCAGCAAAATAAAGGCAGCCAAAAAGGCTACAGCCGCCGGGATTCCAATGGTAATTGCAAATGGTAAAAGAGAAGACATTCTGACCAAGCTCTTTTCCGGAAAAGAGCATGGGACGTTCTTTGTTCCAAAAAAAGAAAAGCTCGCAAGCCGTAAACGCTGGATAGCTTTTTCTTCGAAACCTGAGGGAAGCATAGTAATTAATGACGGCACTGCAGCCGCTATACTTAAAAGAGGCAAGAGCCTTCTCCCAGGCGGTATTATAAGCGTGGAAGGTAATTTCAGCGTTGGTGCGCCTGTAAAATTTAAAAAACACGACGATAAGATATTGGGCACAGGTCTTGTCAATTACAGCTCTGCAGATATATGCAAAATTATGGGGCTTAAATCAAACCAGATCAAGAATTGCCTTGGTCAAAAACCTTATGACGAGGTTATACACAGGGATAATTTGGTTGTAATTTGAGTAAGCGTTCACAGGCACTGCATATGCACGTTTTCAGGGCAACCAACATAGCAACAACTATAGTTGATTACCCTGAAAACGCACATCTACAGCACCTGTAAAAGCGTACAAGTTGGGGAGTAGCCTTGTTGTACTACCGGTTCTCCCTGTGAACGGTTACTAATTTGATGAGAGTTTTCATTTTTTAATCAATTTTATTAAGAAGTTATTTCGTCCACGTTCTTAATTGATATTTCCGAACAGCTCTGTTGT